>CAZNYG010000072.1:0-306 GCA_964577205.1 uncultured Elusimicrobiales bacterium | reverse complement strand
TTTTCCTGTTGCTTATTCTGCCCGTCCTTGCGGGGTTGCTGTGGTACGCCCTGGCGCGCAGGAAGAAAGCCCTGGAACAGTTTGGCGAGTACGGGCTGGTAGCTTCGTTATCGAATATACGCAGGTATGTCCGGCCGGCGAAAGGAATCCTGCTGCTTTCCGCGTTGGGTTTCGGCATTCTGGCTCTGGCACGGCCTCAGTTCGGCACCAAACTGGTCGAGGTCAAACAACGGGGCGCCGATATCGTTATCGCTGTCGACGTATCTTCCAGCATGATGGCCGAATACATCAAGCCCAGCAGACTTG
>CAZNYG010000071.1:1785-9396 GCA_964577205.1 uncultured Elusimicrobiales bacterium | reverse complement strand
CGTTTCCATGGCTGTCAGTGCCCCTTTACCCCTGCCGCGGACCAAACGCCCGTCCGTTATGATCCTGATGGAATTGACACCTGGCGCTGCCTGCCGTGTCCCGCTTTCCCCGGAATGATCCCGGGCAGGCTGAGCGGCGTATTCATCGGCCTCTTTCATCACTTCTCTCAACACGCCTCCGTAAAGGGTTTCCGCATCCTGCGCTCCGAGAAGGTTGTTTTCGTCTTTGTAAATATCCGCCAGCAAAACCGCCCAGTCGGCCAGTACCCGCGCGCGCGTAAAACCGGTCACATCGCGCAACAGGCCGATCAGATTGAGGGAAAGGGAAGTGATATCCCCCGGCGCCGTAGCGCGGGCCGGCTCATCTTCTCGCCGTGTTCCGCCTGAAAACACAATACTCCCCGAGACGGCCCGCCACTCGCCTTCTCTGTTTTCGCACACTACCGGCAAAGGGCCCTCTCTGTCCGGCAGCCTTATGTTAAAAACAATGCTGTTTTTCGTACGCCTTTCCGCGCGGACAGCGATCCCCGCGACGGATCTCCCATGGATACTCCCCAGCCGGGACACCGCCCGCTCCATTATGTCGGCGATATCGTCCGGGCCTTCCCCCATGGCAAGCAGCCTGTCGGCAAGGAAACAACCGGCGACGCGCGCCTGTGTCACCGGGTCGCCGCCGCTGGCAAGCGCTATGTTTATTCCCTGTTCGTGGAGCAGTTTTTCGTAGCTGCGCTCCGCCTGTGCCGTTTCGTTCCCGAGAGCCGGTACGATAACGACATAAGAGATGCCCGCCGAACGGAGCCGCCCGGCGAGCTCCTCCGCGTGAAATCCGCCGATCACCGCGGCCCGGAGACTGCGGCTTCCGTCCAGGATGCTGGCTGCCGCCGCCGATCCCTGCCGCGGCGCGACGGAGGAGCCGCTCTTCATTCCCCCGCTGATCTTGCTGAAAAACAGCCGTGAGCGTTCCTCGTTGACGCGGTAGTAATCTCCTACCAGAGGACGATGCCGGTCCAGTTCACGGTACGCGTCGTTGCCAATATTCCTTATCCATGCTTCTTCAAAAAGGAACTCGTTGCCGGTGACATACCGGTATTCAGCGGAGGATATTTTTCCCGTCCAGTAATCCCTGTAGCTGTCGAAGTAGTCCCGGAGGAAAGCCATTTCCCGGCCCTGCCGGTTCCGGCTTGCGCGCCATGCCTCTTCCCGGGACCACAGACGGCTTTCGATAACCGCGCCGGCGGGATCCATTTCCCGCGCGTTTTGCTCAGCCTCCAGTATCCTGCAAAGAGCCCGCGCACCGGACATATCACAGTACCGTTCGATGAAGCGGCGTTCGCCGGCCAGAGCTCTCATATCGCTGAAAGACGATGTCCGGCGGCTCAGCTCGCTGAACTCTCCGTAAGGCATTTTCCGGCGAAGCTCCTGAACCTCCGCTTGCAATTCGGCTGATGCCCGGCGGTAACCGCGGCTGCCCGCCGCCGCTGCCAGCCCGGTGTAAGCGGCAAGGTCGGGATAATACGAGAGGTCTATGCCCGGTGATCTCGATCCCTTTGCGAGATGCCGGTAATACGCTCTGCCGGTCGCGCGTTTATTCGAAGACAGGGACCCGAAGATCCCCGAAACCCGCCGTTCAGCGGCACGCAGGCCTTTTTCCATCCTGTCCAGCGTCGCGGCGATCCCGCTGTTGTCACGTATGGCCCGGAGGCGCGCGAGGTTCTGCCGGTGCATATCGCGTCCTTCCAGTCCTTCAAGGCCGACGCCATGCCCGCGCGTTATGCTGAAATACTCGGCGCCGGAAAGACGGCCTTCCCGCAGAAGGGACCCGACGAACTCTTCTTTCATATCCGGGCCAACGCATTCCACCCAGCGGGTATCCATTCGTCCGGACCCGCCTTCCGCGTAAACTGCCGGGGCCGCGCTCCCGCGGGATATGTTCTCGAGGATATCGCGGATCTTCTTCTGGGTACCTGGATCGCAGTGAAGGTCGAGGATGACGGCGACCGCGTCCGGGCTGCCGGTGTCACAGGCAGCGGAAACAGAACCGAGGCTTTTCGCCAGGTTCCATGCCGCGGACGGCACGGCACACCGTTCCGCCCCCCCTGACGAAGGGAATGCCGGGACATTGGAGAATAAAAAAGACACCGCCGTTAGAATACTGATAGTTCGTTTCATATCGTAATGAACAGAAGTACGCACCGTCTGTATTTGCTCACGCGCCTGCCATGCCCGGAACCCTCTATCTTTCCTTACCGACAAGTCCCTTACTCTTGGGAGAAGGAGAGGATTAGGGTCTCATTATCGACGGGACGAACCCTCACCCTACCCTCTCCCCGCAGGGAGAGGGATAACAGAAACGGCGGCTATTTGCCGTCGATTTCCCATGAACTTGCCGGCAGTGGTAGGCGACGGCTTTAGCCGGCGCGATGTGTTTCTTTTAATCGAGTAACCGCATCGCGGCCTCCGACAGGAGGATCAGGCGGCTTTCAGTATCTCTTCCACGCCAAGGGCTTTAAGGGCCTTGCCCGCGGCTTTTTCCAGATACTGCCCGGCGTCGGGCTCGCCGATAAGAACGTCCGCCGCCAGAAGCATTTCCCCTATCGCCCACCGGATCGCCTGAGCGTCTCTGTCATTCGCGGAGGAACTTCCGCTGACGGGGATCGACAGGCCGTTGTCATTGAAATATTCAGAGTAAAGGATCTCTGCCCGGATGCCAATATCTTCTACAGAGACGCTGCCGCTCTGCCGGGCATGATACAGCTCCAGAACCCGGCTGACAAAACCGCGGCAGGAAGAAGAAGTATCGTTAGCGCAGGCTTCGGCAGCGGCGAACGCGCCGCCATCAACCGGCGCGGAAGCAGCAAGGCCGCCGTTCATATCCGCGGCACAGAGCATGTCCTCGACGGCCTTCCTGCGGGAGGTGTCTTCCGGCAGGGTTTTCCATTCGTTACCGGGGAGTGACTTGTATCGCGCCGACGCGCGGGCGGCGCACAGCCCTTCCACATAATCGAGCAGCATCAAAGAGCAGGCCGCCCTGACTTCAACTGATCCGGACCCCTGGAATTTCTTTTTCAACACGCCGACGTATTGCAGCGCCTCCGCCGGGATGCCGCCGTTTTCCGCGGCTGCTTTTTCAAAAACGTCGAACAGGCTGCCGGTGGACGCGTGGGCTTTAAGGATCAGCCCGGCATCCTGACCGCCGGCAAGGATATGCCGGTACACCTGCATCAGAGAATACAATCCCGGCGCCCTGAACGACTTTTCGGGCATTCCCGGCACTTCGCATTCCGACGGCAGCCATTCCTTCCCGGCGTCAATGTTCAGCGAGGCGCCCTGTTCGCGGATCGAACGGTACCGGAACCCTCCCGCGGACCGCACGGTCGCGCCGCCTATACTTCTGGAAATAATGTCCCCTATCCATATATCTATCGAGCGTTCGCCCCGGCTTAAGAACCGCCGGACGCCATCCTTGCCGGTCCCCCAACGGAGTTCGTCCGGGACGGCGATCGCATTCACTCCCGAACGGGAAACGCGCTCGAGCCAGTCGCGCAGGCTTTCTTCATCGCCCGCGCCGATACTTGTGGTTTCAGGCAGGCGGCAATCAAGTAGGATTGTGCTGTCTCCGGCGATCACATCCGCTTTGTATGCCACGGGCCGGGTAACAAGAACACCCGCGGAGGTACAAAGCCGTATGCCGTTTTCGGTGAATTCCGACGGGAAAGCTACCGCGATGAAGGCGTCGGGCCGCGCCGCGCGGACCCTGCGCGCGAAGGCGGCGATCTGTTCGGGCGCGAGGCCTTTCCATTCGGAAAGGTCGAGGCTGACGCCGTCGAATCCCGCCTTGCCTGCCTTGGGCGATGAAGGGCCGATCCATTGAAGCGCGGAATCCGCCATCCGATCGAAAGCGAGGGAAACGTCCGGTTTCAGCGCGAAAGAGATCATGCCTTCCGGATACTCCTCGCGGGCCCTCGCCAACGCCCGGGCAAGTTCCTCATCCGGCACAGCTTTGACGCCGGGCCTGAAGAGATCCTCGATCAACACATGGCCCGCGACACCGTCATTGCCGGTATCCTTTTTCATTTCCACGAAATAGCCTGCCAGGTCCGAAACGGCGGCGTCCGGACCCATCCTGTTCACGCTGACGCGCCGGATACAGGCCGTCACGGGACGGACCATGCCGCCGTGTTTTTCCGATATTTCAGACGGCAGAGTGATATCATTCAGGACATCGGCCCCGTCCCGGGCCGGTTCCGTGAAAACGAAAAGCCACGTTTTTACATGCCTGAATGGGGGTGGAAGAGCTTTGCGGATCTTATCGGCAAAGGGCGCGTCATCCCCTTCCAGGGCGCTGTTCAGGCGCGCTTCCAGTTGTTTGACGGCCGCGCGGAAAATGTCATACTCAATGTTTTTGTCAACACTTGAACCGGGAGCCAGCCAGGTATCGTTATGCAGGACGCAGGTCACATTGTACCCGTCATTTGATTCCACATACATATTGACAACGATATGATCATTCCCGTTGTTATCGAAGCCCATATCGGCGATATTCACCGGGATGCCGCAGATACTTTTTCCCCTCATGTCTTGAGGCCGGCCGCCGATCTTCAAACCGAGAACGGCGCTCCTGTCTCCGCGCGTTACTTTCATGCCGGCCAGGCATCCTTCGGGAATATCTTCAGGGGCAAAGGATCCGTCCAGCGTGCTTTTCCCCGGCTGACGCATCATTCTGCCGGCGGCGGCGGCGCAACCGGCTGGCAGCGCGGAGGGCGCGGCATTGTATATAAGGTCGTGCCACCACTTGGCTCCTTTCTGTCCTTCCGCTTCTTTGTTCAGTTCATAAAAGCGGTTCGCGGCTTCCGGATCCATCTTGTGCCTGCTTAACAATGTCCAGGCGTTGTAACGCGCGCCTGTTTTTTGCTCCAGATCGTTTACCGCCGGCAGGGCCCCGTTGAGTACGCGGGGATATTCCGGGTAGGAATAGAGCGCCTGATGAAACTCGTCCGAATTGATGCCGTAATGGCTGAGCAGGAATGATAACACCCCGGGGGTTATAAGGCGATGAAGCCTGACCAGACGCTTACGCTCGTCCACCCTCGACTTTCCGGCAACGTCCTTGTCTGAAGGTGTTGGCAACGCGCCGCCGGTGTCCGTATCAGGTTCAGCCAGATCTTCAAATGCTTCTTTAAGGCCCGGCGCGAACAATCCTTTATCACGGCCGATACCGCGCAGCCTGTCAGTGGTTTCCTCTTCAGCTTCGGAGCCTTTCAAGCGCTGGGGACGGCCGCCTCTGCTATTTTCAGCTGTTATGCGCCGCGCCTCGTTTCTGACGGCGACGATAGCTTCATAATGCTGCGAAGTCAACCGGCCTTCCGCGCGCAAAAGCGCGAGGTTGCCCATGCCGGTATGCATGATCGAGCTCGCGATCTCCTTCGCGCCGGCTTCCGGCATCCCGTCCCGCGAGAGCGCCTCGGCCAGCACGTTCCTTGCCATCTCATCTGCATAATTCAATCTCGCTCTGACCACGGAGAATGAAAGCCCGGGATCGTTTATAACAGCTTCCATCCGCAGCGTTCTCCGGCACCTGTTCTCGGCACGATCGAGAAATGCTTCAGCTTCTTTGGATATAAACGTATAACGCGTATCCTGCCTTTCTGTGGATCTGTCGGCATATATGATCCTTTCTTTGAGGCCGCTTCCCTTCAAGGCCACCCTGTCCTCGGAAGTTAAACCGCTGAACAAAATGCCAAATTCAAAGGGTATGCCATTGACCACAACCTCTCTGTATTTGCTGCCTTCTATATTCCTTTTCATCAGTTCGTATTCGGAATTCGTGATCACGCCGGTCAGATACAGCCGCCATAATTGTTCAATAGTGCTGTAATACAATTTCCTGGACAGTTCCAATGGCCGCTTGTTAGTGAATAAACTGTCCAGAGTGTGTTTCAAATTCGAATTACTCCTTTCATGCTTCCATTGGCGCCGTTCTTCGGGATTCCTGGTCAGAAATTCCCTTGTTCTCGCGTAACCCGCTTCTTCCGTGAAATCCGGCACGTGGCGGTATAGAAGCAGCCTTTTTTCAACGCTGCCGAGCGGAGCCTTTTTCTCCCGCTGCCTGCCGGCGCATTCCTTTATCCACGCGTTGAACGTAAAGCCGTTCCTTTGAAAGTTGAGCGTATCGGCGTCCATTTCCGGATAACGGGAAGCGAGGAAATTCCCGAAAAGCGCGTATATCTCGGTATCTTTGGAACGGCAGGCATCACGCAGGTCCTGCTCCATCATCAGCAGGAGCTTCCCGAACAGTTCTTTCCTGGCAGCGGGATCGAGGGAGCGCTCAAAATCCTTCGGAAGCTTCACGAAAGGGATACTCTCTTCAAGCATCATGATAAACGGCACTCTTCTGGCCGGCCGCGCCGGCGTACCGCTTTCGATCAACGTTTTTCCGTGGCACACCTTCCACCAGGCTTCCCGGAAGGTGATCCCCCTCGCCATCACCGCATCCCGGACCGAGGGCCAGGAATTGCTTATGAATCCGAAATGATCTCCATACGAATTAAGGATCCAGAACAGCAATTCATCGGTAAGACGGTAACGCCTCATCAGAAGCTGGATCAGGTCGGGCCCGATAAGCTTCGACAGCAGCTTCCGCCGGTCCTTTTCTTCCAACCCGAGCGTGCCGTAATAGTCAGCCGTCTTCCGCAGGCTTTCCGGCAGAGCGCAGCCGTAAAATCCGCTTTCCTCGATAAAGGTATCCACCGCAGCTTCATACTTTTCTTTATCAAGCTTTTTGATAAATATCTGCCCGTTCTTCTTCCGTGTTTTGGGCACGTTAGCATACTCTTCTTCAGCAAAGCGCTTGATGGATAGCAGTATGACTTCCTGCCGCTCGTCTATCGTTCCTGATATACGCATCATCCTGATATGCTCTTGCCCCATGCGCGCGATCGAAGCCGCCATGATAACCGCGGTTTCAGGATCCACGGAATTATTCTCCTTCAAAACCCTGCCGAGGGCATTATATAGCGGGGAATCGCCTGTAGAAATACTTCCCCCCCGCATAAGCATGCCGTTGCCTTCCCCGCTCAAGCGGGATAACAGCGCTATCATCGCGCAGTCCCGCGAATACTGCCGGAGTTTTTCCCAGCCGCCATCGTCTTGACCTGGATACCCGAACGGAAGCCCGAGGCCTCTTGAAGCGGAATATTCATGAACGATCCGGCGGACGAGAAGCCTGAGCAGGCCCTCGCGGTCCTCTTCAGCGGCAAATGACAGGCCTTTAAGGAACTCTTCGTTCACATAGATCGTGTAGCGCCCGTCTTTTTTCCCGGCAGCCCCCATCTCCCAGGCATCTTCCCGGATAAGGTCCCGGTCATTGCTGACGCAGACTTTAACTATTTTTTGATCACCTTTCAGGGCGGCGCTGGCTTCCTCCAAAATGATCCCCGTCTCTTCGCCGTATCGTGAAGGATCTTTTATGGCCCCTGATCTGAACTTTTCTAATATCACCTTTTTTTCCCAGTTGTCCGGCGAAATCACATCCCGTTTGCCAGCATCTTCATTCGTTCGAACGGGCCCTGTTTTGGAGTCTGACTTAACGGGCCCCCGCCTCCGTGTCGGCCT
>CAZNYG010000071.1:0-1775 GCA_964577205.1 uncultured Elusimicrobiales bacterium | reverse complement strand
AGCCAAACCGGCCAAAAAGCTGACAACCGCGTGTTCGCTCATGTCGTTGTACAGGACGTATTTCCACGCCCCGCCGTATTTATTCCCGTTCTTCTCCCATATCCTGCGTACCACGGGGAACACTCTTTTAAGATAAGCGGAAATATTCTTTCTGCCAAATGCTTTGGTCAGGTGAGCTCCTTCCAGGCCGTAGGCATTCCTTGCATATTCGACGAATTCCGGCCCGAAAAGCCTGCCCTGCATGTCCTTTTGCTGAGCTTCGGAAAAATGCCCGTTACGGGGATCGTAATACTCTTCCAGCTCCTTCAAACGTGCCGCGATGCCGCAGGATACAAGGTCTTCCATTTTTGAATCAACGAATTTTTGAATGACCGGTTTGAGCTTCGTTTTTTCTTCATTTACTTTTCTGTTGCCGCTTGGCATTCCGGGGAATTTTATTGATATCTCTTCCTCCATGGCGGCAACTTTTTGTTTGATCGCCATGAAAACATCTCTCTGCCGTTCATTCAGCGTGCCGGCCGCGTAGAGTTGTTCTATCTCTGCCGTGTTCATGCGCGCGAGCTTTTTGGCGCAATGCTCCGCGAATGGCCTGCTGATATTGACACTGGTGTCGGCGAATATCAACAGCAGCTTCTCGTGAAGCGGCTCATTCAAAACTTCCACCCTGGCCCCGCCCGGGTTTTCTTTGATCTCACCCGGATATTTCCGGAAGAACGCGTCCATCCGGATCCCCACGACCACGCTTTTCGCGTAGAGCATAAGCCTGTCCTGGCCTTCAAAAAGTTTTTTGATTTCCCCCGCCGGATATTCGGGGCCGGAGACATGTTCGAGGAACGCGTGGAAAGCTTCCATCCCCGCGGCCCCGGGATCGCCCGGCGAAGCGAGATAATCCCGAAATGCCCGCCCGATCAGGCTTTCAGGGTGGTTCAGCGCCAGGTATTCGCACACCTCATGGAACGCCAGGAGCCTGAGCATTACTTCTCTTTCATCCGCCGGCATTCTTTCAAGCCCCTTAAGGAACTCCTCATGCACGTAAATGATGAACCGCCCGTCCCTGTATTCAATGGTCGCCAGAGCCCAGGCGTCGTCCCGGATCAGGCCCGGGTTATTGCTGACGATGATATCCACAAGGGAAGCGTCTCTTTCAAGAGCGTTGGCCGCTTCATCCTCAAGGATTTGGAGTGATCCGCTGTAAGGCTCCAGTCCTTCTCCTTCCAGAATTTGCGACTGGAACAGTTCTATGAGCGCTTGGCCTATAGCACACGCCGCGTCCGCGAGACCGGCGGCGTTAAAACCAAGCGCAACGACGGCCTCGTTCTTTATGATAGGCCCGAAAACATTGTGCTTGGGGTTTTCTGAAGCGGAAAATATTTTCAAGGCAGTTGTCATCCCGTAAGCGTCAACCATTTCGAGGAACACCGGCCATGGAATGAAGAACCGCCTTATCGCGGCTATTTGCTTTTGCGATTTACCTTTTAAGCGGCTGTGGTTTTCTTCTATTGCTTTCATCCGACTGACAAAATCTTCCCTTTCCGCCTCCGTGAATGTTTCCGGGCTGAAAGCACGGTTGTCCCTTAACAGCAGCGCTGATTTCTCCTTTTCGGTTATATAGCCGAGAATACGGAGAACCTCCAACCTGCCTTCGTTCATGGACGCCAGCGCTACCGCTATACGGGCGGCCTGCCTGACCTTTGGATTTCCTATTTCATCATGTTTTTTCCTGATCATGACGTCTGTCATGGCCAGACTTCTGTTGAAACTGAAAGGAGTGAACA
>CAZNYG010000070.1:1629-9523 GCA_964577205.1 uncultured Elusimicrobiales bacterium | reverse complement strand
TACCTACAAAGGTTCTTGCATGCTCTGGAGCTCAACATTTATCATACAAATCTACACGACGCCTCTTTCCGGTTTTACCGAGGGAGCAGCCGCTCCGCTGCGCACGGTCTGCCGGTTGCGGAAAATGAGATAGTAGGCAGCGGGGATGAGCACCAGGGTCACCAGCGTCGAAACAAGCAGGCCTCCGATGATCGTGAGGGACAGGGGCTGCCAGAATTCTGAGCCCTGCTTGGTGGAAAGCGCCATGGGAACGAAGCCGAAGACCATGGCGCTCACGGTCATCAATATGGGGCGCAGACGCACGCGGCCCGCCTCTTTAAGCGCTTCCTTGACGTCCCATTCGTCATCAACCAGCTGCAGCGCGTAATCCAGGTACACGATCGCCTGTTTCACGACGAGGCCTACCATCATGATGAGGCCGATGAACGTGGTCAGGCTGAGGCTGTATCCCGTCAGGACGAATATCCATATGGCGCCCACGAAACCGAACGGCAGCGAGAACATGATGATAAGCGGTATCGTCAATGATTCAAACTGGGCCGCCATGATCATGTACACAAGCATGATGCCGAGCAGCAGCGCGAAGAACAGGGACTGGAAGGATTCCCGCTGATCCTTGACCGAACCGCCCATGCTGAGAGAAACGCCGGCGGGAAGCGGGATCTTCGAGAGCTTTTCTTCCAGTTTACTGGTCATGCCGCCGAGATCGTTGCCTTCGATGTTGGCCTCCACCTTGACGATACGCTGTTGCGCCTCGCGGTCGATCTGCAGCGGGCCCGGCTTTTTCTCGAACCGCGCCAGGTTGGAAAGCCGCACCGTGCTGCCGTTGTTCGAGCGCACGTACAGATTTTCCAGGTCGGGTTCCGACCGCCGGTTCTCGTCCCGCAGCCGGATGACGATATCGTACTCGCCGCCAAGTTCGCGGTACACCCCGCTGGTCTGCTGGCTGAACGCCAGGTTAACGGTATCGGCTATCGTCTGTACCGGCACCCCGAGCGCTCCGGCCTTGACGCGGTCGATGACGACATGGTATTCCGGCCTCGTCATGTCCAGCGAGATGGTGACGTCCTTAAAGCCTTTAATGTCCTTTTCCATCATCCGCTTTATTTTTTCAGCGAGCGCCGTGGTGTCCTTAAGCTCGTAACCGTAGATGTTCAGCACCATGGGCTTGGAAGAACCCATCATGTTGCTCATTCCGCCGCCTGAGAAATTGATCCGCGTAATGCCGGGGATCCTGGAGACCTTTTCGCGGAGTTTATCGCTGATCCGCGTCATGCTGAGCGAACGCTGATCCTTGCTTATCATCATCACGCCGAGAGAGCCGATGTTGGAAGCCTGTTTCTGGCCCATCGCGGCGCCCATGCTGCTTTGAGAATTGCTGCCGTCACGCCAGTAAACGCCTTTTATCCAAGAAGCCGGCACAATGTCCCGTAACGCCGCTTCCGCCTTCTCCATTACCATGTGCGTCGCTTCGACGCGTGTGCCTACCGGAAGTTCCAGCGTCAACTCCAGCTGGCCGTTGTCCTCGTTGGACATGAACTCGGTGTTGACCAGGGGAACGATCATAAGGCTTACCACGAAGACCACGATCACGGAAACGATGAGCTTTTTAGGGTTGTCCAGCACCCATGTTATAAGGTCCCTGTAACCGTTCTCGAGAGAGGCCAGGATCTTGTCGAACCGCTGGAAAAGGCGGCCCAGTTTCCCTTCCCGTTTCTGCACCCCCGCCTTCAGGTACAGCGACGACAACATTGGATTGAGGGTAAGCGAATCGAAAAGAGAAAGGATCAGGGTCACGATGAGGACCACGGACAGCGGTTTGAAAAACACCCCCGCGATACCGGTGGCAAACAGCATCGGGAAAAAGACGACGCAGGAAGTAAGGGTGGCCATGGTGACCGCCCGTCCAACTTCGGACGTGGCGTTGATTGCCGCGGTCTTGGGGTCTTCACCCAGTTCTTCCTGGTGGCGTATCTGGTTTTCCATGACTACCAGCGCATCGTCGACGACAAGGCCGATAGCGATGGTCAGCGCCAGCAGGGAGATGATGTTGATGGTGTATCCCGACAGGTACTGCACAAGGAAAGAGTCCAGCAGAGAGACAGGGATCGAAGTGAACACGATGGCTGCCGGCCGTATCCTTCTCAGGAAGAAAAGTATCACGCCGAGAATAAGGATCGCGGCCATGTACAGCGTTTCCGAAAGGCTGCCCAGTGTCCGTTTGATCTCTTCCGACGTATCCATGATCGGCGATATTTTGATGTCTCCGGGGATGCGCTTCATAATCTCCGGCAGAGCTTTCTTTACGCCGTCGGCCACGTCGATACTGTTGGCTTCGCTCCGTTTCTGCACCATGATCATGGCGCCCGGGACACCGTTGTACATCACCCGCGATGTTTCCTGGGGATGGCCGTCGCGCACCTCCGCGACATCCCGTATCTTCACGGGCCTGCCCTTCGAAACGCCCACCGTGGCGTCCGCGATCTCCCGCGGAGAGCCGAACTCGCCCGGAACGCGCAGCATATAGTCCGTAAGGCCGATCTGCATATTGCCGGCCGCCTGCATGATGTTGTTGGCCGAGACCGCGCCTCTTACGTCGGCAAGGGTGAGCCCGTACGCCTCAAGGCGCCGCCGGTCGACATCGATGTTGATCTGCCGTTCCTGCCCGCCCATGACCATTACGTTGCCGACGCCGGGAACGCGTTTGAGCATGTTGGAAACGTCCGTGTCCAGTATGTTGTAAATACGGGGATACGATTCTTTTGAAGTGACGCCCATGACGAGTATCGGGATGTCCTTCATGTCGATACGCATGATGACCGGGTCGTCCGCCGCCGAAGGAAGGAGTTTGCGTATCATGCCCAGCCGGTCGCGCACGTCGTTGGCCGCGTCGTCGAGGTTGGTGCCCCATTCGAACTGAAGGCTGACGATCGAGAGGCCTTCCTTGGAGATCGAATTGATCTCCTTGAGTTTGCGGGTAATGGCGGTCTGCGATTCTATCAGCTTGGTTATCTTGGCTTCCACCTCTTCGGTGCCCGCGCCCGTGTAGGAGGTGATGATACTCATCGTCGGGAAGCTCACGTCCGGGAACATGTCGAGGCCGATCCTGAAGAAAGCGGAAACGGACAGTACGAGCAGCCCGATATAGATCATGGCTATGGCGACCGGATGGTTCACCGCGAACTTCGGCAACGCCATTACGCTGATCGTTCTTTTATTCTTTGTATTTGTATTCATTGTTCCACCACGCTTACCGGGGTTCCGTCGGCCAGGTTCTGCCAGCCGAGGGTCACGACCCTTTCACCAAGTGAAAGGCCGTTCACCACCTCCGCGTCATTTTCCCTGATGATGCCGATGGAAACATTCTTCTGTACCGCCTTGCCCTGATCGTCCACGACGAATACATGGCTGGTTTCGCCGGTGGCGGAAAGGGCGGCCCGGGGAATGACAAGCGCTCCGGGTCTGGAACGGACTATGATGCCGACGTTGGCGAACATGCCGGGTTTCAGTTTTCGGCCGGGGTTTGCCGCCTCTATCTCCACGTCGGCGGACCGGGTCGCTTCGTCCATGGCGTTCGACATCTTCTTAACGCGCCCCTCAAAAACTTCACCGGGATACGGATCGCAGGTAAAGCGGGCCGTCATCCCGATCCTGACTTTAGGGAAATCCCGTTCCGTTATCCGCACGAGGATCTTGACGGGAGAAACGACCGCCACCTCGCATACGGGGGTCGCTTGAGAAACATTCTGTCCGATGTCCAGGAAATACCGGGTCAGCACGCCGTCGAGCGGAGAGGTCACTTCGGCCGCTTCGAACTTCAGTACCGGTTCGTCGCGGTCGATGAGAGCCACCACTTCACCTTTGGATACGATGTCGCCGGCGTCTTTGACCTTGCGCAGGAGCCTTCCGGGAACGCGCGGATAGAGTTTCGCTTCGTTCATTCCGCGAACATCGCCGGTGGCCTGCAATTCTTCATCGATAACCGCCTTTGTCACGGAAGCCGCTGAAACAGGCACCGCCTCGACGGTTTTAACGGCTTCTTTCCCGCGGGAGAAAAAACGGGGCGCTATTTTCGTCAGCAGTATGCCGCCCATCAGCAGCAAAACTCCTGTGAATACCTTTTTCTTTAAGCTCATCTTTTTTTCCTCCGTGGTTTAGCTGTCGCGGGATTTCGTTTTAAATGAATCCTCATCCCGGCCTTCTCCCTGAGGGAGAAGGAGACGCGGGAAAGTGCTTTTCAATAATTGTCAGAGGGGCGGCCGGCGGCGCGGTCAAGGTTCGCCCGTGATATCGTCAAGTCATACAGCGCTTTCGTCTCCTGAGTGCGGGCATCCGTCAAAGAAAGTTCCGCGTCCTTCAGTTCCAGCTGGGACAGGAGGCCCATCTTGTAGCGTTCCTGGGCGATACGCAGGTTCTCGGCCGCGGTCTCCACGTTTTCTTTCTGCGCCAGGAGGCTTTCCTTCGCGTTGGCCAGTGAATAGTACGACTGGCGGACTTCCATCACCACTCCGTCCGACGTCTGCTGTACCCGTTCTCTGGCCTGCTGAAGGTTCGCTTTGCGGGCCTTCAGGTTGCCGATCGAGTTGAGGCCGTCGAAAAGCGGGATGGAGATGCCAGCCCTGGCGGTCCAGGCATTATAGTTTCCCTCGGTAGAAAGGTTCAGCCCCGTCCATGAGCGTGAGTATCCCAAAAACACGGTCGGGAGAAAACCGGCCCGAGCCGATTCCCGCGCCGAGGCCGCAAGATTCTCGCTCTCCTTCGCGCCGTTCAGTTCCGGGCGGCGCTGCAAAGCCGCCTTGATCTCGTCTTCCAGCGACGCGTCCTGCGGTGCCTGAGGGAATTCGCCTTTCACATCCAGCAACTCTTCCGCCGGAAGACTGAGAACCTGACGGAGCCCTTCAAAAGAAACCGTCTCGTAATTCCTGGCGGATATCACCGCGGTCTTGGCGTTGACCCGGCGGACCCTGGCGCGCGTGACGTCGAAAGACGAGGCGCGCCCCACCTTGTAGAGATTTTCCGTCGTCGTCAGGTTATCGACTGCCACATCTTCCGCCGCTTTCGCGATGACAAGCAGCTGCTTGGCGTATATAGTGGTATAGAAGGATCTTTTGACGTTCAGCGTCAGATCGTTCTGCGCCTGCGCCAGCTGCAGCCGGGCAAGGCGCGAGTTGGAGCGCATGGTGCCGCGCAGCGGTTTCAATCTCCAGGAAAAAAGCGTCAGGTCCGCTGAAAGGGTGGATACATAGTATTCGTCCGAGTACATCGACGGGCTGAGGTTCGCGATCGAAGAGCCAAGGCTGCCCAGCGCCGCCTGGTTGTTTTTCATATATACGGTGCTCCATGAAAGCCGCGGCACGAATTCCGACAGTGTCATCAGGTTGGCGCCGGAAGCCACCTTCAGCCCTTCGCGGGCGGAACGTATGGCGGGATTGTTGTCCATCGCACGCGACAGGCATTCATCAACGGTCCAGGTTTTCACTGCCGGCGCGGCGTCCGGAGTCCCTGCTTCCTGGCAAAAAGCAGGGGTTGTGGCGAGACCTGTCAGCATGGAGATCGCAAGGAGACCGGGGAAGGACCAGATTGTTTTCATCATATCACCTCAATATGTTAGTAAAAACTAACAGGCAAAAACAGAAAAAGCTCTATTATTCTACCGCGATCAGCTGTTTTATGACTTCCCAGCTGCGCATCCATTCCGCTACCAGATCATATTTCTTTTCTGACATCACCCATGAATGGATGGTATGGGCCTGAACGCCTAAAATAATCTTTGTCAGGTGTTCGCTGTCCAGGCCGGCCTTGATATCCCCTTCCTTCTGCCCCTTTTCCACCAGCGCCTTCACATTGTCGAAGGCATCCCTGCTGAGCTTTCTGCTTTCGTTCAGAATATTCTTATTGGGAAAGAACATACCTGAACTGGCCGATGTTTTCGCCCAGCATATATTCTTATAAAAGAACTGCATTAACAACATGTTTTTAATTTCCAGGATCTCGATGGATGACTTGCCCGCAACATTATCGAAAGAATTGAATATCTCCAGCATTCCCTCGTTTATGTATCTGAAAAGCCCCAGGATGATCGCGTCTTTGTTCTCAAAATGCCGGTATATCGCGGGCTCCGAAACATTGACGGCCTGAGCCAGTCTCCTGATAGTGAAATTGCCGATCCCTTCTTCGGCAATAAGTTTGATCGCCGACTCGATGATCTGTTTCTGCCTTTCCGAAAGCTGCTGATGTCCGCTCATGATCTGCCCCATTTCGCCCCCGGCCTGCATGTTAGTTAATGCTCACTAACATAATACAACACATCTTCACTTTTGTCAAGGGCTTGAAGTCTGCCGCTCCTGTTTCTTTACCGTTTGTACTCCGGTATTATCGAGATGACCGCTTCGTCCGTTAAACTGCAGATAGTGGGAAGGATCGACGAAAGAGATGCGCAACCACATCCACGCGACAGGGATGCCTATCACCCTGAAAGGAAAACACGCGCCTTGTCATCAGGATAAACGGGAACTGCTCGCGGGATGATTCAGTGAACCCGGACTTTCTTTGAGGCCGCGAGAGCGCGGCTGAAGGATTTTTCCGCGGCGACGATCATGGAGATGGCCAGCCCCGAAGCGATGATCCTGAACCATGCGCCGGCGGAGATCGGGGCGCTGTGAAAGAACGTATTCATCGGGCCGGCGTATATGAACAGCGCCTGCAGCGCGGCCATCGAAACTGAACCAGCGATCGCCCAGGGATTAGAAAACAGGCCTATGCTCATCAGGGATTTAGTCAGCGAGCGGCAGTTGAAGAGGTAGAACAGTTCCCCGAAAACCAGCATCGTTACCGCCACGGTACGCGCTTCGGCCAGCGAAGAGCCGGACGCCTGCTCGTAACCGAACAACCCGTAAATGGCCAGCACCAGCAGGATCCCGAAATATAAAGTGCGTATGGTCAGGCCGCGCGTCATGATCGGCATACGCGGATCGTAAGGCGGGCGGGTCATAATGCCCGGCTCTTTGGCTTCGAAAGCCAGCATCATGCCCAGAAAAACGGCGGTAGTCATGTTGA
This sequence comes from uncultured Elusimicrobiales bacterium, assembly GCA_964577205.1. Lineage (GTDB taxonomy): Bacteria > Elusimicrobiota > Endomicrobiia > Endomicrobiales > CAIRNS01 > CAZNYG01. Next base: position 2,467 of record CAZNYG010000070.1, on the reverse strand, counting down.
TCCAGAGTATCTGCACGGGAAGGACGGGAAGCACAAGCCCGCCGAATATGGCTATCATGACGGCCAGCCCCTCGCCAAGGTTCGTGGGCAGGGTCCATATAATGAATTTGCGAAGGTTATCGTACACGCCGCGGCCTTCTTCTACGGCCGCTTCGATGGACGCGAAATTATCGTCGGTGAGCACCATGTCGGCCGATTCCTTGGCCACCTCGGTCCCGTTCCGGCCCATGGCCACGCCGATGTCGGACTGCTTCAGGGCTGGAGCGTCGTTGACGCCGTCTCCCGTCATTGCGACGATATGGCCCAGCGACTGCAGGGCCTTCACCAGCTTCAGTTTCTGCTCGGGCGTCGTGCGGGCAAAGACATCGGTACGGTCGACGACCGCGGGCAGCTCTTCATCGCTTATGGAAGCCAGCTGCCTGCCGGTCACCGCCACGACGGCATGATCCCCGCGCCCGGCCTCGTCATTGAGCCTCATCATGGCCGCAATGGCCGACGCGGTATTGGGATGGTCGCCGGTGATCATCTTAACCCTGATGCCCGCGGTATGGCAGTTTTCAATGGCTCGGACAGCCTCGGGACGGGGCGGATCGATCATCCCCTGCAGGCCGACAAATACCATGTTCCCTGCGAGATCGGAATGTTCAAGAGATCTCTTCCCGCCGTCAACATCACGCCGGGCGAACGCCAGCACCCTCACTCCGGAAGAAGCCATGTCCTCGGCCCAGCGCTGTACCGTTTCCCGGTCCAGCGCGGCCGTACCGTCGCTTTCAGTCATCAGCGAGCAGCGCTCCAGAACGGCTTCAACGCCGCCCTTCATATATATGCGCGCCCTGTC
>CAZNYG010000070.1:0-1529 GCA_964577205.1 uncultured Elusimicrobiales bacterium | reverse complement strand
CCGGTCTTGTCCGAGCAGATAACCGTCGTGCTGCCCAGCGTCTCAACCGCGGGAAGTTTCCTGACTATGGCCTGCCGCTTTGCCATTCGCGAAACCCCTATGGCGAGCGTAATGGTAACCGCCGCCGGCAGGCCCTCGGGTATTGCGCTCACCGCAAGCGCCACGGCGGCCATGAACATGTCCACCGCGTTCTGCCCGCGCAGCACCCCTGCCAAAAAAGTGATGAACGACAACGCCAGAATGACAATCAACAGAATGTGACTGAACCGGGATATCTTACGTGTCAGCGGGGTTTCCAGGTTCTGCGCGCTCTGGATAAGCATGGAGATCCTGCCTATTTCGGACGCGTCGCCCGTTGCGACCACCACTCCTTTCGCCCTGCCGTATGTAACCAGAGTCGAAGCATAGGCCATGTTCCTGCGTTCGGCAAGCTGTTCGTCGACAGCCAGCGCGCCGGATGCCTTTTCGACCGGGACCGATTCTCCGGTCAGCGACGACTCGTTTATCTGCAGGTCGCGCACTTCCAGCAGGCGCATATCGGCGGCAACCTTATCTCCGGACAGGAGGATCACGATATCCCCCGGCACAAGCTCTTCAGACGATATCCTGGCTTCCTCGCCATCCCGTAGAACAAGCGCCTGGGCGACCATGGTCTTTGACAACGCCTCAAGGGACTTCAGCGCTTTCGCTTCCTGAATGAAACCGACGACCGCGTTGATTATCACAACACCGAGAATTACCGAGGAATCAACCCACTCCCGCAGGTACGCGGTCATGGCGGCCGCGGCAAGCAGAATATATATCAGAGGCTGATGGAACTGCAGCAGAAAACGGATGAACGGCCCGTGCTCCCTTTTTTTGCTCAGCACATTGGGCCCGTATTCCCGCAGCCGCTCGGCCGCCTGCGCGCCGGTCAGGCCTTTAGCGGGGTCAACACCAAGGATCCGTACCACTTCGGCAGCGTCTTGCCCATGCCACACCTGCGTCTTTGTCCCGTTCATGTTCGCACCCCTCAAATAAAAAAAAATCCCGCATCAGCAGGATGGCGGCCCGACCATCTAAAAAACCTCCGAAGCAGTTTCGCCGCTCCGGACCCTTTCATATGATTATACTATTTCCCGCGGCAAAAAAACCATATAGGGAAGGCGTGTATTATTTTCCGGCAATCGCAAGGAAGACGGAAAACGCATTCGCTTTGCCGTCGGATGAAGGCTTGTTTATCGTTGTCGCTTTATAAAACCGTACGTCCTTAAAAGCTGTCTGAAGTAGCAGATTCTCAAACTCCGCGCGGTCGAATCCGTTATGAAATACACCTGAAGGATCTTCGTGTAACTTGCCGTTGTCAGGGTCCAGATCAGCCAAGGCCAGCATACCGGAAGCGGCAAGGACACTATGGAACTGCTTCAGCAGCCGGGCCGTATCTTCAATATGGTGCAGGGTCATGATCGAAGTTTCAGACCGTACGGGCCGGTCGGAATGTCATTTTTCTCCACATTCACAAGCTCCGCTTTCGCATTGCCGACGCTATA
>CAZNYG010000069.1:7867-10099 GCA_964577205.1 uncultured Elusimicrobiales bacterium | reverse complement strand
GGCGGCGAGGATATTTCGACGACATTTGATTATTACACGCGCAACACCGAAGCGTTATGGAACCAGGCCCGGAAGGCCGCCGTCGCGGCCGGGGATGACACGCTGATACGCAAGCTGTCTTTCATGGCTACCGCCGTATTCGGGCAGGATAAGAACGGGAACAGCTGCATCGGAAGCGATGCCGCGGCCAAATATACCCTTGTCTATGAACGCGGCGACACGCAGAGCATGGTCAGGAAAGTGCCGCTGGTCACTTACAGCTATGACGGGAAAACATATACCGCGCCTGATTTCAGCGCGGCCGTCAGCTCGAAGATATACCGCCTTGCGATGTGATCGAAACGACATAATATTTTTTCTTAAAATAAAAACAGCCGGGCATCGATACCAGGCTGTTTTTATTTTAAGAAAATGAGTGCTTTTCCAATAAGACGTATCCTTATTGCTTCAGTTCTCTGGAAAGGTCTTCAAACTCTTTGCGGATCTCTTCTTTCTTTTCTTCGATGTACTTATCTATTACCGAAGCAAGTCCTTCCTTCGATTCCAGCTTTTTGACCCGTTCTTCCATTTTGTCGTACTCTTTCAGCACGAAACGGATCGCGTCAGCGATAGGGTCGGGCAGCTTGCCGTGTTCCAGTTTCTGGATCTCTTCCGCCGAGAATCCGAGTCCGACGCGGGCAGGCACGCCGACAGCGGTCGCGTTTGCCGGCACATCATGCACCACGACAGAGGCCGCGCCGACGCGCGCGTTGTCGCCCAGGGTGATCGCGCCCAGCACGATGGCGTTGGAACCGACGACGACGTTGTTGCCGAGCGTGGGATGGCGTTTCTTCTTTTCAAGCGATGTCCCGCCCAGCACGACGCCTTTATAAATAAGGACATCGTCGCCGATCTCGGCGGTCTCTCCTATCACGACGCCCATGCCGTGGTCTATGAAGAACCTCCGGCCGATCGCCGCTCCGGGATGGATCTCTATGCCGGTAATGAAACGGTTGATATGGGAGAGAAAGCGCGCCCAGAAGAAGAGATCCCGTTTCCAGAGATAGTGTGCCACCCGGTGCATCCATATAGCGTGCAGCCCGGGGTAGCAGAAAAGTACTTCCGGCCAGGAGCGCGCCGCGGGATCTTTATCGAATATGGTAAGAACGTCTTCTTTCAATATGCTAAGCCGCCTGCCCATAATTGCTCCGTTAAAAAAAATTGAGCAGTCAGCATTCAGCTATCAGCTAAAGTTTTGCTCTTGTTTTTTTGCTTTGTTCTTGTCTCTGGCTGACAGCTGACGGCTGAAAGCTGAATGCTCGCATGCCCTGCATATTGTAGCAAAAAAATATGTCAATGGAGCAGGCGGCCGACCAGGGCGGTCAGGACGACGCCCGCGAAGAAATAAATGGCGTTGGCGTGATGGTGTTTCCGGTGCGTCTCGGGTATCAGGTCCGAAGCTGCGAGATATATGAAAGAGCCGGCCGTAAGCGCGAGAAGGATGCCCAGGGATTGGGGGGAAACATTCTTCAGAAAGAAAAATGAAGCGATCGCGCCGACGGGAGTGGCAAGGGCGACTATGACCGAATAGGTGATGATCTTTTTGCGCGGCGCCCGGGCATGCATCAGGATGCTGGTGATAGTAATGCCTTCCGGGGCTTCGTGGAGCAGCACGGCGATCGTGGTCATGACGCCGAGGGACCACCCCGCCACGAAGCCCGCCGTGATGGCGATACCGTCCAGGAGCGAATGCACGGTAAGCCCGATCGAGGAGAGGATGCTCAGGTGGTGGCTGTCGCAGGCTTCCTCGTGGCAGGCGTGGAACATGATCACCTGCTGGAGTATGTAAAAAAGAAGGAAACCGGTGAATACCGCGATCGGGGCGTGGGGGAACAGTTCCAGTGATTCCGGAATAAGATGAGAGAAGGAAAGGGTGAGCATGACGCCCGCGGCGAAGCTGATGAGGAATATCGAGTTCTTTTCGGCCCACTCCTCCCTGCGGAAGACCAGCCACGTGCCCAGCAGCGTCGCCGCACCCGCGATAAGGGAATAAAAGATCACGTCGATCAGGTTCATGGGAAGTCCTTGAGTCCCTTGTGAAGTATCTTGATTAACGGGCCTCGTTACCGGTGTTGCCGTTACGTTCTCTATCCGTGCCGTTCGTTGCCACTCCTAATGAAACTCGCACGCGTTGTTGGCGCAGGTGTCGCATTCGGCCTCAAGGGTCGAGTGGTTTATGGAGAATTCCCGCGC
>CAZNYG010000069.1:0-7857 GCA_964577205.1 uncultured Elusimicrobiales bacterium | reverse complement strand
CGTCCCGCGTGGGGATATTATCCATGAGGACGTGGGCGCTGAGAGCTCGTCGTTCGGACGTGATGGCCCAGACGTGTATCTCGTGCAGTTCCCGGACGCCGGGGATCGCCTCTATTTCCTTTTTAAGTTCCGCGAGATCGATGTCCCGAGGGGTCGATTCCAGAAGGACCTCGCCGGATTCCCACACAAGGCCTATGGCTCCGCGCAGGACTATGCCGCCGATGATGACGCCGATCAGCGGGTCCACCGCCGTCCAGCCTGTCAGGGCGATGATGATGCCGCCCGTGATGACGCCTACGGAAGAGAGTGTATCGCCCAGCAGGTGGAAAAACGCGCCCCGTATATTGAGGTTTTCATGGCTTTCATGCCTGAGGAGCAGCATGCCCGCCACGTTGCCCGCGAGGCCGATGATGGAGACGGCCAGCAGGATATCGGTTTTTACCGGCACGGGGTTGAAGAACCGGTGGAACGCTTCAAAGAATATATAGCCCGAAATGCCCAGAAGCGCAAGGCCGTTCACCAGGGCGACCAGGATCTCGGTCCGGTGGTATCCGAAGGTGCGTTGGGCGGTCGCGGGTTTTTTGCTCCAGTGTATCGCGAGATAGCTGAGAAAGATCGCGAGGGCGTCGGTCAACATGTGCCCCGCGTCGCTGAGCAGCGCGAGGCTGTTGCTGAGGATCCCCCCGGCGGCCTCCAGCGCCATCAAAGCCAGGTTGAAAAGAAAAATAAAAAGAAGCTTGCGTTCCCTGGTCATAAAAATGCATAGAACTTGATGGAAAGACGATTCTTTAGCTGGTCATTCCCTGGCAATCAGCACGAAAATGCCGTTTTTTGCCGTTAACCAATGAACCAGTGAACGTCTTTATTACTATTGCACTTTAGGCAGATGCGTCAGCGCCTCATGAACTTTTTCCTGCGGGTACTCGTAGTCTTCCAGTTTTCCGGAGAGATAATTGTCGTACGCGGTAAGGTCGAAATGGCCGTGGCCCGACAGGTTGAAAAGGATCGTCTTTTTCTCGCCGGATTCGCGGGCTTTAAGCGCTTCGACGACCGCTCCGTGTATGGCGTGGGACGATTCGGGCGCGGGAAGTATGCCTTCCGAACGCGCGAACGTGATGGCTGATTCGAAAACGGGCGTCTGTTTGTACGCCGCGGCTTCGATGATCTTTTTGTTGTACAATGCCGAGATTATGGACGACATGCCGTGATACCGCAGCCCGCCCGCGTGTATTCCCGCCGGCATGAACGTATGGCCGAGAGTGTACATCTTGACGACCGGCGCGAGGCCCGCGGTATCGCCGTAATCGAACGCGTACACGCCTTTGGTCAGCGTCGGGCAGGCCGCGGGCTCAACTGCGACCGCGCGAAGGTTTCTATTTTTTCCCTGCAGTTTGTCCATGAGGAACGGGAACGCGACACCTCCGAAATTTGAGCCGCCTCCGACGCAGGCGATGACCACGTCGGGATAGTCGCCGACGGACTCCAGTTGCTTTTTCGCTTCCAGGCCGATGATAGTCTGGTGCATGGCCACGTGGTTCAGCACGCTGCCAAGAGAGTATTTCGTGTTCGGATCGGACGCCGCGTCTTCCACGGCTTCCGAGATCGCGATGCCGAGCGAACCCTGCGAATCGGGATTTGCTTTCAGGATCGCGCGGCCGGCATTTGTCCTGTTGGTGGGGCTGGGAAAAACTTCCGCGCCGTACACCTGCATCAGCGATTTGCGGTACGGTTTCTGCTCAAAGGAGATCTTGACCATGTACACCGTGCACTCCAGGCCGAAGGTGCTGCACGCCAGAGAAAGCGCGGAGCCCCACTGTCCTGCCCCGGTTTCGGTCGCGAGGCGTTTGACGCCTTCCTTCCTGTTGTAATAAGCCTGGGCCAGCGCCGTGTTGGACTTGTGGCTTCCGGAAGGGCTTACGCCCTCATATTTGTAGTATATCTTTGCCGGCGTTTTGAGTGCTTTTTCAAGCTGGCGGGCGCGGTAAAGCGGGGACGGCCTCCACTGGCAGTACATCTGGCGGAGTTCTTCCGGTATCTCGATCCAGCGTTCGGTGCTTACTTCCTGCGCGATAAGGCCCATGGGGAATATGGGAGCGAGATCTGCCGGCCCCACAGGTTTCAACGTTCCGGGATGCAGGTACGGAGGCAGGGCTTCAGGCAGGTCTGCCTGAATATTATACCAGTGCGTCGGGATCTCTTTTTCAGCCAGGTAAATCTTAATGTCATCCATCGGGGCCTCCTGTTTAAAATGTACTTTCAAAAGGTTTTGATTTTTGCGTTTTGCAACAGGTACTGCGGCGTTCTTGCTACTCTCTCTCCAGTTCTTCATTCCAATAGGCGGTGTCAATGAACTTCTGCCACGACGACCGCATCTTTACCGGAGATTGAAGGATAAGGGAAAGAGCTCCCCGCCATTTCGGTTTTGAAGGCGTTATGAGCATTTTCATTCCCGCTTCGGAAGGAAGCCGGTCGCCTTTCTTCAGGTTGCAGGGGATACAGGATGTCACGATGTTGTCCCACGATGTCTTGCCGCCGCGGCTGCGAGGAAGGACATGTTCGAGGTTCAACTCCGACGAAGCGAATTTATGCCCGCAGTAACAGCACCGGTAGCCGTAGTGCTCATAGATATTGCGCCGCGTGAACTTGACCTCCATCGTGGGAAGGCGGTCATAAAGCTTCAGCGCGATGACTTCGGGTACGGCGATACGGAAGTTGGGGGTGCTGATGTATCCGGCGGGATGGTCGCTGATCAAATCGGACAGGTGGCGCCAGTCGTCAAATGAATAGGTTTTGAACTCTTCATCTACCACTGCGGCGTGTCCCATGTACAACAGGCTCAGGGCGCGCTGCCACGAGGTGATCTGTACCGCGTAAAAGCTGCGGTTCAGTACAAGTACGTCACTGCTCATAATAGGACAATTATATACCTTTCACCATGGTTTGTCAAGAAAGAAATCAGCTGAAAATCAAACAGTAAAACAGCATTGAACCGAAGAGAAATAAATAGTACAATATCATACTTCTTCCGGGTGGAGGGCACTGTATGGACACTGCTGCCAGAAATGTGATGTTTTCCAGTCTCGTTATCGCGGCATATATGTGCGCCGCCGGCTTTGCCGCAAGATCGTACGCCGGTGTCGCAAGAGAGTTTCCCGAGCTTATGCCGCGGGCATCCAACGATATCGCAGTAAACCTGTCACTTGCCAACATGAAAAGAAGGAACATCGTCAGGCCGGGAAGGCCGGTATCACTGCGGGTAACCTTTCGCAACACGGGGCCGCGCCGGCTTCAGGTGCAGTACTCGCGGGTATATCGCGCGGGCAACCTTGTGTTTGTCGGCCCTGAGGGGCAAAGGATCTATCCGGAGATCTTAACATACTACAAATACCATCTGCTTGAGGATGACTGGCATCTCATACCTCCGGGCAGAGAGATGCAGGTATTTCTGGAAGGCGCCGTTGATCACGGCAAAGACGGCAACGCGATCGAAAGAAAGATCTCTTTCGATGAGATGGAGTTCACGCTTCCCCATCCGGGCGAATACACGTTGTTCTTTGTCCTGCGGCAGGATGAGCCGTCGCGTGTCCCATTCGTTTTGCAGGATGAATGGACCGGATGCGCGGTTTCGAACGCGGTAAAAATACGAGTGCGGTAGCAAAGAATAGCCTTGACATTCATTCGAAATTATATTATAAATTTAAGTGAGTTTATTATTCCGTTTCAAAGTGAATTGCTATCGTTTTTCTTATTTCGGAGGTGACGCTTAATGAAGAAGCCGGATGTTGTCAAACAGGTAGCTGAAGTGTCGGGGCTGACTCAGGGCGACGCGAATCGCGCCATTAAATCGCTTGTCAAGGTCATTCAGGAAGCGTTGAAAAAAGGCGAGGTTATTTCTCTTTCAGGCCTGGGCTCTTTCCGGGCAAAGGCGCGCAAGGCGCGCCAGGGAAGGAATCCCAAGACCGGGGAAGTGATACCGGTCCCGCCTGGGAAGAAAGTCTCGTTCAAACCGACGACCACGCTGAGAAAACTCATTCAGTTGTAATCCTGTGCCGCGCGCGGCAGAGCATCATGAAAAAGGTGAAATTTCGGGGATTATTCGTTGCGGCGGGGTGGATCTTCGTCCTGTGGGGAGCCGCAGTCGCCGCGAAAGGGGTGTTTGACCTTTTCGCGGGCGAACCTGAGGCCAATCATTTCTCTCCGCGGCCCTGGGAATTCGTGACGCGCGTTCAATGGGCCAACTGGGCGGGATTTGAAGTGGCGTACGGGCTGGCGTGCGCGGGGGCCGCGTTCCTCCTGTGGAAGTACGCGCCGCGCGTTCCCGAATACCTTGAATAGTACCGACGGTAAACGGAAGACGGGAGGCCTGTTCTCCCCTCTCTGCTGTTTACCGTGCTTTTTTTTGTGTTCCATTTATCGCGGGTCATAAAAGAGCCGTTCAAAAACCGCGTAGAGCGCGGTTTGGGGTATGAAACCATCATGAGCAAGATAAGGCCGTCTGAAAAAATGGAGGCGCTGCCTCCGTATCTTTTTGCGCGCATTCACGCGCTTACCGCCGAAGCGTACAAAAAAAATCTCGACGTCATAGATCTGGGCATGGGCAATCCCGATATTCAGACCCCGCCGCATATCGTGGAGCGGCTTTGCGACACGGTAAAGAACCATTGCAAAACCCATCGCTATCCGCAGGCCAAAGGCATGCCTCGTTTCCGTAAAGCCGTAGCCGCCTGGACGCAGAAACGGTTCAACGTCACGGTCGATCCAGAAACGGAGGTCATTTCTCTTATAGGCTCAAAAGAAGGCATAGCGCACCTGTGCATGGCGTATTTCAATCCCGGAGACCTCGCGCTTGTCTGCGATCCCGCGTATCCGGTACATTTCAACGGTATCATTCTCGCGGGCGGACGGGTCCATTCAGTGCCGCTCCTTCCGCAGAACAAATTCCTGCCTGATCTCGCGGGCATCCCTGAGAAAGTCGCCCGGGAAGCGAAGTTCCTGATCCTGAATTACCCGAACAACCCCACGGCTGCCGTCGTTGAAGACCGGGCTTTTCTGGCCGATGTCGTGGCTTTCGCGAAAAAGTACGATATCCTGGTCATCTACGACAACGCCTATTCGGAACTCACGTTCGGCGATTACACAGCGCCGTCGATCTTTGAAATCCCAGGCGGCAAGGATGTGGCGCTGGAATTCTACTCGACTTCCAAAACGTACAATATGGCCGGCTGGCGCGTCGGCTGGGTCTGCGGCAAACGCGAGTTCCTCGCCCCGCTGGAAAAGTTCAAATCGTTCCTCGATTACGGCGTGCCTACATTCATCCAGCTGGCCGCGGTAGCCGCTCTGGAAGGCCCGCAGGACTGCGTGCGCGAACAGACAGCGATCTATGAACGCCGCATGAATCGCATGGTGGAAGGCCTGAACAAGATCGGATGGCCCGCCGAAAAGACCAAAGGGACCATGTACCTGTGGGTCCCGCTGCCGGAAAAACTCCGCGGCGAGGGATCCCTCTCGATCGCCGAAAGGCTCATCAAAGAGACCGGAATCGTCGTCACGCCCGGCATAGGGTTCGGCAAGTGCGGCGAAGGATACCTCCGGATGTCGCTGGTGACCCACGACAACCGGTTCCACGACGCGCTGCTGAGAATGAAGGAATTTCTCCGCAAAGGATAACACAAAAGGATTTTTTATGAGAGACACGATTAAGATCGGCCTTGTCGGTTACGGTACGGTTGGCAAAGGCGTCGTCAAGATCATTGAAGGCAACCGCAGCGCGATCGAGCAGCGGGTCGGGGCCTCGCTCGAGATCGGCGCCATCTGCGACCTCTATCCCATCGAAGAAAAGAAGCACCTTTACGTTAAACGGTTCCAGGACATCATCGACTCGAACGACATAGATATCGTCGTGGAACTGATCGGCGGTTACGAGCCGGCGCGTTCCATCATCCTCGGCGCGCTCAATAACGGCAAACACGTGGTGACCGCGAACAAGGCCGTCCTGGCGAAATACTGGGACGAGGTCTTCATGACCGCGGCGGCCAAAAAGAAACTCGTCTATTTCGAAGCGTCGGTAGCGGGAGCCATCCCCGTCATACAGGGACTGAACGAAGGGCTTGCCGCGAACAGGATATCCAAGGTCCAGGGCATCCTGAACGGGACGACCAACTATATCCTGAGCGAGATGACCAGGAACAAGGTCAGTTTCCACAACGCCCTGGTCAGCGCGCAGAAAGCGGGATTCGCTGAAGCCAACCCGTCGTTCGACGTGCAGGGCATCGACACCGCGAACAAGCTTGCCATCCTCTCGTCCCTTGCCTGGTCCGGCTGGATCAAGGTCGAGGATATCGCGGTAACGGGTATCGAGCGCGTGACCAGCGACGACGTCGGGTACGCCGGAAAGCTCGGCTACGTTCTGCGCCTTATCGGCACCGCCGAGATGACCGGGCGGGGCCTCGCGCTGTCCGTGGAACCGTGCCTCGTGCCGGTAACGCACGCCTTCGCGACCGTCGACCGGGAATACAACGCGGTGAACATCAAGGGCGACGCGGTGGGCGACGTCATGTTCTACGGCAAAGGCGCGGGCCAGCTGCCCGCCGCCAGCGCGGTCGTCTCAGACATAATATTCCTCGCCCGCCACGTGGCGAACGGCACCGCGGGCACCGCGCCGTGGGTCACCTATAACCCGAAGAAGAAAGTGAAGGTCCTGCCGGAAGAAAAACGCGAAGGGGCGTTCTATCTCAGGTTTACCGTCAAAGACCAGCCGGGCGTGCTTTCACGCCTTACCGGCATACTCGGGAACCACCGGGTCTCGATCGCCAGCATTTATCAGGAAGAGCCGGCCGAAAAGTCGCGCAGGGGCGTGCCGGTCATCATACTGACGCACCGCGTCAACCTGGGAGACCTAAACAACGCGCTGGAGGAGATCAACGGCCTGTCTATCGCCCGGGCGAAGGCCGTGCGGTTCAGGATAAAGTCATAAGCACATGCAGGAGCGCCCCTTCCTCGTCGAGAAAGGGGCGTTTTTCAGACGGTATTGTCAACCGTACGTAATAACAGGTTGACTAATCGGATATTCCAAATTGCAGAATGCAAATTGAAATATCCCGGGGAATAACAATGGCCATTACTCCCGAGTCTCTCGAACAGAAAATAATCGCCGGCGGCCTCATTTCGGCCGAAGAGGCCATGATGCTGTGGGAAGCTGACCACGACGAACTGCTGTATCACGCGAACCGGCTGCGCCGCCGCTTTAAAGGCGGCCGCGTCAATCTGTGCAGCATCGTCAACGCGAAATCCGGCCGTTGCACGGAAGACTGCCGGTTCTGCGCCCAGTCGGCCCATCATACGACGTCCGCGCCTGAGTATCCGCTGGTCGATGGGAAAGAGATCGAAGACGCTCTCCGGCGGGCCTGCGCGTCGGGCGCCGGTTGTTTCGGTATCGTCACGAGCGGCCGCGCGCTGACCGCGGAAGAGGCCGTGTCCCTGTGCTCGTCGGTGGAACGGCTGGCGCGGCAGTATCCGGCCAGGATCAGCGCCTCGCTGGGAGAGCTGGACATGGCTTCCCTGCGGCAGCTGAAGGCGCACGGGGTCCGCAGGTTCCACCACAATCTGGAAACGGGAGAAAGTTTCTTTCCCCATATCTGCACGACCCACACCTATGCCGGCCGCGCGGCCACGGTGCGCCGCGCCAAAGAAGCCGGCCTGGAAGTATGCAGCGGCGGACTGTTCGGCCTTGGCGAGACTCCGGCGCAGCGGATCGAACTGGCAACGGCCCTGAGGGAACTGGACGTGGATTCCGTGCCGATGAATTTCCTGAATCCAGTTCCCGGGACGCCGATGGGAACACTGCCGGGGCTTTCCTGC
>CAZNYG010000068.1:0-10299 GCA_964577205.1 uncultured Elusimicrobiales bacterium | reverse complement strand
TACGATGTTCAGCACGCTTACCAGGAACGGCATCAACATTGAAATGATCGCGACCAGCGAGATCAAGATCTCCTGTATCATCCGGAACACGGAAGTCGCCGGATCCGTCGCCGCGCTGCACAAGGCGTTCAAACTCAACAAGAAGTGAGTGAGGGAACGGCATTTCAAATCGCGCATTTCAAAATGCAAATTGAAAGGCCGCTCAGGGGCGAGCATAAGCCGCCCGAACAATCTCCGGAAGCTCGCAGTGGTAGGCGCCGGCTTCAGCCGGCGCTGCCATAATGAATCGCAACCATCTATCACAGGCCAAAGCTTGCGGCTGCCGGCTCGCTTCAAAGGGATCCATATGAAAAAGCAGAGGATCGACATTTTCGATACGACGCTGCGCGACGGGACCCAGGGCGCCGGCGTTTGCTTTTCCGTCCAGGACAAGGTCAAGATAGCCCGCGCGCTGGACCGTTTCGGCGTCCGCTACATCGAAGGAGGATGGCCCGGTTCGAATCCCAAGGACGAGCTGTTTTTCCGTGAAGCGCGCAAGCTGAAGCTGAAACACGCGACGATAATCGCGTTCGGTTCGACCCGCCACAAGGCGAACCGTCCTGCCGATGACCCGAATCTGCGCGCCATCGTAAAATCCCGCGTGGCGTCCGCCTGTATTTTCGGGAAAAGCTGGGACCTGCACGTGACGCAGGCGCTGCGGGCTTCTCTGGACGAAAACCTCCGGATGATCGACGACAGCGTGGCCTTCCTCGTGAATAAAGGCATCGAGGTCATTTACGACGCTGAACACTTTTTTGACGGGTTCGCCAGGAACCGCGGATACGCGCTGAAAACGCTGCGCGCCGCGGCCGAAGGCGGCGCCTGCTGCCTCACGCTCTGCGAGACGAACGGGGGCATGCTTCCTTCGGATATCCGGGAAGCCGTCCGCGCGGTGCGCGCCGAATTCCCCGGCATACGCCTCGGCATCCATGCCCACAACGATTCCGATTGCGCGGTGGCCAATTCCATCGTGGCGGTGGAAGAAGGCTGCGATCTTGTCCAGGGAACCGTCAACGGGCTGGGAGAACGCTGCGGCAACGCCAACCTGTGTTCGATCATACCCGCTCTGCAGATAAAAAGAGGATACGCGTGCGTGGCGCCCGCGCAGCTTGCCCGCCTGACCCAGCTGTCGCGGTATATAGACGAAGTCGCGAATTTCATCCCCAACGACCGGCAGCCGTACGTCGGCCAGAACGCCTTCGCGCATAAAGCCGGCATCCACGTTTCGGCGCTTGCGCGGGATCCGTCCACGTATGAACACATGGACGCGTCGATGGTAGGAAACAGCCGCCGCATCCTTATCAGCGAGCTCGCGGGCAAAAGCAACGTGATAGCCAAATCGCGGGAGCTTGAGATCGATGTGGAAAAAGATCCGGCCGCGGTCGGCAGAATAATCGACAGCGTGAAAAAACGCGAGCATATGGGATACCAGTACGAAGACGCGGACGGATCGCTGGCACTCCTGACGCGCCGGGCGCTGGGCACTTACAAGCCTTTTTTCACTCTCAAGAACCTGCGCGTCAGCGTGGAAAAGAATTCGTCCGGCCGGATCGTTTCAGAAGCGACCATCAAACTGGACGTGAAGGGAAAAGAGGAGCACACCGTGGCGGAAGGGGACGGCCCGGTAAACGCGCTCGACGGTTGCCTGCGCAAGGCGCTCGAAAAATTCTATCCCGGCATCCGCTCGGTCAAGCTGAGCGATTTCAAGGTGCGCGTCATCAATGCCCAGGCTGATACGGCCGCCACCGTCCGCGTCCTTATCGAATCGACGGACCAGCAGTCGTCGTGGGGTACCATCGGCGTTTCCGAGAATATCATAGAAGCGTCCTGGCAGGCCCTGGTGGACGCCGTTGAATACAAACTGATGAAAGACAGCAAATAGCTCACAGGCTCATGAGCTGAATTGATTGATTACAGGGGGCCGGAGGAACAACATGCGGAGCAACGAGGTCAAGAAAGGCGCGGTTAGGGCGCCGAACAGATGCCTGATGTACGCCACGGGGATCAGCAACCGCGACATCAACAAACCCTTCATCGGTATCGCTTCGTCGTTCACCGACCTTGTCCCGGGCCACATCGGGATACGCGACCTGGAACGTTTTTCCGAGCGCGGTATCGCCGCGGGCGGCGGCGTTCCCTTCATTTTCGGCGTACCGGCCATCTGCGACGGCATCGCCATGGGCCATTCGGGCATGCACTTCTCGCTGCCGTCCCGCGAGCTTATCGCCGACATGATCGAATCGGTCACGCGCGCGCACTGTCTCGACGGGCTTATACTTCTTACCAACTGCGACAAGATCACCCCGGGCATGCTGATGGCGGCCGCGCGGCTGAACATACCGGCGATCGTAGTGACCGCCGGGCCCATGCTGACCGGATGGTACAAACAGAAACGCCGCTCCCTTATCCGCGACAGTTTTGAGGCGGTCGGCCAGTTCCAGGCCGGCAAGATGACGGAAGAGGAATTGACGGAACTGGAGATGGCCGCCTGTCCAGGAGCGGGTTCGTGCCAGGGCCTTTATACAGCTAACACCATGGCCTGCCTGACGGAAGCCATGGGCATGTCCCTCGAAGGATGCGGCACCGCTCCTGCGGTCTCGGCGCGCAAACGCCGTATCGCTTACGAATCCGGCATCCGCGTGGTGGAACTCGTCAAGGAAGGCGTCGGCGCGCGGCGCATCCTTACGCCGAACGCCTTCAGGAACGCCATCGTCGTGGACATGGCCCTTGGCGGCTCCTCCAACACGGTGCTTCACCTGCCGGCCATCGCCAATGAAGCCGGCGTCAAACTGCCGCTCGAATTATTCGACGAAATATCCCGCCGGGTTCCGCATATCTCCTGCCTGGAACCCGCGGGCGACCATTACATGGAAGACCTGGACCATGCCGGCGGCATACCGGCGGTCCTTGCGGCATTGAAGAACAGGATCGTTCCCGGGGTGACGGTCAGCGGCGACAATATCGTAGATATAGCGAAAGCGAGCCATGTCCTGGACAAAGATGTCATACGGGCGCACGATCCTTACCACAAGGAAGGCGGCATCGCGATACTGAACGGCAACATAGCGCCTCTTGGCAGCGTGGTAAAACAGGCCGCGGTATCGGATAAGATGAAAGTCTTCTCCGGCCCGGCGCGCGTTTTCGACTCGGAAGAATCCGCCATGGCGGCGATCCTCAATAAAAAGATCAAAAAAGGCGAAGTCATCGTTATCCGTTATGAGGGGCCTAAAGGGGGGCCCGGCATGCGCGAAATGCTTGGCCCGACGAGCGCGCTGCAGGGAATGGGCATGGCGGATTCCGTTGCTCTTCTGACCGATGGACGGTTCTCGGGCGGGACCCGCGGGCCGTGCATCGGGCATATTTCGCCCGAAGCGGCTGAAGGCGGTCCCATCGCGGCGATAAGGGACGGCGACATCATTTCGATAGACATCCCCAAACGCCAGCTGAACGTGCGCCTCACCGAGACGGACCTGAAGATCCGGCTGGCCAAGTGGACCGCGCCGGCGCCCAAGTTCAAGAACGGCTACCTGAGCCGCTACGCCCGCATGGTCAGCTCCGCGAACACGGGAGCAGTCCTTAAATAGTACAAAAGGCGTTCATTTGTTCTTGTGTTCGCGTGTTCTCGAGTTAGAGGCGTTAAGAGAAGAACAGGTCCATCCGCCTTAGTTCACACGAGAACACGAGAACTCGAGAACGCCGTTAGGTCGTTACTGGAGGCCGTACATGTTAAAGACAGGATCGGAAATACTGATTGAATCGCTGCTTCGGGAGAAGGTCGAAGTGGTGTTCGGCATTCCCGGCGGACAGGTGCTTCCCATATTCGACAAACTCTACGGTTCGCCGCTGCGCTTCGTACTGACCCGCCACGAGCAGGGCGCCGCTCACATGGCGGACGGATACGCGCGCGCCACCGGGAAAGTCGGCGTCTGCCTCGCGACGTCGGGCCCGGGCGCGACCAACATCGTCACGGGGGTCGCCACGGCATACATGGATTCCGTTCCCATGGTCGCCATCACCGGCCAGGTCCCGACCACGCTTATCGGGAACGACGCGTTCCAGGAAGCGGACATCACCGGCATCACGCGTCCCGTCACCAAACATAATTTCCTTGTCAAGGACGTCAAAGACCTCGCCCGCATCATCCGCGAGGCTTTCCACATCGCGTCGACCGGGCGCCCGGGGCCCGTTCTCGTCGATATTCCGGCGGACGTCCAGCGCGCTCAGGCGGAGTTCGTGTGGCCGGACGATGTGGATATCCGTTCCTATAAGCCGACGTGCCAGGGCCATCCCATGCAGATCAAGCGGGCGGCCAAAGCGATCAACGAGGCGAAGCAGCCGGTGCTCTATATCGGCGGCGGCGTAATCAGTTCGGGCGCTTCGGACGAAGTCATCGAACTGGCCCGTAAAGCAGAGATCCCGGTTACCACCACGCTGCTCGGTATCGGCGCTTTCCCCCCCGATTCTCCGCTGTATCTCGGCATGCTGGGCATGCACGGGCTCTACTGGGCCAACATGGCCATGCAGAACGCGGACCTCATTGTCGCCGTCGGTTCGCGGTTCGACGACCGGTGCACCGGCAAACTGTCCGGTTTCGCGACAAAAGCCAAGATCATACATATAGATGTCGATCCCACTTCTATCTCCAAGAACGTGCAGGTGGATATCCCGGTGGTGGGCGACGCGAAGACCATTCTTACCGAACTGCTGAAAGAGGTCAAAAAGACCGCGCGCGCGGAATGGATGGGCATGATACAGGGCTGGCGGACGAGCCATCCTCTTCTGTATAAACAGGACGACGCGCTCCGCCCCCAGTACGTCATCGAAAAGATCACGGAACTGACCCGCGGCGAAGCCATCGTCGTCACAGAGGTCGGCCAGCACCAGATGTGGTCGGCGCAGTATTACAAGGCGGCCCACCCGCGCCTGTTCCTCAGTTCCGGCGGCCTCGGAACGATGGGATTCGGTTTTCCCGCCGGCATCGGCGCCAAGGTGGCGCGCCCCGGCGTCCCCGTCATCATAATAGCGGGAGACGGTTCGTTCCAGATGAACATCCAGGAACTTGCGACCGCTGTCATCAACAAGATCAACGTCAAGGTAGTCATTTTGAATAACAGGTTCCTCGGCATGGTGCGCCAGTGGCAGGAGATGTTCTACGGCAAACGTTATTCGTCCACATGCCTGCAGCGCAATGTTGACTGCCCTCCGGACTGCAACGCTCCCGGCCGCAAGGAATGCCCGCTTTACGTGCCGGACTTCGTGAAAGTGGCCGAGGCGTACGGCGCGGCCGGCATCCGCGTCACGGAAAAGAACGGCGTCGAGGCCGCGCTGAAAAAAGCGCTGTCCATCGATTCTCCGGTCGTCGTAGACTGTATCGTGGAACAGGAGGAGAACGTCCTGCCCATGGTCCCCGCCGGCGCCGCCCTCGATGAAATTATTACGAGACTGGCATAGAACGGCAGTGAAAAATGTAAAATGAAAAATGCAAAACGAACAGCGAACGGCGCAGAAAATGTTTTCTGCTGTTGATTTTATTCATCATTTTTCATTTTACACTTTAACTTTTTAATTGTCTTTCTGGAGGTTTTATGCGTCATACCATATCGGTGCTGGTGGAGAACAAGTTCGGCGTGCTGGCGCGCATCGCGACGCTGTTCGCTGCGCGGGGCTTCAATATCGATTCCCTTGCCGTGGGTGAGACGGAAGATCCCGGCGTATCCCGCATGACGATCGTGGTCAAAGGCGACGACCGCATCCTTGAGCAGGTGGAAAAACAGCTCAACAAGCTCATCGACGTCATCAAGGTAACCGATTTTCATGACAACACGCCCATCGAACGCGACCTCGCGCTGGTAAAGGTAAAGGCGGATAAAAGCAACCGTTCCGAGATCATGCAGATCACGGATATTTTCCGCGCCCGCATCATCGACGTCGCAGCCGATTCCATCGTCGTTGAGATAACCGGGGACGAAAGCAAGATCGAAGCCTTCGTCTCGATGCTCCGCCCGTTCGGCATCAAGGAACTGTGCCGCACCGGCGTCATCGCCCTCGCCCGCGGCAACAAGACGGAAAAAAAGTGAAAAAGTAAAAATGTAAAATGAAAAATTGGAGTCAGGGAAAAGTGTCGATTGAAAAGTGAAAGGCAAATCAAAAGATCAAGTTTATCAACTGATGTTACACAGACGCCTGTCATCCCGCGGCCGCGGGATCCAGAAATGTCGTTAAAGAAAACTTATGGACGCCCGATAGAATCATTCGGCCATGACACTTCTTGCGTATTGTCAGTTTTTAAATAGGTTTTTGGTAATTGTTTTACATTTTTCGCTTTGCATTTTTCATTTCTTAAGGGAGGCTTTACTATGGAAGGGAACAAAGGCGCAAAGATGTATTACGACGCGGACGCGGATCTCGGCCTGCTCAAAGGAAAAAAAATAGCGGTTATCGGATACGGCAGCCAGGGCCGCGCCCAGGCGTTGAATCTACGGGATTCAGGGCTTAACGTCGTCGTCGGACAGCGGCCGGGGGAAACGTTCAACATCGCCGTCGCCGACGGATGGAAGCCGGTGTCGGCGGCCGAAGCGGCCAAAGGCGCGGACTGGATACACATCCTTCTTCCGGACGAAATACAGGCGAGAGTGTGGAAAGAAGAGATCCTCCCCAGCCTTAAAAAAGGCGCGACCATCAGCTTCTCTCACGGGTTCAATATCCGGTTCAACCAGATCGTCCCGCCGCAGGATGCCAACATCGTCATGATCGCTCCCAAAGGTCCGGGCGACCTGGTGCGCCGCCAGTATACGGAAGGCAAGGGCGTGCCCTGCCTTATCGCCGTTGAACAGAACGCGTCGGGCAACGCGAAAGAACTCGCGCTCGCGTTCGCCAGAGGCGTGGGCGGTACCCGCGCCGGCGTGCTTGAGACGACCTTCGCGGAAGAGACCGAGACCGACCTTTTCGGAGAGCAGGCGGTCCTTTGCGGCGGCCTTGTGGAACTGATGAAGGCGGGTTTCGAGACGCTGGTCAAAGCGGGATATCAGCCCGAGATCGCCTACTTCGAATGTATCCATGAGACGAAACTCATCATCGATCTCATATGGGAAGGCGGTTTCGGCATGATGCACAACTCCATTTCCGACACCGCGGAGTTCGGCGAATACAAGACGGGCAAACGCATCATCAACGACGCGGCCCGCGCGGAAATGAAAAAAGTGCTCGCTGAGATCCGTTCCGGTGAATTCGCCCGGGAATGGCTCCTTGAGAACCACCTCAACAGGCCGGTCTTCAACCAGGCCCGCAAGGACAGCGACGATCATCTTGCCGAAAAAGTCGGCGCCCGCCTGCGCTCCATGATGGCGTGGCTCAAAAAGAAGTAAAAATGTAAATTGTAAAATGTAAAACTGAGGCAGGCGCGGCCTTTAGCCGGCGCGGCAGTTGGCAAACGTCATCAAATAGCGCGGGATAAAATAAAAGACAGACGCAAGATTCAGGATACCGGATTAAAGGCAAAGGCATCACGGACGTGTCGTTGATCCAGTGTCCAATGTCCAGAGTCCCGCGTCAGAAGTATACTAATCATGAAAAAAAAATCCAGAAAAGGCGTTGCTGTCCTCAGCGCGCTGATCGTGCTTGTCGTCGGTTACTTCCTGTTCAACTGGGCCATGAACCACATGGTGCACTCGTTGAACGAGGTTGCCGTTCCGGATGTATACGGTAAAACGTTCCAGGAGGCTGAAGCGCTTTTGACGCCCCTGAACCTTGACATCGCGCAGGAAGCCGTGGAGTTCGACCCCAATGCTCCCGCCGGCACCATCATCCGCCAGGCCCCTGAAGCCGGCATGGCCGTGCGTGAAGGGAAAACGGTGAGGGTAGTGGTCAGCCAGGGAGGGGAAGAAGTCGGCGTTCCGGCAGTAGTGGGCCAGACGATCCGTTCCGCGGAGATCGCTTTGCGGTCCGCGGGCCTCGTGCTGGGCGAAGCGTCGTCCCGCCCTTCCGTCGTCATGGCGAAAGACCGCGTGTTGTCGCAGGACCCGCCGGCCGGCAGCCCCGTCGAAAAGGACGCGGTCATAAACATGGTCATCTCTGCCGGCCCTCCGCCCGCGGGCACGCTTTTTATGCCGGAGTTCACGGGCCGTTCCATCGAGGAAGCACAGGATTGGTCGGTGAAGAATGCCGTCACCCCAGTTCTGGTAACGCAGTCATCCCCCACGGTGCCGCCGAACGTGATAATCCGTCAGGAACCGCCTGCGGACACGGATGTTACCGGGTCTCCCGGCGTTACGTTTGTCATAGCAAAGTAATTTAGCAATTTAGCTCATAGCTCAAAAGCTCTTATGCTAACGGTTCCTGATGAGCGGCATTGTTGTCCAGCCGTGCTTGTGAGCCATGAGCTGAGAGCTGTGAGCTGAAATGTTCTTTCGGTATTTTTATGATCAATAAGAAGAAGATCATTATCGCTCCTTCGATCCTTTCCGCGGATTTTTCGCGCCTCGGCGAGGATATCGCGACCGTGGAAAAAGCGGGCGCCGAATGGCTCCATATCGATGTCATGGACGGCCACTTCGTTCCCAATCTGACGATCGGCCCTGGCGTGGTCAGGTCGCTGCGGCCCCGTTCAGGCATGTTCTTTGACGTGCACCTCATGATAGACCGCCCGGACAAGTACTGGGAAGAGTTCGTCAAGGCTGGAGCTCAGCTTATTAATTTCCACGTGGAATCGCAGGTCAACGCGCGGCGGCTGCTTGGCAGGATCCGTAAGGCGGGTATCAAGACAGGCATGTCGATCCGGCCAAAGACCGGGATGGGGAAGATCCTTCCGTTCCTTCCTTTCCTTGACATGGTGCTGGTGATGACCGTTGAACCGGGATTTGGCGGTCAGGCCTTCAAGGAAGACATGGTTCCCCGCATAAAAAATATAAGGGATTTCATACAAAAGAACAAATTGCGCTGCGACATCCAGGTCGATGGCGGCATAAACCGCCAGACCGTGGAACGCGCTGCCGGAGCAGGCGCCGCCATTCTTGTGGCCGGCCAGGCGATCTTCGGTGACAGGGATCCGGTACAGGCTGTCCGGGACCTGCGCGAGCTCGCGCGGAACGCCCCGCTGATTTGACAACACGTTCATATAAGGGTATAATGCTGAGTAGAAATAAAGAACGCAATTCCCTGATAAAAGAGTATCAGTGGCTCTTTTTAGCGGGTTTTTTGTCTCTTTTGGAATTCTTTCTTTCGGATCATAACCTCGGAGGTGGACTAATCACATGACTGTACGTTTACGGATGCAGCGCTTGGGAAAACCAAAAAGGCCTTTTTATCGCCTGGTGGCTATAGATCAAAGAGCAAAAAGGGATGGGAAGCCTATAGAGGTCCTTGGACAGTATGATCCGATGGCCGTTGAACAAAAGCTTTCTAACGTAAAACAGGATAGAATGGAGTACTGGCTGAAACAGGGGGCTCAAGCTTCAAAAACAGTGTCCTTGCTTCTTAAGTCTGTAACTGGTTCTGCGACTTCGGAAAACAAGTAGTGTTCCTTGAGTGTTCTACGCGGCCCCTCGTACAACCCCTGCTTTTGAAAGACAATGGGTGACGGCAAAGGAGGAACGATCATGAAGGAACTCGTACTGTACATTGCGAAGGCGTTGGTGGATAATCCAGATAAAGTTGAAGTTTCTGAAATATCCGGTGAAAAGGCGACCGTTATAGAGTTGAAAGTGGCGGAAGGCGACCGGGGAAAGATCATCGGCAAAGAAGGCCGTATCATCAAGTCGATAAGGACCATCGTCAATTCCGCTTCGGCGAAGATGGACAAACGCGCCACGGTGGAAATAGTCGAATAAATTTTTCAATATTTTGTATGCGGGAAAGAATCAGTCCAGCCAAGCGCTTTTCCTGCGCTTTCCAATAGACTGATTCTTTCTTTACTTCGATCTGCGGGGCTTCATTAATAAGCACGCGATGGAAGTCGCCGGGCATCCTTAGGTTGCTCGACGGTCAGCAGAGACGAAGAGGCAGGCGCGGGCTTCAGCCCGTGCGTCACACCAAACGCGCCGGCTAAAGAAGGCCCAAATGTGGAAGGTTTCCGATATTGCCGGGAGCGAAGTCATTGATCAGTCCGGCGTGACGCTGGGGACACTGGAGGATGTTCTTCCTTCAGGCGGCAATGATATCTGGGTTGTCCGTTCTCCGTCGCTTCCCAAGGGTGAAATGCTGATCCCGGCTCTCAAGTCGGTGGTGGTCAGCGTGGATCCGGAAAATAAAAAGATTGTCGTCAAC
>CAZNYG010000067.1:0-10338 GCA_964577205.1 uncultured Elusimicrobiales bacterium | reverse complement strand
CAGGCGCAGCATCATCTCGGCGACGCCTTCGCCGAATTTCAGGACGATGTTGCCCACAAATCCATCGCAAACGACGACATCGCTTTTCGCCGCGCAAATGTCACGGCCTTCGATGTTGCCCGCAAAGTTCAAAGGGGCATTTCGAAGCAGATCGAATGCCGCCAGCGTCAGCTCATTGCCTTTGGAATCCTCTTCTCCGATCGAAAGCAGGCCGACGCGGGGCTCATTGATGCCGAATACCGACTCCATGAAAATGCTGCCCATGAGACCGAACTGCTGCAGATGTTTCGGCTTACAGTCCACGTTTGCGCCCACGTCCAGCAGCAGGCAGACGCCGTTGATGGTGGGAAAGAGCGTGGCTATAGCGGGGCGGGACACGCCGGGAATACGGCCGAGATACAGAAGCGCAGATGCCATGGCCGCCCCGGAATTACCCGCAGAGACAAAAGCGTCGGCTTTCCCCTCAGCAACAAGATTGGCAGCCACGGCAAGGGAAGAATCTTTCTTCTGACGCACGGCCTGAGCAGGCGATTCATCCATCTCGATTGTTTCAGTTGCGTTACAGACGCTCAGCGCGGGATTTTTGACTTTGAGCCGGGCGAGTTCGGCGCGAATAAGGCTTCCATTACCGACCAGGATGACTTCATGAGAAGATTCCTGAGCAGCAGCGACCGCTCCTTCTACGGTTGCGGCAGGAGCATGATCACCGCCCATTGCGTCAAGGGCGATACGCATTATTTCTTTTCCTCGCGGCCTTCCGCCTTTCCTTTTTTCTTTTCTTTTTTCGGCGTTACCAGTTCACCGTTGTAGAATCCGCAGGAACTGCAGATGCGATGAGGGAGGCGGGGAGCGCCGCATTGAGGGCATTTCGATGAATTCGATGCTTCGACTGTCCAGTTTGACGCGCGGCGGCTGTCGCGCCTTGAACCGGTATGTTTACGTTTTGGATTTGGCATGGTTCCTCCGAGTGTGGGGTTAAATGCGAATGTCTCAGTCTTTCTTAATTAAATTCCCGACGCTGCTCCAGCGGAAATCGGCCGGTTCAGGGGGACAGGCACAATGATCGATGTTCTTGTTCCTGCCGCACGCGGGACAGATACCTTTACAGAGATCACGGCACAGGGGTTTAACGGGAAGATTGAGGATGAGTAACTGCCGCACTTCGTCTTCGACATCAATGGTTTCTTCGGACAGAGGGTACGATTGACAGATCGACAGGGAAACCGGGTATGGGAACACGGACAAACACCGGCTGCATTCCATTGTCAATTCCCCGGAAACAGCGCCGCGCACCAGGATCTCCTGTATGGCTTTGGCCGCGGAGAACGATATCGTCAGGCGCTGTTTCTTTACCAGGTCTTCAATCGCTGGGGACGAATAGTTTTCAATGATCCGTTCGACCCTGTCGGTTGTCTCGAACAGAGCCGGCGTAAGTATAAAATTTTTCATAGCGCAACGGTGCTTCGAAGCAAGGCTTATATAAAATCCGACTATTTTTTCTTCTTGTTTTTCCTGTGGTCGCCCTCTTGAACACCAGGTTTTCATTATATTGTATCGTTATGGATTTGTCAATACCCTGACCGACTCGTGAGCGATCATCAGCTCTTCATTGGTGGGGATGACCATGACTTTTACCTTTGAGTCAGGCAGGGACACGGTCTTTTCCGCTGATCCCGCGCTTGCGTTGGTTTCCCGGTCGAACCGGACACCCAGGTATTCCATGTCAGTACACGCTTTTTCCCGGATCGTAGGGGAGTTTTCCCCGATGCCCGCGGTAAATACGATGCCGTCCGCCCCGTTCATGACCCCGAAATACGAGGCAATGTACTTCTTGATCCGGTAGCAGAATATTTCAAGAGCAAGTTTCGCGCGATAAGACCCGCTGTTCGCCGCGCTTAATATTGTACGCATGTCTCCCGTCAACCCCGAGATGCCCAGCAGACCGCTTTTCTTGTTCAACAGATTGTTAAGTTCATCGGCATTGATCCGTTCATTCGCCATGATATGGACAATGATGGCGGGATCGATATCGCCGCACCTCGTTCCCATGACCAGCCCTTCAAGCGGGGTAAAGCCCATTGAAGTGTCGATAGATTTGCCGTTCCTGACCGCGCAGATGCTGGAGCCGTTACCCAGGTGGCAGGTTATCAGTTTCAATTCCTCAAGAGGGCGGCCCATCAACCGAGCCGCGCGCTGCGCCACATATTTATGTGACGTGCCGTGGAAACCGTAGCGGCGGATATGGAATTTTTCATAAAGGGAATACGGCAGGCCGTAAATATAAGCGTAATCTGGGATCGTCTGGTGGAAAGCCGTGTCGAAAACGACGACTTCAGGCACTCCCGGAAGCAGCTTCTGGCAGGCTTCGATGCCGGCATAATGGTGAGGCGTGTGAAGCGGAGCTATGCTGAAACACTCGCGCAGCCCTGCCATGACCTCGTCATTTACCGCTACGGAACGGGAGAACTTGTCGCCTCCGTGTACTATCCGGTGACCTACGACCGCGATGTCGCCCGGATCCTTGATCATTCCATGGCCGCCGTCAAGGAGGCCGTTGAGGATCAGTTCCACCGCTTCCATGTGGTTGCGGACCCGGGCCGAGGCTTTGGTTTCCTCATGTCCGGTTATCTGGTTCTTGAAATACGCTTCAGGAAGGCCGATGCACTCCACCAATCCCTTGGCCAGTCTTTTCTCGCCTTCCATTTCGAAAAGTATGTATTTTACGGAAGAAGAGCCGCAGTTGACGACAAGAACTTTCATGAGCGATCCTTTTAAAACCGGTGAGTAAGGGAGAGACAGAAAATAAACTGAGAATTGGCAACGAGAGATTGAAAGTCAACGATGGAACACTGTCATTTCGTCTTTCTGTCGTTCCTTACTCTCTTACTCACTTGTCATTATTTGTTTGTCCAGCAGTCGTGATCGTATTCGAGTATGTCGGGATCCTTGAAAAAGAATGACGTCTCTTTAAGGCCGTTCTCCGGAGAATCGGACGCGTGGACAACGTTCCGCCTGTTGTCGGTGCCGTACATCTGCCTCACCGTTCCGGGAGCCGCTTCTCTGGAATTCGTGGCTCCTATGATGCTTCTTACCCGGGCTATCGCGTTCTCCCCTTTCCAGGCGGTAACCACTACGGGCCCGCAGGACATGAAATTCAGCAGGGGCTCGTAAAAAGGTTTACCTTTATGAACCGCGTAGAATTCTTCGATCGTTCCTTTTGAAGGACGGAGCATTCTCATCGCGACGAGCTGAAGGCCCGCTTCAGATTCGAATCTCTTTATGATGTCTCCGATAACCTTTTTGCCGACGCCGTCGGGTTTGATTATCACGCAAGTGCGTTCCATTCTCAATCTCTCCTGTCTGTTCCTTACTCACTCACTCACCTACTCACTTACTCACTTCAACTTATCTATCATCGCGTCCGCCATGCCGCTGGTGCCGGCGGTCCCGCCCATATCGTAGGTGACTTTCGTTTTTTCACGGATAACGTCTGAGACGGCTTTTTCAAGCCGGGCCGAAGCTTCTTTCTCTCCCAGGTGCTCCAGCATAAGCCTGGCCGAAAGGATGAGCGCGGTCGGGTTAACCTTGTTCATTCCTTTGTACTTTGGCGCGGAACCGTGGACCGCTTCAAAAACGGCGCAGTCTTTGCCGAAATTCGCTCCCGGCGCCACTCCCAACCCGCCGACC
This sequence comes from uncultured Elusimicrobiales bacterium, assembly GCA_964577205.1. Lineage (GTDB taxonomy): Bacteria > Elusimicrobiota > Endomicrobiia > Endomicrobiales > CAIRNS01 > CAZNYG01. The sequence continues at coordinate 6,651 of CAZNYG010000067.1, read as the reverse complement.
AGCCCGGCGCATAGATCCGAAAGGATGTCGCCGTACAGGTTCGGCAGCGCGATGACATCGTACAGTTCCGGTTTCTGGACCAGCTGCATGCACATATTGTCGATAAGGCGCTCTTCGTAGGCTATTTTCCCCTCGAATTCCTTTGCCACTTCGCGGGCGGTTTCATAAAAAAGCCCGTCCGTGAACTTCATAATGTTCGCTTTGGCGACCGCGGTGACCTTTTTGCGCCCGTGAGCTACGGCATATTCAAACGCGAACCGCACGATGCGTTCGCTGCCGAACTTCGATATAGGTTTTATGGAAATAGCCGACTGCGGCCGTATCATATTTTTGGAAAGTTCGATTATTTTTTTTGCTTCTTCGGAGTCCGGGGCGAACTCGACGCCCGCGTAAAGATCCTCGGTGTTTTCGCGCACGACCACGAGATCGACGTTCTGAAAGCGCGTGGAGACCCCGGGATAGATCCTGCAGGGGCGCAGGCAGGCAAACAGGTCCAGTTCCTTTCGGATCGCGACGTTGACAGAGCGGAATCCCGTACCTATAGGAGTGGTAATGGGCCCTTTCAGCGCGACCTTGTTCTTACGGACCGACGCAAGCGTGGATACCGGCAGCGGCGTTCCGTATTTTTCCATGACGTCCGAACCGGCTTCAGCCACTTCCCAGTCAATGCCGACACCGGTCGCTTCGACGACGCGGCGTGTCGCTTCAACTATCTCGGGGCCTGTTCCGTCTCCGGGTATCAGGGTAACGATATATTTTGCCATTATAGTGTCTCCTTGCAAAATAAAATTTCAAATTTCAAATTGAACGGCTGCCGGTGAAAAAGCATTATGCGTCCAATTTGCAATTTGAAATTAGCGATCTGAAATACAGTTATTTATTCTACTTTAAACGCCCCTGAATGTCAAACACCCCATTCAATGAGGTTCCATGCCGGGGTCTCGGGAACAGTTCCGGTCAGCGGGTGCGGAACTGGCGGTCGACTTCCTCGTACGTTGCGGCGGAGATCCGCCGGATCACCGTTGCCATTTCCTCCAGCGATTCACCCCTGCTCATGATACAGATAAGATACGGATGGCCGGGATAATAGACGATACCGCAGTCATGCAGCTGGCGGGCGTTGCTGAATTCCCGTTCGCCGAATTTGTGGGCGACCGTTATTCCCACGGGAATGCCGGCCACGATACCTTCCGAAAAAGACGTTTGGGTGAGGTACGCGAGAGCCTTTTCAGAATGGCGGCGGCTGAGGTATGAAGAGTTATAAAGAATGCGGAAAAACGAGGCATAATCCTTGACGGTTATCATATATTCCGTTTTCGCTGAACTGAGATCGTGAAGGTTCAAGTCGAGGTACGTCCGGTTGACGCTTTCGTCGCCCAGTAAATGCAGCAGGAACACCGCGGCGTTGTTGTCGGAATAGCGGATCATGGAACTGAGTACCTCATCGATCGTGTATTCGCCTGGGGTAAGCGTGTGCGGCGGTACGATAATGGGGACGATATCCCTGTTGTCGATCGGATCATACTTTACCGTCCGATTAATAAAACCCGGTTCTTCTTCCTCCCGTTTGAAACAGGACATCATGACGGGCACCTTAAGAAGACTGGCCGGGTTGAACTCATCTTTTTCGTTGATCCCGATCCAGGGGCCGTTGTTCAGATCTCTGAAGTAGAATGAAATATGGGAGGCCTTTCCTTCATGGATGGCGGCATCCACTATCCGCCCGATCTTCTTGCGTATTAACGCGGTTTCCTGCACTTCTTCAAAAACCTCAAAATCCAGGATGGGGTTCGTGAGGCCAAAGCTTTTTTCCCGGATTATCTGCGGTTTCCGTACGGATACGTGCTGAACTGGAGAAAAACAGGCGCTCAGCCCTGTAAGAAAAAAGAAGAGAGGCAACAGAATTGCTCTACAGGCATCAAATCGTGATCCGATCATTTATTCCCCCGTTTTGTTTCCTTAAGGTACATTTCTTCCTGCTGGCGGACCATGTGGTACAGGTCATATTCCCCGGTAATTATCCGGCGCGCGTTTTCACCCAGTTTCGCGGCAAGAGCGGGAGTCTCCAGGATCGAAATGACGCGCGCGGCCATTGCGTCAAGGTCGTGAGGCGCGATGAGGTATCCTGTTTCCCCTTCCCTGATGATCTCCCGCACTCCATCAACCGCGTTTGCGACCACCGGTTTTGCCGCGCACATGGCTTCGAGGATGGAACGCGGCAGCCCTTCCCACAGCGATGTCATGACAAAAACATCCGTTATCGCAAGGACCGCGGGAATATCGCGGCGCCAGCCGAGAAAAACGACAGAGCCCTCCAGTCGCAGTTGCGCGCGCCGTGCTTCAAGGATCGGGCGTTGTCCGCCGTCTCCGACCAGGAGGAAACGGGTGTCGGGCGCTTTGTCGAGTACCCCGCGGGCAATGCCGAGAAAATCGGCAAGGTTCTTCTGCGGTTTGAACGCGCCTATGGTCGTAACTATTTTAAGGCCCGCGGCGATCCCCAGTGACGCGCGGAGATCACCGGCTCCATCGAACGCGCTTTTGTACAGAGAAGTATCGATCCCGCTGCGGATCACGGTATAACGGTCAGGATCTCCGATCCCGTAATGAAGGCCTTTCTTACGGTCTTCAGTGGTCACGACGACGAAGCGATCAGTGACCGGGGAGGTCAGTTTCTCGATAAGTATCAGCAGGAAGCGCAGTGGCCAGGGTTGAAAATCGTTAAAACCGAATCCATGGATCGTGTGGATAATGACAGGAACCCCGGCGAACCAGGCAGCCCATCGGCCGAGGATCCCCGCTTTGGAAGAATGGGTATGGACAATGGCAGGGCGTTCCGTTTTGAGTATTCTATAGATCTCCAGAAAAGCCGTCAGATCTTTCCACGGGCGGATATCCCGTATGACCGAACCGGTAAAGTAGATCTTGACCCCCTGCATCTTTGCGGCTTCCGCGTCCAGTATTCCCCCTCTGCCGGTGATAAGCACGGGTGAAAACTGATCGCGGTCAAGATGGGACACGGTGAAGAGCGTGTTCTGCTGGGCGCCGCCCAGTTCAAGTTTGGTGATGATGTGACAGACTTTTATCATGGTTCCAAATAGTGAGTAAAGTTGTCCTATACTGCCGTTGTTCTCCAATACTGACAAAGCTGCTCCGGCGTATTTTCCGTTCCTTACTCACTGTCATTAAGGCGTTCGGCCAGGGCTTTGGCGTCGAGCATGTTCTTTTCCATGAAAGAGTATTCCCAGGCGCCGTAACGGCCGATCGAGAAGATCCCGTTCTTCTCCAGCCACGGCCTGATGGCCTTGAGCGCCGCGTCGCGGTGGTGGTCGAAAATGACATAGGCGCAGGGCATGAAGAGTTCCTTTATCGTGACGATCTTATCGCCTTTTTTGAGGATACCCGCCGCGCGGAGATCAGAAAGCACGCGGGAACGCAACGCGCCGGCGGTGATCCTTTTCCCCGGGCGGGAACTCGTCTCGACATAAAGGGACGCGCACCCCCCTGGAGCCATGGCGGGCGAAACGTTGGTATAGACCCCGGCCCGGTAGAACACGTATCGCTTTTCCGGAAAATATATCCAGTGACATCCGCCGGCCGCCGGCGCTGAAGGGGCCTTCGGCATGAAACCGATGTTCAGACAGGAAACGGAGTTCCACGCCAGTTTTTCGCGGGCGGCACGGACCGCGGCGGGCAGGCCCTGTATCTGATCGAGCAGATCGGGCAGGGGTTGTGTCGAGACGAGCCGTTCATAGGAGAATCTTCGTCCGTCATCGAGCGTTACGAGCCGCGCCCGCGGGTCGATCGAACGGCACGCGGTACCGTACTCGATATTCCGGACGGATCTTTCCAGCGGAGCGATCAGGCTCCGTATGCCGCCGCGGGCGGGATAAATGAACGCGGCGTTATAGCCGAAACGCTTGTCCTGCGGCTGCTCCGCCCCTCTTTTGATATCCCGGAGAGAAGGGCGCGGAACGAATGCGCCGGTCCATCCGGTGGTCATGGCGCGCGCGGGAACCGTCCAGAGTTTTTCGTTATACGGGCGCATGAAATAACGGGTGATCCCGGCCCCGAATACGGCTTTTGACCAGGAAAGGAGGTCCGGGTAGCGTTTTCTCTGTCTTGTCCGCGCGGCCTTAATGAAGCTGGAAAGGCATTCCTCGCGGACCTTTTTCGGGAGGTAGTAAAGGCTTGCCTGGAAAGGATAAGGGACGCGGGAATCGAACGCGTGTATCGCGGCTTCGCGGTTTACGTTCAGGATGTTTTTCCCCAGCAGGCCCCGCACCATCCGTGTGCCTTCCGGAGTGTGCAGATGCAGGAAATGTCCGGAGTGATCGAACACGAAGCCGTCCTGCGCGACGGATGTGCACAGGCCTCCGGGCACGGCCTCTCGTTCAATTATCCGGCAGGAGCCTTTGAGGTAACGGGCACAGGTAAGGCCGGACAAGCCCGCGCCGATTATGATGGTTTCAGACATAAGTACCTTAGTCGATCTTCACCTGGCTGAGACGGGAGCTGATCCAGAGGGCGAAGAAGAATATCAGGATGAACAGAGAGATGGCGTACGGGAGCGGAAGCCTCGTGACGAGGAAAGCCCCGAAAGACAGCAGAGCGCTTACGCCGAAAGACAGGGCGAGGATCTGTCCGCGGGAAAAGCCCATCATCTCCAGCCGCAGGGCGAAATGGTCCTTGCTTCCCAAAAACGGCGACATGCCTCTTCTCCAGCGCAGGAACATGACCAGCATGGTGTCATAAAGAGGTACTGCCAGGATAAGGAGCGGCGCGAAAAGCCCGATGTCGTTCGCTGTCGTATAGGATGTGCCAATCGCGATCGACGCGAGGATGAAACCGGTCGGCAGGCTGCCGGTATCGCCCATGAATATCCTGAAGCGCCTGGACAGGTTGAAGGGCATGAAACCCAGGCACGCGCCCGCGAGGGCGGCCGCGCAGAAGTTCACGAAGATCTGTTCCGAAGGGAGCGCTATGAAAAGGAAAGCAAGGCTGGCGATGACGGCGATCCCGCTCGAAAGCCCGTCCATGATATCGATGATGTTGAACGCGTTCGTTATGCCGATGATCCACAGGATGCTCAGGATCAACGCCATGAAAAGCGGGCTGATGAAATGCAGGCGGATGCCAAAAGCGAGGACAAGCAGCGCCGCGGCCGTCTGAAAAAAGAACTTATTCTTGAATCCAAGCCCGCGCGGGACGACGTCGTCCACAAGGCCGAGGGACAGCATTATCAGGCTGCCGATCAGTACGCCCCTGAGGCTCCGCAGCGTTCCCGTAGGGAAATTAGTGAAGGAACGGATGAAGAAGAGGCTGGCCGCCCACGCGCCCCATATCGCCAGTCCGCCAAGGTACGGCACGGGGGCGCGGTGCGTTTTTATCTCGGAATGAGGATGATCGAGGATGTTCAGCTTCACCGCGATCAAACGGCACAGCGGCGTAAGCATAAGAGCCGTGGCGAGCGAGACCACGAAAGTGACAAGGTAAAGTGACGTGTTTGAAAGGGATGAGAGGATCATCGAATATCCTTTGATTCCGGCAGTTCGTACAGCGCGCAATACCGGTCGCGGACCAGAAGCAGCGCGCGGCTGTCGCGGAGCGCGTCCGTGTTCTTTCTGCCGAGCGGAGTAAAAGCGGTTTCGATGCCCAGCCGCCTGGCCTCGTAATCGTTCACCATTAAATGGGTAAACCCTTTCGCGCGCAGCGACCGCGCGAGCTCGTCGGGTGACGATGAACGGTTCGCTTCTTCCACCAGAGGGTGACGGTCAAAAACCGTCGGCACAGTGCATTGGGGTGGCGCGTAATAAGACCTCGTCTCTCCGAAAAAGAGGACGGAGCTATCTTTCGGCAGCAGGTTGACGCCGTTCTCGGTTATCATGTAGTAATTCAGTTTTCTGACGAGATACGCTGAACGGCTTTCACCGGACAGGACGGGAGCATACGGGTCGGCTGAAGCCAGCGTCCAGTGGAACAGCAGCAGATTGTGAAGGGCCGCGGCCAAAAGGAACAGCATGGCGGCCGCGCGGACGAACCTGTTAGAGCGATAGATATAAGAGAACCCCAGAGCCGCCATGCAGCACAGGAACGGAAGTACCGGTAAAAGGAAACGGATGACCATGCCGTTAAAGAACCAGACGACGATAAAAAGCACCGTAAACGCTATGATTATTTTTCTTATTGTATCTATTTTACGGGTCAAAAACAAGCCGGGAATAAAAAGCAGGAACAGCGGGCCCAGCAGATCGTAAGCGCCGCCGAAACGGTATCCTTCCACTGTAAGCGTCCAGGGAAGCAAAAGGGCGTCAATTACTGTTTTTACATGGGTGCCATGCGAATGTATGTGCCGCAGGTAGCCCGCCGCGACGTCCGCCGTGACAAGGGAATGGGTGAACACTCCAGTCCCCCACGGCGCGGCCGGGTTGCGCAAAAGCACCGCGTTCTTAACCAGCCAGGGAAGGAACGTCATACCCGCGGTCAGGGAAAAAAGAAGGACGGGCCGCGCCTTTCTTTTCATGGCCAGCATAAGCAGCGCGAGCAGGGCGCATGGAAGCAGGCCGGTATACTTGACCCCGGCCGCGAAACCGCACATGAGGCCCGCGAATATCGCCCAGCGATCGTCATTGGTATAATGCCAGAGAACAAGGG
>CAZNYG010000066.1:2680-10452 GCA_964577205.1 uncultured Elusimicrobiales bacterium | reverse complement strand
CAGGAATCTTCTGGGCCGGGATATTGAAATGCAGCCCGGATTCAGGCGCAAAGGGACGCAGTTCGAGACCCGTTTGTCCGCGTCATTCTGAAATAGAGAAAAGGAGCGCTTCACATGTTTGAAGGGAAAACGTTGTGGCAGATACTGAGTATGGGCGGGTTCACGATGTACGTTCTTTTGTTCTGTTCGGTCCTTTCCATCGGGGTTATCATCGAACGGCTGCTCCAGTATTTCAGCAAGTCGCGCCTTGACCGCGATAAGTTCATGAAGGAAATAACGATCGAGGTCTCGCGCGGGAACCTGGGAAAAGCGGTCGCGCTGTGCGAATCGGAAGAAGCGCCGATCGCCAGGGTGGCGCACGCTGGCCTGCATAAAGCGGGGCGCGAAGAAAAAGAGATATCCAGCGCGATGGAACGCGAGATCATGGTACAGACGGTGCTTCTGGAACGGCATACCAGTATCGTCGGCACTATCGGCAATATCGCGGTGTACATAGGCCTGTTCGGCACGGTGCTGGGCATCGTCCGTTCATTTCATAATATTTCGCAGATCGGTTCCGGCGGCATCACGGTCGTTATCGGCGGCGTTTCAGAAGCGCTGCTTGCCACCGCCACCGGCCTTTGCGTCGCCATACCCGCGGTGGTCGCGTACAATTATTTCGTCCGCAGGGTGGACAATTTCATTACCGACATGGAGTACGTCGCGTCGCAGACCGCGGATATCCTCACGGAGAAGAAAGGATCATGAGACAGCCTATCAAACGGGGACGGTTGATGGCCGAGATCAATATCACGCCTTTCACCGACGTCGTTCTCGTGCTTTTGATCATCTTCATGATAACGACGCCCATGCTTGTGCAGCCGGGCATAAAGGTGAAGATGCCGGCGGCGGCATCGGCCGAGACCGACGAGAACAAGGCCATAACGATCTTCATCGATCCGCAGGGGCGGGTCTACATCGAGAAGCAGCAGGTGCCCCTGGATGATCTCCGGGAAAAGCTGGCTCCCCGCGTTTCCAACCGTCCGGACGCCCCCATAATGATCAAGGGGGACCGCGACGTGAAGTATGACATGGTGATCCGGGTTATCGATCAGGCCCGCCAGGCCGGCGCCAGAAAATTCGCCCTCGGAGTAGAACTGGAGCAGCAGCCCAAATGAACTCGCTCTATCTTAAAAACGCGTTATGCGTGGCGACCTGTGACGGAAGGGACACGATCTTACCGGGCGGGGGCATCCTTATCCGGGACAGGGAGATCGCTCAGGTCGGTCCCGTGCCGGACGTCCTTCCGGACGACTGCCGCGTCATGGACGTGTCGGGTTGCCTGGTAGTGCCAGGTTTCGTCAATACGCATCACCATTTTTTTCAGGTACTGACCCGGGTATACCGCCCCGCGCAGAACGCGGGGCTTTTCGAATGGCTTACAAAGCTCTACGGCGTTTGGCAGTACCTTGAACCGGAGCATTCGCACGCTGCAAGCCGGGCCGCCATGGCCGAACTGCTGTTGAGCGGCTGTACCACCGCGGCCGACCATATGTATCTCCTGCCGGCGAAACACAGCGCCTCGTTCATCGACCGGCAGATCGGGGCCGCGAAGGAACTGGGCATCCGTTTTCATCCCTGCCATGGAGCGATGACCATGGGCGTTTCGCGTGGGGGGCTGCCTCCCGATTCCCTTGTCCAGAAGGAAGAGGCCGTGCTGCTGGAAAGCGAACGGCTTATTTCACGCTATCATGACCCGGACGATTTTTCGATGTGCCGCGTGGCCCTGGCTCCCTGCGCTCCTTTCAACGTTACGCCTGAGCTGATGAAGGAGACCGCGCGTCTCGCGCGGGACAGGAAGGTCAGGCTCCACACGCATCTTGCGGAAACGCGCGACGAAGAGGAATTCTGCCTCGCGCGCTACGGCAAACGGCCGCTGGATTTTCTCGACGGGCTTGGATGGCTCGGCAGCGACGTGTGGTATGCGCACGCCATTCATTTGTCCGCCGGCGAAATGGACTTGATGGCGGCGACGGGGACCGGCGTCGCCCATTGCCCTTCATCCAATATGAGGCTGGGATCGGGCATCGCGCCGGTAAGAGAACTGCTGGACCGCGGCGTTCCGGTGGGCCTCGCGGTCGACGGCTCTTCCTCAAATGATTCGTCCGGAATGCGCGACGAGCTGCGCCAGTGCCTTTTCGCCCAGAGGGCGCGTTACGGCGCGTCAGGCATCACCGCTCTCGAAGCGTTGAAATGCGCCACGAGGGGCGGCGCCCGCGTCCTTGGCAGGAATGATACCGGTTCAATTGAACCCGGGAAAGCGGCGGACATCGCGGTATTCGACATGCGGCGCCTCGAATTCGCAGGCGCGACCGACGATCCGGTCGCGGCTCTCGTTCTGTGCGGAGGGCGCAGGCCGCGGACGGTCATCGTTAACGGCGCGGTCGTTGTCGAGGACGGCCGCCTCGTGAACGGAGATGAGGATGAGATCGCTCGCGCCGCGAACGAAGCGTCCCGCGCTCTGCTTCGCAAAGCCTGTGATTAATACCATGAAAACATTGATCTTCCGCCTGCCCCTTCGTCTCCGTATCGCCTTTGGCAGTATCATCGTGCTCGGCATCGTCGCGATGCTGGCCCCCGGTCATCCCGGCCCGGTCGACCTTTCAACCGGAAAACCGCTGGCTGACGCCCGGGTGATATGGCCGTTGTGGCGGTACGCGATCGAACCGTTCGCCGCCGCCGCGGAATACGTCCTTTCTTTCAGCAGGTACATCGTGCAGCTTTGTTCCTGGCTCGCCTGGCTGGGTACGGCCGCTTTCATCCGGACGATGCTGCGGAAGAAAAAAGCGGGGCCGTCCGCCAGGGCGGCGCTCATCGCAATGCTGGCTGTCATTTCCGCCGTACTGCTGGCGCTCATACTTCCTTTCCCGGCTCCGCGGCTGAGCGTCGAGAACGGGAAGGTAGTCGATCTTCACTCCCACACGTACTATTCTCACGACGGCGTCATGAGCCCGGCGCAGAGCCTGTTCTTCCACCGCCGGCTTGGATTCGATTCCTTTTTCGTGACCGAACACGGCCATACGGACGGCTTCCCTCATTTTTCGAAAGAGATCTCGGGGAAGGAAGCGCTGCCGGGGATGCAGATCTCTACGAAGGAACGGGTCTCCCTTCTGGTGCTCGCGGATCGGCCGTTCGACGGCAGGCCGTACCGCGACAAAACGGCGCGGGAAGTGATCGACAAGGCGCATGCCGCCGGTTTCGTCGTTATCTGCCCGCACTGGTGGAAATGGCGGCACTTCACCTGGGAAGAGCTCCGGCAGAAAGGGATAGACGGCTTTGAGGTCTATAATGCCGGGTACCGGAATTTTTCAGATGAAGAACGTGGCCGGATGACCGCCTTCTGCAGGGCCAACGGCCTGGTTACGACGTCGTCGACGGACTGGCACGGCTGGGGATACATGAGCGACGCGTGGACGGTTTTGCCGGATATGGAGAAAAATGCCGGCGCGGCGGAAGTCCTGGGCCGCCTTAAAGAACACGGCCCGATGACCCCGGCGGCGCTGCGGCGCCCTCAGGCTTCCGGCGCGCTCCGCCATATATTTGAACCCTTTTTCGGCGTGTATTATTATCTGTCCACGCTTTCCGTCGGACGGTGGCTCGGCTGGAGCCTGTGGATACTTGTTTTCGCCATGCTGGCGCCGCTTGGCGCGACACGGGTATTCCTGAGCAAGATACCATTGATCCTGGGCTGCCTCTTCGCGGCCCTTGCGGTGTACGCGCTCGTGCTGTGGGCGCCTCTTCTGCCGGAAAACATGATCCTCGGCCGCCTGCTGGCGCCCATACTCTCCGTCATCGCGGCATGCTGGGCAGGGATATATTTGATGCGTCAAAGCTGATGAGCTTACGAGCTCAAGAGCTATTGAGTCAGGAGTTTTTGATATGGAAAAATGGCTTACTAAACGGACGGCGGTCGCCGCGATCGCCGTGATCACCTTATGGAAACTGTATCTTTCCGCTGCGCTGCAGCTGCATCCCGATGAAGCGTATTACTGGCTCTGGTCGCAGCGCCTCGCGTTCGGTTATTACGATCACGCGCCTCTTCTCGCGTGGCTCATCCGGCTGACGACGATATTCTCCAACGCGGAGATATGGGTCCGTTTCTCGGGGGCGGCGGGCACGGTGGTCATGAGCGTCCTCGCGTGGAAACTCGCGCGCGAAATATCAGGGAGAACGGCGGTAGCCGCCGCCGCGGCCATCATGCTGAACGTCCTGCCTCTGACGGTCTCCGGTTCCATCATCATCACTCCCGATATCCCGGCTTTCTTCTTCTGGTCCCTGGCCGTATGGTGGTTGTGGCGCGCGGCCCGTTCGGAAAAAAAGCATTACTGGTATCTTGCCGGGATCGCTTTCGGCCTTTCGCTGCTGTCCAAATACACGTCCGTTCTTTTCGCGCCGTGCGCGTTCCTGGCCCTGGCGGCGTCGCCGGAAGACCGCCGGTGGCTCAAAACGCCGCATCCGTACGCCGCGTTCGTCCTGGGCCTCCTGATGTTCATTCCGGTGATCCTGTGGAACGCGCAGCACGACTGGATATCGTTCCGTTTTCAGCTGGGGCACGGCCTGGGCAGCGATCACTACCGGCTTGACACGTTCCTTGACTATCTCGGAGGACAGATGCTTGTCGCCGGCCCTTTTGTATGGCTGGCCGGTATGGTTGGTGGATCGACCTTCCTGTTTGCCAGGGACCGGAACAAAAGATTCCTCGCCTTCACCTCTCTGCCTGTCATTCTCTTCTTCGCGTATTCTTCGCTGAAGAAATCCGCCGGGCCGAACTGGCCCGCGTGCGCTTATTTTACGTTCTGTATCCTGACGTCGTGGTATCTGCTGGATGGGAAAAAGCTTCGCCGAGCTTTTCTTGCGGCGGCGATCGGTTTCAGCGCTTTCATGTCCATAGTCGTGACAATGCACGCCCGTTACAGTATCCTTCCTCTGTCGCAGTGGAACAGGGACTGGGCGATCGCTGACGCGACAAACTGGTTCTACGGATGGCGCGAGTTGACCGCAAAGATCATGGATGGGCATCCGGATACCCGGTTCGTGTTGACCCCTTCGCACCAGTTATGCGCGGAGATCGCTTATTACAGCGGGGGAAAACTGCATCCCTATATCGACCTGGAATTGACCCGGCCGAGCCAGTTCAATATCTGGAGGTTCCCGGCCGGGCTGAAGGATTCGGAAGGCGTCTATGTGTTCATTGACGGTGAGGCGCCGGGGCCCTATCCCCGGTATTTCGGCGAGTTGACCGGAGCGTCGGGAATCGATATCATCCGTTCCGGTTTCCGCTTCCGCGGGTTCCACATAATAAGGGGCCGCGGCTATTTACAACCCGATAAGAATTTAATACAATAGTAACTTAAATTTCAGTGAATAAGGAAAAGCATCCGTCCGGCCGCTGTCAGGCATATTCCCGGAGATCGGCTTCGTTCGCTTACCCCTTATCACTTATCACTCCTGTTCCAAGGGATCGTGTTATGACCAAGAGCCTTCTCTCCGTTTTTGATGTGACCGACAGCCAGATCGGGGCGATACTGAAAACTGCCCGCGATCTGAAGACCGGCAGGATCAAAGGAAGCCCGCTCAAAGGAAGGACGCTCGGGCTCATCCTTGAAAAGCCCTCCACCCGGACAACGGTCTCTTTTGCTGTTGCGATATACCAGCTGGGAGGCCTGCCTCTTATCCTGGACGCGGCAAACCTTCAACGGAAAAGAGGCGAACCGATCTCTGACACCGCGCGCACGCTGTCCCGTTATGTTGACGGGATCATGATACGGGCCTTCCACCACGAAGACGTGGAGGAATTCGCGCGGTGGGCGGCTGTTCCCGTCATCAACGGACTGACGGACATGGAGCATCCCTGCCAGGTATTCGGGGATATCCTGACCATCATGGAACAACGGAACATAAAGACCCGTGAAGCCCTGAAGAAAATATCGGTCGTATTTGTCGGCGACGGCAACAACGTGGCGAACTCCTGGTTCGCCGCGGCCGCCCTTATGGGATTTTCCTGCACGCTTGCCTGTCCGAAGGGATATGAACCGGATGCCGGCGTCATGGAAAAGGCCCGGGAAGCGGCCGCCCGTACGGGCGCGCGTCTTTCCATAGTAAACGATGCCGCGCGTGCGGTCAGGAACGCGGATGTCATTTATACGGATGTCTGGACCTCCATGGGAGAAGAGAGCGAGCAGGACGAGCGCCGGATAGATTTCCGCCCGTACCAGGTGAACGCGGAACTTGTCGCTGAAGCTCCCGCCGGCGTGATGGTCATGCACTGCCTTCCCGCGATCCGGGGAGAGGAGATCACTGACGACGTGTTCGAAGGTCCGCGCTCGGTCATTTTCGACCAGGCGGAAAACCGGCTGCATATTCAAAAGTCCGTTCTTATCCATTTCCTGTCTGGCACGCGCAAAAAGTAATAACGGCAGTTTTAGCAAACGCGTGTCAGTATAAGGAGAAACAGGTTTCCCCTTGAACCCCTTCCAATGCTTCCACTTTACTAATGACCATCAGTTTTACATCTCATGGGCCTGCCCGCGCGCGTTATCCGTCCTCTTACAGAAGAAGAATGATCTGAAATAGCCCGCGGAGACGCAGATTATAAGGAGCTGGCAAGGCAATATGCGGCAAAATGGCGGCAATATGAAAGGCCGCAAAACGTTGCTGTCGCGTGGAACCGTTTATGGTCTCCTCCTGGGACGTTTCGGCCCTCAGGGATGGTGGCCTGTGGCGCCCCGCGGAGGTTCCCGTCCCCGCTATACGCCCGGCGATCACCGGCGCAGGGACGAGCGGGGGCAATGGGAGATATGCGTCGGAGCCATCCTGACCCAGAATACCGCCTGGAAAAATGTGGAGAAAGCTCTGGCGGAGCTCTACGGCGAAGGATTGATGGATGTACGCCGCATGGCAGCCGTTGGAACAGGGCGGCTCGCGGCTATCATCCGGTCTTCCGGGTACTTTAACCAGAAGGCGGCGCGGCTGAAAAACTTTGCCGCCCGTATCGCGGGCAAATACGGCGGACGGATATCACGGCTGTTGGACCGTCCTATGGAAACAGCCCGGGAAGAACTCCTCGGTTTGAACGGCATAGGGCCCGAGACGGCGGATTCGATGCTTCTGTATGCCGGGCAGAGAACGGTATTTGTTGTCGATGCCTACACCCTGCGCATGAGCGCGCGCCTTGGATGGGAACCGGGAACCCGGTATGAAGAAGTTCAGGAGTTCTTTCAGCGGTCGCTGCCTCAGGATATGTCCGTGTATAGTGAATTCCATGCCCTTATCGTAGCTTTGGGAAAAGAACATTGCGCCGCCCGACCGAGGTGCGCGGAATGTCCTCTCCGTCGCGGCTGCCGCGGCGCGGTAAAATAATATGCCTTCCTTTTCCGGTGTGCCTCCTGAAGACGCAGCACGGCGTGTCCATGACCTGGAAACGATACTCCGGTCGTATGAAGTGATCAATTCCCCGCTCCATCTGGACGCGGTGCTGGACAGCGTCATGGAGAACGCGGTACAGGTCACAGGAGCTGAAGCGTCGTGCGCCCTTCTGGTGGAAGGTGACCGCCTTTACTTCACGGCGGCGTACGGCGTAAAAAGCGAGGCGCTGAAAAGAACGGATATCGGGCGGGGTGAAGGTATAGCAGGCTGGGTATTTGAACACAACAAGCCGCTGCTGGTAGGAGACGTCAGGAACGATCCCCGCTTTACCGGGAACGTGGACAGGGCATCCGGGTTCATTACCGTTT
>CAZNYG010000066.1:0-2670 GCA_964577205.1 uncultured Elusimicrobiales bacterium | reverse complement strand
CTATTCTGGCGGTCCCTTTGACGATAGAAGGCGAAATAATAGGCGTAGTCGAAGCTGTGAATAAAAAGGGCGGCGGAGCGTTCGATGCCCACGACTGCGAGCTGCTGACGGCGGTGGCTTCCGCCGCGGCGACGGCCGTCCACAAAGCCCGGCTGTACCGGGATCTTGACCAGTTGTTCTTCGCGACGATACAGGCGCTCGCCAACGCGATAGAAGCCAAAGACGAGTACACGCGCGGCCACTCCGAACGCATCCGGGAATTCAGCACCGCGATCGCCGGAGAAATGGGGATAACGGAGCGGGAACTGCGCGACCTGACCATAGCCGCCCTCCTGCATGACGTGGGCAAAATAGGCGTTCCTGAAGCGGTTCTCCGAAAGGAAGGCAAGCTTACCGATGACGAATACGCCCGCGTCAAACGCCATCCCGACATCGGCGCCGATATGCTTGGCTCCATAACGCAGCTTGCCGGGGCCATCCCGGGCATACGCTTCCATCAGGAAAGGTATGACGGGAAAGGATATCCGTCCGGCATCGCTGGCACGGCCATCCCTCTGTTCGCGCGCATAATCGCGGTAGCGGACACGTTCGACGCCATGACCTCGGACCGGCCGTACCGCAAAGGACTCCCCGAAGAGACCGCGCTCGGCGAGCTGGAACGGGGGGCCGGCGTCCAGTTCGACCCCGCTTGCGTAGAGGCGATGGCCCGGGCCTATGAGAAGGGACGCATCGTCGGCCAGAGCCGGCGCGCCGGGAACGCCTTATGAAGCGCTCGAAATAGTCTCGATCCCGGTCACGGTTGTAGATCCCGCATATCTCGGATGGATCGTCCAATCGGTGGGAGGAAAAAGAAAATGACGAAGAATACCGTCTGGTTCATCGCAGTCGTCGTAGTCGGAGCCCTTCTCGGCACGTTCCTCGGGAAGTTCATCGGCATCGTAATGCCGGCCGGAGCCATAAGGGACCTTTTCGCGACGGAACTGTCCGCGGGGCTTTCGCCGGCGGTGCTCGACCTGAAGGTCATGGAACTGACGCTGGGATGTATGCTGAAATTCAACATCTGTTCCGTTCTCGGCATCATCGGAGCCGCTCTCATTTTCAAGTCGATAGCTAAATAGAAGCGAGTAAGTGAGGTCGTCCCGCGAACGCGGGACGAACTCACTTACTCACCTGCTCACTTGAGAGGGGTATATGAACATCATTCTCGCTTCGGGGTCGCCCCGGAGGATACAGCTTTTGAAGGAGTGGGGTTTGACATTCACGGTGCGGCCAAGCGGCGCGGACGAAGGTACCCCGCTTGTCAGGCCGTCTGCGATCGTGCGCTCTCTGGCGCTGCGCAAGGCGCGGTCCGTAGCGAAAGAGGCGGGTGAAGGCGTCGTCATCGGCGCGGACACCATCGTCGTGCTGAACGGTGAGATCATAGGAAAGCCGGAGCATAAGGCGGACGCGCTGCGCATACTTAGAAAACTGAACGGCAGCTGGCATCGCGTCTACACGGGTATCGCGGTCATTGATGCCGCCACCGGTAAAACGAGGATCGCGCACGACGTGAGCAGGGTAAAGATGCGGCGCTTCACCGAACAGGGACTGCGGTCGCTGGCTGGCAGGCACATGGATAAAGCCGGAGCGTACGCGGTGCAGGAAAAGGACGACGCGTTCGTAGAACGGATCGAGGGCGATTACTTTAACGTCGTCGGGCTGCCTTTCGGGACATTGCGGCGGCTTCTGCCGTCGTTCAACATACGCCTGAGAAAAGCCGGATTCACGGGAGGCCTTCATGGCTGACAAGAAGGAGATCAATTTGTCGGAACTGACGGAAATGCGCGACCCCGGAGGGGTCTTTGAAGAGGTCAAATGCAACTTCATCCATTTCTATTCCGTCATTGAGTTCAAGGCCGTCCGTGTCGCGTACGAGGATTTCCGCGACCTGTTCGCGGGGCGCTATCCCGGGTACAAGGCCTGCAACACGCGCTACCATGACGCTCTGCACACGACCGACGCCCTGCTTGCCATGTCCCGCCTTATCGACGGATATAACATCGAGCGGAAGAGGCTGCCGGTCGGGATCGTCAAAACCGCGCTGATCGCGACCATCTTTCACGACGCCGGATACATTCAGAGCGCTTCTGACCGCACCGGCACGGGAGCCAAGTACACGCTGACCCACGTGAACCGCAGTATCGAGTTCCTCTCGAGGTACCTCAAGCAGAAAGGATTCCCGGGTTCGATGGCGCCGCTGGCGGGCCGGATGGTGTCGTGCACGGGGCTGGGGACCGACGTGAAAACCGTCGATTTCGAAGGTGCGGCGGAAAAGGCCCTTGGATACATGCTCGGCACCGCCGATCTGCTGGGCCAGATGAGTTCTCGTTCGTATCTCGAAAGGCTTCTTTATCTCTACCGGGAATTCAAGGAAGGGAACGTCAAGGGGTACCAGTCGGAATTCATGCTGATGCAGAAGACGCTGGAGTTCCACCGCATAAGCATGGAAAGGATCGAAAAGACGCTGGGGGGAGTGTACCGTTACGCCGGAGCGCACTTCCGCGAGCGCTACCATGTAAGCGAAAATCTGTACTTGGTCGCGATCGAACGGCAGATGGCGTATTGGAAAAGGATACTGGGAACTTCGGGTACGTCTTTGAAACAAAAGCTGCGCTGCGCGCTGTGAAACCG
>CAZNYG010000065.1:0-10521 GCA_964577205.1 uncultured Elusimicrobiales bacterium | reverse complement strand
CACCGTGAGTACGCCCATAAACTGTACGGCCTTGAGAACAAAGAGCTGCACGCGCAGAACCTTGTGCGGTTCAGCCGGATACTGGACGCACAGGCGGAGACGGCGAAAACCCTTTCTGGAGTGCGAGGCAGGCTGGAAGTGGTGAAGAGGGAATATTTCAGCCGCCGTCACAGGCGTCTGGATACGGTGGAGAGGGAATACCGCGAGGGCCGGATGCCGGCAGGCAAGTACTACGCGCTGGTGTCGAACCTGGCTGAGAAAGCCGGGATCGATATAGGCGGGTACCGGAACATAGCGTTGTACCGTCAGCTGCGGGAACAGGAGCAGCGGACAAACTACCGTCTCGCGGGCCATGAGCTGCTGCAGCTGATGAGCGAATTGAGGGAACGCCTTCCCTACAGCGAGTACCGCGCGTTGTCCGAGAAAGCCGCGGACAAAAACACGCAGGACGACCTGCTGGACGCGATCGCCTCGTGCAGCGCCGTATTCTCCGTCCCAAATGTTGACCCTAAGCACGGTGCCGTGGCAGGCGACGGCTTTAGCCGGCGCGATATTCCTTCCGCACGGGCTGAAGCCTGCGCGCTACCGAACGGCTCTGACGAGAACGCCGCCACCAAGTCCCTTCTCCCCCTGTGGGAGAAGGACAGGATGAGGGGGCTTTCCTCTTTCCCTCATCTCAGCCGCCTTATCGAATGCCGGCGCATGAACCGCGAACTGGACCCTCTGCGCATGGTCATCGAGGAAAAACGCCTGGTGCGCGACCTGAGGAACCGTATCTCCGAAAGCCGCGCTGAGCGCGAGGTGGGTTTTCTTTCAGATTATTTCCGCTGCCTTGAAGACTGCCTGAACGCGAAGCTGACCGCCGACGATTACGCGTGGTTCAATGAACACTATGACCGGTTTGTATATCTGTGGATCAAGTATGTGAGCGACAATGCCTGCGCCGAGTTTGAACCGCACTTGCGCCGGCTGCGCGCGTTTTACGACACGAACATTGAACGCAACCGCGAGTTCCTTGGCGCTGTAACCTCGGGCGGCATGTATCCCGCTGCTTTAAGCACGGATACGGCGGCGCCGGCCGTTCCTGCGGACAAAGCCCGCTCGATAGACGTTGTCGTGATGGGCGGCTTCCATACCGAAGGGATGGCCCGCCTTTTCAAAGAACATGATATCCCGCATATCATAATAACCCCCCGGATCACCCGTTCCACCGAGTTCTCAGAAAAGGTGTACCGTTCTCTCGCGGCAGATCAGGGGAAACTGCTTTCTGAAACGATCAATATTCTTGAAAACACCCAGACGAGTCCCAGAGAGAAAGCCCAAACACTCGTGTACGGCCTGGTGCCGCCGTTTATGAATGAAGGCTGCGCGCCCGAAGAAACGGCGCGGCGAATGATGCCGCTGTTACAACGCTGCGCGGGGACGGGAATCCGTTTATCGGCGCGGCATTACGATGGAAAAGAAGCCGTTTATGAATTGATCGTCGCCAGTGAATCAATGGAATTTCGGTGCGTAAATACAGGGGGAAAGTGGGTACTCGAAGAAAATGCGCCAAAACCAGCCGAAGACGGCCGTCAAGATGAACAGAACGGCCCGGCCGCTCTCGGTGAGATCCACCCCGGATTTTTTGAACATACGTTCCTGATGCTGGAAAAGGCCGGATTTTTATCATTGGCGATGGAACTGCGAAACGGCAGCGAAACGGCGGCGGAAAAACTTGTCCGCGTTTTTACTTTCGAAAAGGCCGGCGCGCGGGATGTTTCCCGTCTTTACCGGGAAGAGATACGCATTCTGAAGGAGACGGGAGAATTCAAGGATGTCGAAGTATGGGATAACGACCTGCTGGCGAACAAAGGCGGCTGGTGTATGGCTGTTGTAGCGAACATGGGGAGCAAACTACTGGTAAACCGGATAATTCTTGACGCGTTCCGTGATCCGGATCTTCGTAAAGACTGTTTTTCGAAAGCATCATTGCCGGATTTCCTCGAGCTTGTCATCCGTCATGAAAAGAATGAGATCGAAGCCCTGAACGATTATGGATCACACATGCATAGGCTTTTTGAAGAGTATCGCGCCGATCATCCGGAATGCGGAAGGGACAGCAAAGGGTTTCATGCTTTCATTTTTGCGCTTGAGCAGGATCCCGGCATCGCCGGAGGCATTGCCGGATCGGACAATGACCGAAAAATACTTGCCGCATTGGCAGAACAGGCGGCGCTTATCCGCTTCGCCCAGTACGCGGTGGTCTCGTGGAATATGAGGGAAACCGGCCTTGACGAACGGATGGAGGAAATATTCGAAGTTGAGGGTTATGACAGGGACAATACGCTGGCTCCCAACTCCTCAAATATCGAAAAGCGGATGTTGTCTCTGCTCGACAGGCTGCGCCGTGAAAGGCAGGGAACGGTGTTCGCCCTTATTTCCGGCGCCGCTATAGAAAGCATTCAAAAGTATTTCCTGAAGTGGCTTGACCGGCCGATGATAGTATATTGCGACGGAGGGGCGCGCTGCTACGTAGACGGCGAGGTTACGGATTGGGATCATGTGATGAACAAAAAGGAAGCCGGCGAGATCGAGATGATCATGAAAACAGTTCTGGCCCGCAATGACATCAGAGAAAGCGAATTTGATATTCTAAGAAAACCTGGCCAGATCGCGCTGCGCAGGAAAGGGAAATTTACGCTCACTGAAGAAAAACGATTGGAACTTGCCGGGGAAATAATCAGGGAGATCAACGAGAACGGGAACTACAGGCATTTGAGGAACAGGTTCCATGTGGTGAACACTTCGGTAAGCATTGATATAGTCGAATATGACAAACAAGACGCGCTGTTAAACCTTGTTTCGCGGATCAGCGCGGAAAAAGGCATTCCTATTAAGAAGATCCTCGCCCGCACGTTGGTGATGGGCGACAATCAGAATGACCACCTAATGCTTAATTACGTCGCTGAAAACGGCGGCGTTGCGGTATACGCGGGGACGTATACCGAGGGGTTGGATCCGCGCGTGTATGTCCTTCCGGTCGAGGGGTTCAGGGCGACCGAAGCCTTTTTTGCCCGGCGTTTGAGGCTGGCGGACAGCCGCTCGCGCGTGGACGGAATAAGCATAAACAGATCTCTTATAGGTATTTCGATCCCCACATACTTCGCGAGAAAGATTTCCAGCAGCTGTCTTTTGGAAGATGACGAAAAAGCATTTGTATGTGTATGCGACGCGTTGGACGAAAAGGCTGTTAAAAGGATTGATCAGGGCGGTAAAAATATGCGCCGCGCCATGGCGATATGCCCGGGAAAGATCGATAACGCTTATCCGTTGTGCCTCGCTCCGGTAAGGCTTAACGATAGCGGATCCTTTGTTCCGGTCCCCGTGTACCTGACGAAAAACCGCGCTGCCGGGTTCCCCGTTATATCTATTGATGTTTCCTCTTTTGGCGGCGATTCTCCCCGGGCATTCCGTCTCGCGGCACGGTATCTGGTGAAGCGCCTTGCTGAAGACCCCGTATTTGTCAGGCGTTTTTCGGATGATCTCCCAGGCAAGATCGGGATCCTGGAATTGAGCGGCATGGCGGCGGATGACCCCGACCTGTTCAGCCACACGGCGCAAACAGTGATTGTGAGTGGCGGCATTGCGGAAAAACCATTCGCCGGCATAACACGCCCGCCGTCGAATGTTATCGTCAAGGACGGCGCGCGGGCGGTAATGAATGACCTGAAGGGTTATTTGCGGCTGTTCAATGGATCTTCAATTAACACCATTCAGCTCCAGCATTTGTTTGACCCCGACACGATGGAATTAGTCTTAAAACCTGGAGAAAGAGGCTGGAGTACCCGCCTGAAAACCAATCTTAATTCCAGGTTTCTGCGCGAGAGCGGCGTACGGGTCATTGCCGAGATAAGGCCTTCGGAAAATGTTCCGTTTGAGAAAATAGTACATTCGTGCGACAAGTGGCTGGAATTCAATTTCTCCGGCCTGGCCCTTGATCTGTCGAAACTGAAGGTCATTCCGGACAATGCTCCTGAACAGATGAGGCAGGCTCTCGAGAAGCTCGGCCCCGCGGCATACAGGGCGGTCGTTCTGCCCGTGAACGCTCACGCTATGGAAAAAGAAAAATGGAGCGCGGCCGGTTTTATGATCACGGAACGATATAGTTGTGATGACGCCGAAAAAATACCCCCGGCGGCCAACCGGGAGATCTGTTATGAACTATACGCGCCGGAGAGCGTTTTCATTGACGGAACGACGGCATGGCAGCGGCTGGTGGAACTTTACGGATCCGCCGCCGGAACAGTGTCAATACCTGCGGGAATTCTGTGGGGAAACGGCGAGATCGACGAGAGCAGGGATCATCGGTATCTTCCCGGTGAACGGCAGGGTGCTACAGAATGCGGCAAAGTAATCGGGCTTGGCGTGACTCATGATGAGCTGGAACGATCTATAACAGCGATAGAAGCAGCGACACATACTCTCGGCATCAAAGAAATGCTTGGCGCCGCCTGACGCCGGGTTCAACTGTAAACCCTCCCCCTTAGAGACTAACTGGTCAGGGGAGAAGGGATCTTTTGCATAAGGCCACTGACCAACCCCTCCTTCCACCCGAAATGCCTCCAATTGGGAAATTTTTCAAATATTTCACTGAAATTACCGCTTGATTTTACCTGAGTTATCAATAATACTATCTGTAGTTACATATCTATATCTCTCTCTATAGGGTTTATCGCTCGAATGAACGCTTTCTCTCCCTTCTTGACCCGTTCCATTTCCCTGCTGACCGCGGCCCTTTTTGTTCTTTCTACGGTCAGCCCTTCGCTGTACGCCGCCCTTCAGCCTGAAGACGGCCCGTCATTGCGGCGGTCGGTAGATGCCGGTTTCATCCCCTCGTCGCTGGGCCGTGTCTCCGGCGGCACGGCCGTTCCGGGGAGCGGCCGTTTCGTGGTCGCCATCCAGGACCTGCACTGCCATCCTGAAGTACAGAAGAACATCACATCCATCCTTGAGTCGCTGTCCTCCCGTTATACCATCGACCGCGTATTTCTTGAAGGGGCGTCCGGCACGGTGGACCTGTCGTGGTACGACACTATCACGGAGCCGCCGCTGCGGGACGCGTTCATCGAATCGTTGATGGCGCAGGGGAAGATGTCCGGGGCGACGTACTTCGCGCTGAAACACCGTGAGTACGCCCATAAACTGTACGGCCTTGAGAACAAAGAGCTGCACGCGCAGAACCTTGTGCGGTTCAGCCGGATACTGGACGCACAGGCGGAGACGGCGAAAACCCTTTCTGGAGTGCGAGGCAGGCTGGAAGTGGTGAAGAGGGAATATTTCAGCCGCCGTCACAGGCGTCTGGATACGGTGGAGAGGGAATACCGCGAGGGCCGGATGCCGGCAGGCAAGTACTACGCGCTGGTGTCGAACCTGGCTGAGAAAGCCGGGATCGATATAGGCGGGTACCGGAACATAGCGTTGTACCGTCAGCTGCGGGAACAGGAGCAGCGGACAAACTACCGTCTCGCGGGCCATGAGCTGCTGCAGCTGATGAGCGAATTGAGGGAACGCCTTCCCTACAGCGAGTACCGCGCGTTGTCCGAGAAAGCCGCGGACAAAAACACGCAGGACGACCTGCTGGACGCGATCGCCTCGTGCAGCGCCGTATTCTCCGTCCCAAATGTTGACCCTAAGCATAGTGCCGTGGCAGGCGACGGCTTTAGCCGGCGCGATACTTCCTCCGCACGGGCCGCACAGGCTAAAGCCTGCGCGCTACCGGAGAACGACAATCCTTTCGCACAGGCTAAAGCCCCCCTTAGATTTGCACCCAAATCTATACAAGGGGGACAGGCCCGCGCGCTACCTGGGTACCCCCATCTCAGCCGCCTTATCGAATGCCGCCGCCTGAACCGCGAACTGGACCCTCTGTCCATGATCGTGGAAGAAAAGCGCCTGGTCCGCGACCTGAGGAACCGTATCTCCGAAAGCCGCGCTGAACGTGAAGTCGGTTTCCTGTCGGACTACTTCCGCTGCCTTGAAGACTGCCTGAACGCGAAGCTGACCGCCGACGATTATGAGTGGTGCACCGGACAGTACGGCCGGTTCGCGCGTTTGTGGGTCACGTACGCGGGAGACGAGTCCTACGCGCAGCTGGAGCCGCGGCTTAAAGACCTGCGGACGTTTTACGAGGTTAACCTCGAACGCAACAATGCCTTCCTCGGCGCGATCACCGCTGAAGCCGCGTACGATACCGCCGCAGGCAGCCCGGTTGCGGCCGGCGGAGCCTCCCGCCCGATCGACATTGTCGTGATGGGCGGCTTCCACACCGAGGGCATGTCCCGCTTGTTCAAAGAAAAGGGCATCCCGTACGTTGTCATAACGCCGCAGGTCACCCGTCCCGCCGGGTTATCCGAAAAAATCTACCGCTCCCTCATCGAAGAACAGGGAAGACTTCTCTCTGAAGCCCTTAAATACCTTGAAGTCCACGATGAACCTCCGCTTAAGATGGCCCGGGATCTGACCGTGTTCCTGATACCGGCATTATTGAACCGCGGCTGCTATCCGGAACAGGTGATCGGGCACGTCAACGGCGTTTTTGAAAAGAATCCGGCAACAAGCGGCATGGCGCTGGAACTGCTCAGCAAAGATGGCGAAAGCCTTGAGTACGAACTGTGCAAAGACGGCCGGATCGTATTCGTCCGGTGCCGGAAGGATGGAGAGGACTGGAACATATGGGAAAGCGAAAAAACTGCGGATATTACTCCTCTTGAATACAAAGACGGTGTGTTGTTGCCGGCATTGGGAACCGCGGCAAAGCTGGCCCGCGAGTTTTACCTGGGCGGCCCGCTTGCTTTTCTGGCCGCGACGGCCGGTATCGCGTTGATGCACGAACCTGAGATCAATGTGGATGAACAGAAAGCCGGGATGGAGATGATGCTGAAAGGCGTGGTCGGTACCATTCCGGAGTTGCGCCATATTACGAAATATGAATTGATCGTTCATGACGATATAAACCGGTTAAAGACGCAGCCGGAAATGCTCTCCTTCACTATCGATGAGGGCACTGCCAGGCTGGCGGTGGAAAAAGCCTTCTTTACGGAACTGAAGTACTTCACCGCGGACGAAAGAACGCGGATACTGAAAGCGGCGGCGGAACATGAGGTTATCGAATACTGCGCCATCAATGTTCCGGGAACAAAGTATTATGATCGGTTTGAAGGAAGAGAAAGAAGCACCGCGGGATTCCACGATTATCTGAAGAACATCAAAGATACCGATCTTGGCAGAGAGCAGGCGGACCTTATGGAGTACGCCTGGTTCAGCGCGGTTTCCGCTCAATACGACGCGGTTTCGAGGAGTGGCCTGGAATTCGGTTCGCTGGGCAGGGCTTTTCCAAAACCGCTCGTTCCCGCCAGGGACGCGCTGGCTGAGATCATCGGAGGGGAAAAGGAAGAAGCGCTCGCCATTGCCGAGCGGCTCATGCGCATGCATCCCGGGGCGCTGGAGCTGATGAGGATATTCGGCGTTATAGACGAGGGACAGAAACAGGTTCTCGCGAAAAAAAGCGCCGCGGCCCTGGCGGAGTTAAGCGAAGAAAGCCGGTCAAAACTGCGGTCGTCGATCGTTTCCGTGGTAAGTGGTTCCACCGCCAAAGGCGCGAATCGCGACAGATTGATGCACATGATCCTTCCTGACGGCCCGGCCATCTCCTTCTGCATGCGAAGATTTTCGGTGACAGAAAGCACGGCGAAACGCATAGTGTACGGTTCTTTTATAAATCCGTTACGCCTGCTGCAGGCATTCCCGGCGTTTGATTTTATTCGTCTTGGATATCCCGGGCTGCTGAAGGTGGACGTTGTCCTTGATCACGCTCTCAGACTCGCCAACGAAATTCCGGAAGTGGAAAAATTGAAAGCAAGACTGGATAATGTTTGCCATGATATAGCCGAATCCTCACGGAACGCGCCGCAGATATTTATAAATGATGAATATAACCACACTCTCCTGAGGGCTTCGGGCAGATCGATACAACAATTGTTCCCGGAAGATCTGGCTAATAAGACGCTCAAAGGCGAGCCTGTTAGAACGGCGCGGGAGCTGCTGCTTAAAAGATCTCTCGAGCCCGGGAATATCAAATCGCGGCTTGACGAGAATGAAAAGGCCGTATGCGCGATGATCGCGGAGAACATCAAGCCGTATTTGAAGGAAACGCAGCGCAATGTGGAAACGCGTGTTGTCGCCCGTGGCGTGCTGACGCAGCATAACGCGTGGGTAGCCGGTTTTTGCGGCGTAAGGCTGGAACCCGGATTTAAAGGCCTGGATATATACATTTCCGAAGATTTCTGCGAAGCGTTCGCCTCATGCGGCAATGAAGCGGAGCGGGAAGAGTGCGTTCGCGGGCTGGTGCGGGATTTCCTGGAAGGATACAAGGGCCGGGACGGCGACACGAATGATGAAGAGGGAAATGATCCTGTAGATCAAGTCATGAGGGGCTACATCGAAAGTCATTACGTAAAGCCGCCATACGTGAGAATGACCTCCGGCAAGGGGCATTACAGAGATGGCTTGTATGACGAAAATTTGTTGCTGTTTGCCGGCATAGGTTTTGGATCTGTCTATTCAGATATTACGGGTAGAGGGAGAAGGACGAACAATCCGTTGTTTGTTCAGAAAGCGCGGGAACTCCTGTGGAAGGACGTCGAATCCATGCGTGTCCAGGATACTGAGCTGACTGAGGAAGAAAAGAACATACTGTCCGCCGTAAGATCGGAGTACCTGTCAATGCTCGCGCATCCTGAGGCCGGGGTGGAAATGCTGGTTGTGGACGCGCGGGAATGGGAGGATAAAGGGGGATACTTCCTGGGCATGGCGCTGCCCGGTGAGGACGGCCCGGGCCGTGTGGCTGTAAATCGCGAAGCGTTGGAGTATTTGAGTGGCTTTGATAAAGATCGCCGTCGTGAGGAGATCGCCGTCCTGCTGGGATGGATCCTTTCCGGCTACACGGGGCGGGCAGAGCGGCTTGCTGGATTAAGAACTCTTATCGGAAGGATCAAAGGGGTTAAAAGGGTCAAAAGGGACGAAAGTGACAGAAGTGGCAGAAGGGGCATAAACCGCAGAGCGTTTATCTGGCTGTCTGACATTGACCACGATGGTTACATTCGGGATAGAAAAAATAATGAAAATCGCAGGGTCTGGGTTCCATTGATCGAACGCGAATTGGAAAAATACAGGGATCTGGCACTGTGGAAAGATGGGAATAAATCAGTGATGTCCAAAAGGCTTGCGAAAATATTTAATGAATTGATCGCCATTCCGAACATGATAGAATTGATCGAACACAATGGCACGATCGATCAGGCGCAAGAGGGCGAAGCGGATGCCGTTGCCCTTGTCAATAATGCAAAAAAGCTTTATGAATTGTACCCCCTGACTTTGGAACGTTTTAAGAAATACATGAATAAAGAATTCATGTCAAGGTTTACGTCCGCGCGCGGCATTTGTTCGCGGTTATATCCCGGGGTTCCGGAACGGGAAGCGTTGGAGCGTTTGTGGCAAGATGCCGAAGCTGCGCGTGTCACGGAAAAAGAGCTGAATGAAAAAGAGCAGCGCATGTTGCGACTCATAAAGGAGGAATACCTGTCAATGCCAGGGCGGCCTGGGGCCAAAGCGGAAATACTGGCCGTGAACGTGCCGGGATGGGAAGCGATAGCCGGGGCTTTTCCGGGCATGGTGCTGATCCCGGACGACGGGCCGGGCCGTGTGGTGGTTAATCGTTCGATACTGAAGTATTTTGACGGCTTTTCGTACGGGGACCAGGGGAAATGGGCTTCTTTCCTGGCGCGATGGATGCTTTCAGGATACAAGGAGGGGGACAAATTTTCCTCCGAATTTAAGTCTTTTAGAAACGGAATTAAAGCGGGAAATAATTCTGAGAATGATAACAGGCAGGTTTTGCGTTTTGCCGGCAGCAACCTTAAACGCATGTTCCCCCCGGGACTCCGCGATGTTAGTTCGCGCAGCCCGTTGTTCTTCAGCACCGCGCAGCGGTTACTGCGAGAGTTTATCAACGACGCGGACGCGCGCGTCCCCGAAGCTGAACTGACCGAAGAAGAAGGAGATATGTTGTCCGCGGTCAGCTCCGTGTGCGGGCAAAAGCTTGTTCAACCCGGAGCCGGGGTGGAAATGCTGGTTGTGGACGCGCGGGAATGGAAGAAGAGCGGCGCGCTCTTTGCGGTTATGGCGTTGCCGCAAAATGACGGTTCGTGCAGAGTGGTGATAAACCGTGAACTGCTGAAGTTCCTGAGCGTTCTGCCGGAGCGGGACAGGGAAAACAGCATAACCAACATGGTCGTATGGATGAACAGTGGATACTCTGCGCAAAGAGACGATCAGGTAAAAAAGTTTATAAGCGATCTTGAGGAAAAGTATGAAGAAGCAAAACAGGCAAAGGAAAGAAAGAGGGTAGAGGAAAGGAACGGGGAAGAAGAAGCTCTGAGAGAGCAATATGAATATGAACGTAATCTAAGACATAAGAGAGAT
>CAZNYG010000064.1:0-11501 GCA_964577205.1 uncultured Elusimicrobiales bacterium | reverse complement strand
CTTCGATAACAGCGGCCGCGCCGCCCTTTGCCGCCGCCGCTCTTTCCGGCCCGCAGTATACAGACCCGTAAAAAACCAGCAGCGCCGTAAAACCGATGGTCACAATTTTTCGCATGGCACTCGCCCCTTACCCGTATTTACCTGGTTCCATTATAGGGAACTCCTTTGAAAAACTTGTAAAATCCATTGGTCCTTTTTGTAAAACAAGCGTTTTCACGGGCTCTGAGGCCGCCGCTGGCCCATGGACGCGCGCAAAAAAAACCCCGGCATTGCTGCCGGGGCTTTCCCACCGTGATCACAACAACATCATTATATCTTTCTGATGTTTGCTGCTTTCGGTCCTTTGTCGGTGTCCAGAACATCGAACTCCACATTATCGCCTTCGGCGAGGGATTTGAATCCGTCTCCCTGAACCGCGGAATAATGGGCGAACACGTCGCCGCTTCCATCCTCACGGGCGATAAAGCCAAAACCTTTCTGGTCGTTGAACCACTTCACTTTTCCTTGAGCCATTGCCTGTGTCACCTGCCTTTGCGTCCCGGTTACCCGGCGTTGATATGATGCCGCGGTATTCCCGGGCATGATGAGTATATATAAAAAAATACTTGACTTGTCAAAACATCGACGGTTTAGATCATTTTTCAGGCGCCGCGTCCCGGCAATCGTCCGCGCGTCCAGACGAGCTCCGCCGCGATGGAATCGGCAAGTGGCAGCTTTTCCCCGGGGAAAACGCCGTACGAATAGGTCTCCGTTTCCAGATGGAGGCCCGGCAGGGCGGCCGCGAGGCTGAAAAATGCCTCGTCCATGGTATCCCGCGTGGAACACAGCCCGGGCCCGCCTTCCCAGACCAGCGGCACATGAAAATGCACACGCCATTCCCCGCCGTACGCTTCGGCAAGGGCGTCGGGCAGATCGGGATAACGCATGGTCCCCGAATGCGCGGCTATGCGCGTCTGGTGCAGGTATTGGCCGTCATTGAACGGCATGAACGTTTTAAGAGGATAGTGCTGTATCTCGGCGCGGAGCGCGGCCGATATCTGGATCTTCGGCACCGGGATCCGCTCTTCCAGCAGGCGTTTCAACCAGCCGGCGGGAGATTCGAACTCTACCGCGGCATGGCAGCAGTCGAGGCATACCCCCGCGAACGGACGCAGCGCGCTGTCCCGGGAGTACAGGCCGCGGAAAAATGGGACCGTGGATCCCAGAGTATCCAGAAAACAATCCGGTTCAGGCTCCAGAGCGAGTGTGATGTGTTTGCCGGTTCTCTGTTCCAGATCCGCGAGGGAACGGGCGGCCTGAATGATGCCGTCCTCCGC
This sequence comes from uncultured Elusimicrobiales bacterium, assembly GCA_964577205.1. Lineage (GTDB taxonomy): Bacteria > Elusimicrobiota > Endomicrobiia > Endomicrobiales > CAIRNS01 > CAZNYG01. The sequence goes on along the minus strand of CAZNYG010000064.1, from coordinate 10,185 downwards.
GCTCCGCGAAGCTTTTTTCCCGTAGTGCGACGGGACGGTGGATACGCTTCCCTGTTCTCCGTCGGGCAGGAGAGAAGCGAGGATCCGCGCGAGGCGCAGGGTGTACTCCAGGCGTTCCGGCGAAGACCAGTCCGGGAGATACGCCTTCTCCTTTACGCGTTCGCCGTGGAACGTTCCATAAGGGAACCCGTTCAATGACACGACATACAGTCCGTTGTCCTTCAGGAACGCGCGTAACGGCCCGGTATCTTCTTCCAGCGAACGCGACGCATTATCCGACAGCCGCAGCCCAAAGGCCATCTCCCCATCCGGCGAAACCTGCCGTTTTACGCGGGGAACGTTCTCCCGCAGCGCTGCAAAATGCTCCTCCCACCGTTCCCCCGGATGGATATTGGTGCAGTACATGAGATGGATGCAGGAAGAACCGTTATGTATTATCATACTTATTGTAAATTTAAAATTTGAAATGTTTATTTCCCGCTTGCCGTTGTTTTCATCTCTTCCAGCGCCCTGGCCAGCTCTTCAGGCGCGATGCTGTTGATCTGCCTCGTATGGCCGAGATGATCCGGCATGATAAGCGTCAGTGTCCCGCCGAGATGCTGACGGAATTCTTCCAGCCCCTGATATATGACGGGGATCCCCTTTTCATCTTTACGGCCCAGCATGTCATGCCAGAGGACAAACCCGGCGTCGCTCAGCCCTTTGCGCGCCATATCGCACTCGGCCTTGTCGGCCAGACCCCGGTTCCGTGCGATGGTCATATCGATAAGGATGCCTATGGCGACCGCTTCGCCATGGCGCATCCGGTGGCCGGTGAGAGCCTCAAGACAGTGCGCGCTCCAATGGCCGAAATCGAGCGGGCGCGACGATCCCATTTCAAACGGATCTTCGCTGCGGGCGATATGCTTCGCGTGCAGCCGGGCGCAGCGCGTGATGAGCGTTTCCATGGCCTCTTCGTCACGGTTGGCAAGGCCGCGGGCTTTGTTGATAAGGTATTTAAAGAAAGAGCGGTCCTTGATGATCGCGACTTTGAAGGCTTCGGAAATCCCTGCCCGCCACTCCCGCGCGTCCAGCAGCCGTATGAATTCGAAATCATTGATCACGCTCGCGGGCGGAGTGAACGTGCCGAAGTAATTCTTGACGCCGTAATAATTTATACCGTTTTTCACCCCCACGCCGGAATCGCACTGGGACAGCACCGTGGTAGGGATACGGATGTGGCGTATTCCTCGATGGGAAACCGAGGCCGCGAACCCAACGGTATCCAGGACCGCGCCGCCGCCGACGATAATAACGTATGAATGCCGGTCCAGGCGGCACTGGCGTATGACATCCGCGACGCGCGTGAATCCGTCGAACGAATTTTTACAGTGTTCGCCTCCGGCGACCCTCTGCGGGGGCGCGGCCAGCGTCGCGCATCGCGCGTGCGCGGAAAACCACTTCGTGACGCGTTCTTCAAGTCCCGGCATGGCATCGGCCACGCCCGAATCTACGAAGACCACGACCGGCGGTTTGCTGCCGTCGATCTCATCTTCCAGCACACCGTTGCCCGGAGCGAACACGTCCCGGGTAAAATGAATGTTGTAATTAAACCTTACGGATACTCTTTGCTCGATCTTCATGCTGCCGCTTCCTTCCTTTAAAAGCAACGGCGCTTTCAGCGATCAGCTTTCAGCACAAGACCAAGGCGACTATCACACAGACAGTCAGACTGCTGGCTGCTGAAAGCTAAGTTGTTAACAAATCACGAATGCTTCTCGCCAATTCCAGAATTGATGATGGGGAACCGGGGAGTTCCAGGTCGGACGCGTAGAATACCGGCTCGCCTTTGTCCGCGCGGCCATGGGTCCCCCTGATCCTGGACGGGTCCTGTGACACGTTGGGCGGCGGCCAGCCGAAAAAGAGTTCGCACGGGTCGTATCCCGGTTTATTGTGTATGTCCACGTGGCCGGCGAAATCCGGCGCCTGCTTTTTATCCGTCCACCAGCGGTAATCGAACCAGCAGCCCGGTTTGGCGACCAGGACGAAATCGCCGCTCCTCGGGTGCGCGATGCCCGCCGCCTCTTTCCCGCTGTCGTCCATGACCGTCTCGATCGACGGGCAGGAGGCAAAGGCGTCCTTGATCCAGGCGCGCGCGTTATCGTCGAACACGTACACGTGGGCGATCTGATGGTCGACTACGGCAAAGGCTTTTGAAGAAGCGAAATCGGGATACTTCATTCCCCGGACATCCCGCACCGACATGAACCCGCGTTCCAGCAGCAGGCGGTTGGGATAGATGACTTCTTTAGCCGGGGTGATGGCGTAATCGCCGAAAACGACCACGCGGTATCCGGCCTGCCGCGCCTGCTCCGCGATGCGGGTGACGATAGCCTCCAGTTCCTTTAGCGCCCGCGCCGCCCGGGGCGAACCGGGGCCGTATTTCTGGAACGAATAATCGCAATGCGGGACATACGCGAAAAGAAAAGAGGGTTTTTCATTCCGCATTACGCTTATGACCGCTTTTTCGATCCATACGCTCGACTGGATCCCGGCCATGGGCCCCCAATACCGGTGCAAAGGGAATACCGATCCCGCTTCCCGCTTAAGCCGCGCGTTCAATTCCGGGGGCCGCGTATAGCAGTCCATGATCATGCCGCCATGATGCTTGTGTATGGGAGCGGGCGAAACGATGATATCTGAATCGATGCCCAGCGACTGCTGAATGAACAGCTGGGCTACGGCGGCGCCTTCACTGCGCGCCTTTTCCCAGACGCGCGGCCCCTGTACCATCCGGCTGGACTGCTCCCAGAAAAGAGGCTTCCATTGCTCCATGAAGAAAAAACCGTTGGCTATCATACCGTGGACGGAAGGAGTTTCGCCCGTTTTCATGGTCGCCTGAACGGAGCATGTCACCGACGGGAAAAGCGGAGCGATCGGCTTAACCGGAAGGCCGCACCAGCGTTCCCGGCCGGGAAGCGCGTTGAAGCCGACACCCGCCACCTGCAGGAGAAGTATCTTTTCAGCTTGCATTATCGGTTCTCCCTGTCTGGACTGAGAAATAATACATCGCCGCCAGGAACCCGATCATCATCCAATAATGGGCCGGCTCAGGCCCGGTCTTCGGCAAAGCCGCGGCGACAAGAGCCGCCTGCAAAATGATCAGCGCGCGGATAAGATGCCCGATCATTCCCGGTCCGTATTCTTTCCTGGCCGTCACGTACGCGACCCTCCCGAAAAAAAGCAGGAACAGCAGTATGCCCGTCACTGAAGGTTTCGCCATGACGCATAACGCGGCGAGTATGGCCGCCGATCCGGCGGAAGGCAGCCACCGCGCCAGCAACGGCGGGACGGCATCCGTTTCCCTGTGCGCCGCGGCGGTCACGAACGCGATATACACCGCTTCCGCTCCCGCGGCCGTCCATATCAGCGGATTGAACCCCTGCGTGCACAAAGCGGCGCCCAGAAGAAGGTTCGCGCCGCGGCACATGCCCATGACGCCGAACCCCAGCCAGGGAACGATACGGGCTGCCGAATTGTAACCGACGATAAGAACGATCAGCGCGAGAATGACCTTGAGGACAGCAAGCCGCGGCACGGCCGGGCTGAAGAACATGTGGAATTTTCCGCTCGCGGGAAGGCCGATCAGCAATGCCGCGTTCAGCAGCATCAAAGCCGCGGCCAGAGCGTTCTTCGGCTTTACCCTGCCCGAAGGGATCGGCCTGCCGGGACGTTCCTTAGCGTCCTTTTCGCGGTCTCGGTAATCGTTCAGGATAAGGCCGGCGCTGTAGAGGCACAGTGAGATAAGTATGCCGGGGACGATGAGCGGCAGCTCTTTCGCTCCAATGGACGCGAGAGCCGCTCCCGCCAGCACGTCGCCGGGAACGGTAAAAAGGTTCGGAACGCGAAGGATGTCGCGCCAACCGTTCTTTGGACGATAACTGAGGCCGCCATACAAAGGAGCAGACGAAGAGGTGGTCATTGGAGGACAGGAACGGAAAACGTAAAATGTAAAGTGTGAAATGAAAAACGAAAAATACCGAACAGTGGGACGTTACATCTTTTTTGTCGTTGACGTTGCCTTTGATTTTTCAATTTTCAATTTTCATTTTACGTTGTCTTTACGGTTGTCTCTGGTATTCGGACACGGGGACCGGCCTGATGTCGTAATTCGGATCCCAGTTAGGGGACTGGCGGTAGAAAGCGTCGGCGTTCTCGTGAAACAGCAGGGTAAGGGTCCCTTCTTTGTGGCCTTCTTTGCGCATGAACTCTATAGTTCTCGGCAGGGACAGCGGGTCCGACACGCCCCAGTCCGCGCTGCCGTCCACTATCATGCGTTCCCCGCCGAACTCGCGCACGATGTTCGACACGCGCTGCGGGTTAAGCTTGGAATAGGGATAGACGGTAAACCCGGTAAAACAGTCCGTGGCGCGGGTGATGCTGATGGTCTCTTCCGTATTATGGTCGATAAGTATGCGTTTCTGCGTTACGCCTTCCGCCCGGATAATGCCGACGATGGCGCGGGCGCCCTGCGCCTTGTTGAAATGCGGCAGGTGCACGACCACGGGCATCATGCGCTCTTCGGCGATAAGAAGCTGCTTGCGGAACGCGTAGATCTCGTTGTCCGTGATATTGTTCAACCCTATCTCACCCATCCCGACACAGCGCTCATGGTCAAGATATTCTGGCATGCCCGCGATCACTTCGTCGACCAGGCGCCGGTTTTCAGCTTCCTTGGGGTTGACGGAAATACACGCGAAATGGTCGATCCCGAAGCGCGCCGCGCGGATCTTTTCGAACACGAGGATAAGGTTGAAGTAATCGAAAAAGGTGCCGGCGTAACGCCGGTCGGCGCCCAGCCAGAACGAGGGTTCCACCACCACCCGTATGCCGGCCGCGTACATGGCCTGATAGTCATCAGTGGTGCGGGAGTACATATGGACGTGGGGTTCGATAATATTCATGTTATTCAATTATAGCTCTCTAGAAGATTTATGTCAAAATCGAAAATATATCTTGCCTGAAACCGGCGGTTTTTGTTATGATGAGGAGCCATGGAATCGATCCTGCAGTACATTTATGTCCTTACCGACAATCCCGTCACGCTTTTCGCCCTGATGTGCCTCGCTTCCCTCGGCAACACGTTTTTCCCCCCGGTGCCTATAGAGTTGGGAACGGTTTTCGGGGGATACCTTGCCGCGGAAGGCCACGGGGCTCTCGCGGTCATCATCACTGCCACGGCGCTGGGCAGCACGCTGGGCAACGTGCTGGTTTACTATCTCGCGCGCAAATACGGAATGGCCCTTCTGAAACGGAAACCCTTCCACACGGTCTTCCGCAACGGCCTCTATGTCCGGTCCGTCGCCTGGTTCAGAAAGTACGGTATCGGAGCGCTGTTCCTCGCTAAATACGTTCCGGGCATGCATTTCTGCGCTGTTGTGGCCGCCGGTGTCCTGCGCCTGCGCGCCTTAAAGGCGGTCCCGGGCATCCTGGGCAGCAACATCGTGAGCTTCGGGCTGTTCGCCGTCCTGGGATACGCCGTCGAGTCCCACTGGCGCAAAGCCTACGCCGCGATGGCCGGCATAAGCACCCTTGCCGCCGCCGCCGCCGCCGTCATCCTCATCATCGTCCTTGCCTTTCTCGCCCGGCGGGAACGTAAAAGCAACAGAGCTCACAGCTCTAAAGCTCATGAGCTATGAGCTTAATTGCCGGCTTTTTACGACGGCATATTGAAATTGATGTCGGGCGGGCGGCGTTCCGCTTCGTCCACCTTGTACATCTCGCGTTCCTTCAGCGCCATGAAGTTCGCCAGGAAAACATCCGGGACCTGCTTGATGCGCGTGTTGAATATGCCTACTGAATCGTTGTAGAATTCCCGCCGGTCGGCGATCTGGTTCTCAAGATAGCTGATCCGCTGCTGGAGCTGCATGAAATTGTTATTGGCCTTCAGCTCGGGATAGTTTTCCGAGACGGCGAACAGCGTTTTCAGCGCGCCGGACAGCTGTGAATCCGCCTGGGCGATCTGGCCCGGCGTTTGCGCGTCCATGAACCGGGTCCGGGCCGCGGTCACCTTTTCCAGCGTTTCTCTCTCGTACTGCATATACCCCTCGCACACCTTGATCAGTTTGGGGATCTCGTCATAACGCTGTTTCTCGAGCACTTCGATGTTCGACCACGATTTGTCCACGTTCACCCTGACCTGGATAAGCCTGTTGTAGATCCCCGCCCCGTACAAGACCACCCCGGCGACAACCACCAGCAGCGCGATAAGCACCAGCAAAACTACACCCATAAAACCTCCAAAAACGTTCTTGTGTCCTCGTGTTCGCGCGTTCTCGAGAAAGCGCCCTTGCCGTAGTGATTGACATTCCCGGGGTTACACGAGAACCCGAGAACGCCTTTAAGCCATCAATGGTAAAACATCTCCCACGGGATCGCGAAACCGCGAGGCAGGAGACCTGTCCGCGCGAGAAGCGAGACCGCCATGCCCAGCAGCAGGACGGCTCCCCCGCCGGCCGAAAAGAAACAGCGCAGGCCTAAATGCCTCGCGACGTCTTTCTCGTCGCGGTCGGACAGGATGAAGGTTTTTTCGATATCGCCCTGGGCGATCACCAGGTCTTCGTCCTGCGCCGGAGGGTTTTTCAGTTCCTCCTGAAAAAGCTCCTCTTCCGCTTTCTGCCGGGCAAGGTCCCACTCTTCGGCGCTCACCCGGCCGTCGCTGTCCAGGTCGAGCGCTTTCATTTTTTCCGCGTCCTGCTTGATCTGGCGGAGCCGTTCGGCCAGCCGCTCTTTACGGCTGAGCCCGGCATCCCTGAATTTCCTGACGCTGCCCAGCACGTACACGTGATCGCCCGGCAGGATATACCATTCGCTGTAACGCATCCTGCCTCCGAGGAATCCCCCCGAAGCCTCGGTAACATAATAATCGCGGATCAGTACCCCTTCCGCGTCCAGGGGGTCAACCAGCAGCCTGCCGGTCTCGTCTTCGACATAAAAATAGGCCGCGGATATGCCGTCGCGCACTTTGGCCCAGTACTTGCGGCCCTTTGAACCCCGTTTCTCCTGCTCCACCAGGAAACGGTAATAGACGCATTGCGCGCCGCTTAAAGGCGTGGCCAGAGGGTATTTCTGACGAGCCGTCCCCGCCACTTCCGCAAGCCCCATGGCCACCGAACGTATCTTCGATGCCGGTGTGTCTTCGATCAGCTTTTTTTTGCGCAGGCCGAGGAACCCGTGAACGAACAGGCCCGCGCCGAGCCCTCCCAGCACGGCTTCATGCGCGTAGCCCAGCGCGTCTTTTTCCTGCCGCACGGTGATAATGCCGCCGAAATAAAGGAACGCTGTCAAGACCATGATGATAAGAGGCGCGGCCATCAGCCATCCGGCCCGTTTGTTTGACGCGCCGCTGAGCGATAGTTCCATGAACGATCCCCTAAAAAACGATGTTCGGCTGCATCAGTACCTGGTATTGCGATTCTGTTCCCGCGCGGCGGAGCGGGCCGGTATATTTTTCCGCGCTTTCCCATATCACGCCGGTATCGAAAGTAAAAGCTATTTTCGAGTTTTTAAAAGGTATCTTCTTGCCGATGCGGAAATAATGGCGGATCGCCCTGCCCGTATCCTTGTTCACGTCCATCATGTATTCGTAACCGGTGTTGCGGAACAGCGACAGCCCGTAATAGTTCACGTCCACGCGGTCGCGACGGAGCCCGAAATAGACGGCATCCTGGATGAACGGGTTGTCGTGATGTTTGAACCCTGTCCGGAAACTCCAGTTGACCTTCATGGCGGGGAGGATGCGGTCGCCCTTTATCTTGATCTCGGCCTCGCGCCACTGATCGTCGATTAGCTCGTTGTCCTTTATGTGGTAATTCCCCGCGCTCGCCAGCAGGCCGATATACCCTTTCCCTTCGCAGTCTTCCCTGCCGCGCGGGCGGAAACTGATGACGTTGCCGAGGAACAGCGACGCGGCCCACGGATCTTCGAACCCGGCGGTAATGGAACGAACGAGGTTTTGTGTCTCGGACAGGTTTGCCCGCGCGTAATCGTCCGGCCGGTTCCTGCGTATGAGAACACCCAGGCACGGCATGGGATTGACGCTCACTTCGAACACAAGGAAACGCGGGACGGGAGACGAAAAGAGCTGGCGGTATACCTGGAACTCGTTCTCATTTTCACAGCAGGGCACGGGCGTCCCGGTCAGAGGGATATAGTAATCGACGTTGGAATAATACGCGTCGAACTCCACTTCTATCTCATGATTGCCGATCTGGCGCTGGTACAGGGACCGGGAATGACCGGCCTGGATGGAAAGGCCGACGATAACGGCCGAAAGGAACAAACTGCGGATAAGGTGAACAGCGCGGTACATAGGTAACCCTAAGGATACGGGATATCCGATGAAATTTCAAGGGTTTTTCGTTATGCCGTTTCTTCCATGTCACACAACGTTCAGGGAAGAAGGAAATGATCGCGCAACATCAACTATAAACTCATGTTACTCAAAGAATGCTTATACCGCCGACGGAATGACGTCGAACTTTGTGTACGGGCGGAGCGCCTCGGGGATGATCACCGAACCGTCCTTCTGCTGGTAGTTTTCAAGGATGGCGGCAAACGTGCGTCCCACGGCAAGTCCTGAGCCGTTCAGCGTGTGGACGAACTCCTTGCGTTTGTCGGCATACCGTACTTTCATGTTCAGGCGGCGCGCCTGGAAATCCTTGAAATTGGAACACGAAGAAATTTCGCGCCACCGGTTCTCGCCGGGCATCCATACCTCAAGGTCGTAGGTTTTCGCCGAAGAAAAACCGATGTCGCCGGAACACAGCGCCAGCACGCGGTAAGCGAGGCCCAGCTTGCGGAGAATATCCGACGCGTCGTCCGTCAGGCTTTCCAGCTCGGCGGCCGAATCTTCCGGTTTGACCAGCTTCACGATCTCTATCTTGTTGAACTGGTGGTTGCGGATCAGGCCGCGGGTATCCTTGCCGTACGTGCCGGACTCGCGGCGGAAACAGGCGGTGTACGCTGCGTATTTCTTCGGCATGTCTTTCTCGTCGATGAACTCGTCGCGGTGGATGTTCGTGACGGGCACTTCGGCGGTCGGTATCAGGTACAGTTCGTCTTCGTCGCACTTGAACAGCTCGACCTCGAACTTGGGCAGCTGGCCGGTCCCCTGCATGGTAGCCCGGTTGACCAGGTACGGGACCATGACCTCGTTATACCCTTTGGCCTTGTGCGTGTCTATCATGAAATTGATCAGCGCGCGTTCAAGAGCGCAGCCCATGCCCTTGAGCATGGTGAACCGCGCGCCGGAGAGTTTCGCCGCCGTCCCGAAGTCGAGGATGCCCAGCTTTTCACCTATGTCCCAGTGGGCCTGCGGCTTGAAATCGAACGACGGTTTCGTGCCGACCTGTTTGACCTCGACGTTGCAGCTCTCATCCTTTCCAACGGGCGTCGTGTCGTCGGGAATGTTGGGCAGGCGGAGCAGGAAATCCTCTATATTCTGTTCCAGCGTGACAAGGAACCGCTCTTTTTCCTTTATATCTTCGCGAACAGCGTCCATCTCGGCGATCAGTTCCGGTGTCGGCTCTTTTCCTTCGCGTTTCAGCTTGCCGACCGCTTCGGATTCCTTGTTCCGTTTTACGCGCAGCACGTCCATTTCGCCGATCAGTTTGCGGCGTTCGTTATCCCAGTCCAGAAGCTGATCCAGGGAAATGTCCTGCCCCCTCTTCCGGAGCGCTTCCTTGACGGCCTCAGGATTTTCGCGGATCAATTTAATGTCGAGCATAAAAGTTTCTCCTCAATATTAGTCAGTGCTGCTTTGAACGCTCTTGTGCCTGTCCCAAACACAGAGGGCAGGGTGAGGGGCAAGTAATTTTTGGCAGCGCCGTGAAAGGTGGAAACCCGCGTTTGATCCATAGCCTCTTCGGTGCCGGCCATAGCGCAGGATTCAGTCCCCATCGGGAAGCATCAAGGCGTGTAAGATTCATGGATGTCCCCCTGTTGCGGCCTGAATAGAGGGGAGTATTCTTCAAAAGAAAAGGAATTCCAGAGTGGGATTGACAGGTTGGAAATCACGATACGTAAAAAGGAGTTCTTATGTTCTCGAGTTCGCGTACTCTTACCGTCTCTGCACTTTTGTTTCACTTTCTTTGCACTGTCTTTAATGGCGCCGCCAGTGGGATTTGAACCCACGATCTCCGCCTT
>CAZNYG010000063.1:646-11724 GCA_964577205.1 uncultured Elusimicrobiales bacterium | reverse complement strand
CTCCACGCATTCTGCTGTGAAGGCAAAAGACAAAAACCATCCTGAGCCAACCCAGAAGACAACTGACCCAGAACAACTGAGACATCCGCTGAGATAAAGTTTTCAATGCTGTCTGAATAGTATGCTTTTGACATGTATTCCACCTGCTATGTATTTAGTACCTTAAATTGCTATATGACGAAGTTAATTCCCATTTCTCTTTTTAAAACCAAAAAACACACCCCTCTGATAAAGAGTGTGTTAAATTAAACTTTCGATATTCTCGTCACGCGAAATAGCATCACATTCTCACAATATATTGGATTCCCCCTTATGACTCAATTCTGATTTCCCGGCAGGCAGGTACAGGAGGCAGTATCAATAACGCCATCCTACCACTTTATCACCGCCTTTTCAGGATCACAACAGGGGACACCGCTTTCTCAGTTACGTCATTTTTTCCTTTATATCCTCTACGGGAGAAAAATAAAATTCTCTTCCAATCCTCTTCTTTACGAACAGTTTTTTCTTAACAAGTCCGATCAGATCGATTCTTGCCGTCTGATGAACGACTTGAAAAGTATTCTGTACCTTCTTAACCGTACAGGAATAATTATGGTCATTCAATGCGCGTTCGACTAATTCTGCCTGCCTTAAATTTAACCCGTGTTGATATCTTGTTAAGGAAACGAGTTTCTGCTGTTCCCGGGCTTTTCTTTTAATATATGCGTCAAAATCGGTAATTGCTTCCTGAATAGATTTAAGATTATAAGACAGGAAGTACGTCATGTCATTTTCATCAATTTCTGAATAAAGAAAAGCGCGAGCGTACTGTGCCGGGGCTTTTTTCAGAATACGCGACAGCGACAGATATTCGAACTTCCAATACCCGTTTTTAATCAGATACCAGTAAAAGAGCGCGCGAGCGGTTCTTCCGTTACCATCAACAAATGGATGGATGTATGAGAGCCAGAAATGAATGATTATGGCTTTTATTACCGGATGAAGGAATTCGTCCCGTTTATCATTATTGTTGACGAAATCACACAATATCTTGATCCTGTTTTCGATTTCATCGAAAGGAGGAGGCTCAAACAGTACGGTATTATCTCTTCCATCGACTACAGATACGTTATCATCCTCGTTATTACATCTGAATCTGCCGGAAGCATCCGTTTTTTCCAGAGTATCCTTGGTTATAGTCGCCTGGATCAGTTTAATAAGCTCTGAAGTAAGCGGTTTTTCACTGAATTTCTTAAGCTCCTGCATCGTAACATAATTATTCAGGATCATTCGCTGATGAACGTCTTTCGGCTTATCACCGGTCCTTAACATTATCTTTGCGATTTCCCGTGTAGTTGCTGCGCCTTCGAGTTGACTTGAGGCGATAGCTTCTTCCATCAAAGAGTTAATGAGATATCTTTCTCTGTCCGGACGGGATAAAGATGCCCCGAAAATAGCATTATTCGCCGAATGAGTATCTATATAATGCAAGCCTCTCAGCAATTCTTCGGTCAGTATATAATTGAAATTTGCCTGGCGAATATCCAGCAATGGGATTTTTTTCATTTGTCCCGAGCGTTTAAATTTCAGGAACAACCAGAACAACTCAGGAGTGACACCTTCAGGCAGGGTAATGTACTTAACTCTATCCCAATAAATGTACTCCCTGTTTGCATGATGGGCAATACGGATTAATCTATCATTATTGATATTCTTAAAAAACCAGTCTGTATGCTTACTAAAAATTGCATGCCAATTTGGAGGCGGTTCCGGTAATTTCATCGCTGTTCCCCTTGCAGTATGCGAAACATTATATATTATAATATCATACGGTTTATTGTTAATTGCTAATTATACAATAATTAGCATTAAATTAGCATTTAGCATTTAAGATGTCAAGCAGAAAATATTTGTCTATTTGTGCAATAGCTCCTTGCACAATTATGGAACCATGGTATTTGCGGGATGACGATTCTCAATCACACAGATCGTCATCGATGGTTGATTGAATATGAAAGGCACTCTACATGAAGGCGGGATAATTCTTACTAACCCAACTACTTATCATGTCTCGGAATAATTCTGTCTCTGAAAGAAGTTCGTCCACTTCCGCGTTTGAAACGTTACCTATGCTCATATAATCAGCTATGTTTCTTTTTGAGCGGCAGGAATCAAAATAATCCGCCAGCGAGTGGTATTCACTTCCCAGGATATCCTTCATGGCTTGAAAAACAAAGAAATGATGACCGGCACCTCTGGTCTTGTATCCATTACAGTAGAGCAGTATTATTCCCAATTGCAAGGCCGCGTTATACGCAGTAGCAAACCGTCGATCTACAGACAGCCCCGTTATCTTCGCATCAGCGATGTCACGCTGCACCAGTTTAAACAGGTTCTGGATCTCCTGTTTTGATGTTTTGTGATGGACGACTTTACCTTGCTCGTACAGTTGCCTTAAGCTCATCCTGGTTTCCTATGATAAAAATTTTCTTCTCGGACATCAGGCTGGTCAAAAAGTGGTCATTTGCCTTAATTTTATTCCTGAACTCAGTGTCAGGCATCACTGTATAGTTGATCTCACGGCCAAGCTGTTGTTTAGGTTTCGACAGAATAGAAGATATTTCCCTCGACGTTATCGTACCTATGATAAAAAGGTCAACATCACTTGCTGCCGTTTCCTTTCCCTTTGCATAGGATCCGTAAATAAAGACCGTCTTAATTCTGTTGTTATGAGCAAAGTCCTTTTTCAGGGCTTCTGCTATACCGGTATGTTTCAGGAAAATAGCCTTTAATTCATCAAAGATCGTGTTGTTCCGGTTTACCCTGTAGTAGGCCCTTTTACCGCTGATAGACTGCTCTATGAGCTCTAAAGACAGGAGCTTCCGTATTTCCCGCTGAACCGCCATAACGGGCTGTCCAGTGAGATCGGATATCTGCTTTTGATAAAATCTTTCCGCAGGATTAGAGAGGAATAACCTTAACACTTCTACCCGCGCTTTTGATGAAAACAATTTTTCCAGCATACCCACCTCATTACAACATTATGTTGTAGATTATATACAAGTTGTTGTAATTTGTCAAATGGTAAAATTTGCAACTTCCAGGAAAATCAGGGACGGTCTTCAGATAATAAGATAACGTCAGGGCGGGGAAAAAGCACAAGACAGTAACACCATTTGAGTAACGTCGGCTATTCAGTTACGGAAAAAGACCGCGCGGCTTCCTGTTCTCTTTGTTTGATAAGCGCGTTGGCTTTGTCGGCGGTGTCCTGGGCTTTCTGTACTACGCCGTGGAGGTTTGAGGCATCCACCCCTTGTTCCTGAAGCGACCGGCGCGTATCGGAGTCGATCCCCGCGGGATTTTTGAAATACGTTTTCATGAGAACGAGATAACAGATACCGATGATGGCGAGAGTGATCACTACACTGAGAAGAGACAAACCTTTCTGCCGCCGCATGTTCCAGTTCCCTCCATCCCCGACAGATCTATTGAGGCTGAGTGACGGCATACTTTTTCCGGCGAAGGATCTCCACGATGCCGTCTTTGCCGGGAACATGGCCGGCGCCGACGATAACAAAAAAGGTCTTCTGCTCTTTCAGGAGTTCTTCGATACGAGCGGCCATGCGGTAGTTGCGTTTAGTTACCAGCTCGCGGTAGAGCGGCGCGTACTTCTGCTTGTCGGCGCTCGATGATGAAAGCGCCTCGTCCGACAGAGCCTCCGCGTCGCCCTGCTTCCAAAGGGCAAGCAGCCGGGCCATGGTCTCCTTGATACGCCCCGATTCTTCAACGGTGCTTTCAAGAAACAGCGACTGAAGCGAATTGTCCAGCCCCGAAAGCAGGTCGAGCTGGTACCCCATGGATTCCAGTTCCCTGATATCCTTCCGTCCCTGAGCCTTCTGAAGGAAATACACATCGATGCCGTACTGAGGGTCGAAACCGGATTTCAGCATATCCATCGCCTGCAGCGTGAGAGCGGCAAGCCACGGGCGCATCATATCGAACATGGTCATATCCAGGCCGGAGGCCGCGCACGCCTTTTCAAATGATTTGTAGACGGCCGCCGGAACGTCGTCGCGAAGGGTTTTGCCGTCAGTATGATACCCCCGGGACTGAAGGCCGGCCAGAATGCCGGCATCCGAAAGGGCCGACAACGCGTTGGCTTCCACGACAACGGCATCCGACTTTTCAAAAGCATTTTCTATTGCGGAAGGAAGCGGATAAATGGAGGCATCCGCCATGTGTATGGAACCGAGCACGTACACTTTCCCCGACGGAGAAGAGATCTCCCGGAAAAGAGAGCCGGGTTTGGCATGGAGAAGCGGCGGAAAGATAAGGCCCGAAATGAGCGTTGAAAAGACGGCCGGAAGAAATACTTTTTTTATCTTCACTGATCACTCCCCGGAAGACATCAAGGCAGGGGCTTAAGCCTGTGATTCACATCGAACGCGCCGGCTGAAGCCGGCGCCTACAATAAGTACTAAACGGCGTTCTCGAGTTTATGGAGATTCGTTGACTGCATGGTTGTTCAACACGAGAACCCGAGAACTCAAGAACACAAGAACGCCTTTAAGCCGTTATACATTAAAGAGGAATTCCACCACGTCTCCGTCGCGCATGACGTATTCTTTTCCTTCCTGGCGCAGCAGGCCTTTTTCGCGGACGTCCTTCATGCTGCCGTACTTAACCAGATCGTCGTAGGAAACAATGTTGGCGCGTATGAAGCCGCGTTCAAAATCGGTGTGGATGACCCCGGCCGCTTTGGGCGCGGTGTCGCCTTTATGAATGGTCCAGGCGCGTGTTTCCTTGACGCCCGTCGTCAGGTAGGTCTGAAGCCCGAGAAGCGAAAAACACTTTTTTGCTATGACATCGAGCCCTGATTCGGTGATACCGAGTTCTTTAAGGAAATCGGCTTTTTCGGCGCCTTCCAGCTTTGATATCTCTTCTTCGATCTTCGCGCAGATGACGGCGAATTCGTCGCCATGTTCTTCGGCGTAACGGCGCACCTGGTCGACGGCGGCGTTCGGCTTGCCGATCATCGCTTCGCTGACGTTAGCCACGTAAATGACCTTTTTGCCGCTGAGAAAGCTCAAAGAGCGCACGTACTCTTTTTCCTCTTCGGTAAATGAAAGGGAGCGTACCGGCTCGCCTTTTTCAAGCGTCTCCCTGATCTTCCTGAGCAGGGCCGCCCGCTCTTTTGCTTCCTGGTCCGCGGAAGCGCGCAGCTGCCGGTCAAGGTTTGAACACATCTTGTCGGCCATTTCAAAATCAGCAAGCACAAGCTCTGTGTTGATGACCTCGATATCGTCCAGCGGATCAATGCGGCCGCTTACGTGCACGATGTTTTCATCTTCAAAACAGCGCACGACGTGCGCGATGGCCGACACTTCGCGGATATGGGAAAGGAATTTGTTGCCGAGCCCTTCCCCTTTGGACGCGCCCTTGACCAGCCCGGCGATATCGGTGAACGTAATGACCGCGGGGGTGATCTTCTCCGAAGCGCTCATCTTCGCGAGGACGTCCAGACGCGGATCGGGGATAGGGACGATGCCGGTGTTCGGATCGATAGTGCAGAACGGATAGTTCTGAGCTTCGGCGTTACAGTTCGTTATCGCGTTAAACAAGGTCGATTTTCCGACGTTCGGCAACCCGACGATACCTGCGGATAGAGCCATATTTAAACCCCTCAAAAGGAATAAAAGCGTCTTTGAGCAATCAGCATTCAGCTATCAAAGAAGCAGTCAGCATAAGCCGTAAGCTAATCGCTGAATGCTGACTGCTCATTGCTGTTATTCAACAATTATTTGATAATCCTCCCACTCGACGTCGTGGGCGGGCTGGATCTCGACGCGTTCGCCGGCGCTCTGCTGCAGGCGTTTAATGCGTTCTTTGAAATACTGGGCTACCGAAGGGCTCAGGCGGATGCGGACCTTTCCGGCATGGCGGCTCAATTTGAGCTGTTCCAGTTCAAGGTTGACCTGGATGAAAAGCGATTCGCGCGACAGCACCAGTCCCAGCCCGTTGCAGGTAGGGCATTGTTCGCCGAGAAGAGCGTTCAGGGATTCGCGGCGGCGTTCCCTCGTCATCTCGATGAGACCCAGCCGCGTGATGGGCCATATCTTTATCTTAGCTTTGTCGCCTTTTACCGCGCTGGTCAGCGCTTCCAGAACGCGCTGGCGGTTCTTGGCGCGTTTCATGTCGATAAAGTCAATGACGATGATGCCGCCGATGTTGCGCAGCCTGAGCTGGCGGGCGACCTCTTTGGCCGCTTCCAGGTTCGTCATCGTTACCGTTTCCTCCTGGGACTTCTTTCCGGTGAAACGGCCCGTGTTGACGTCGATGGCGCAAAGCGATTCGGCCTCCTGGATGATGATGGAGCCGCCGGACTGCAGATTGACGCGGTTAGACCGCAGTTTCTTGATCTCGCTCTCTATGTTGAAAGCCTTCAGGATCGGCGTCTTGCTGGGATACTGTTTGACGCGGTCCAGGAGTTCCGGCGAGACGATGCGGACGAAATCGGTCACTTCCCGGAACTCTTCCTTGCTGTCGATGAGGAAGATATCGACGTCTTCGTTGAAATAATCGCGCGCCGTCTGGAACACGATGCCGATATCCCTGTGCAGGAGCGCCGGCGCTTTGACCTGCCCCGCGCGCTGAACCACGGAGTTCCACATGCGGACCAGGTATTTCATCTCGCGTTTCAGTTCCTTGTCAGTGGCTTCTTCCGCCTCAGTGCGGACGATGAAACCGCCAGGGCACTCGGAGCGCATTTCCGCTAAAATACTTTTAAGGCGGCCGCGTTCTTCCCGTGATTCGATGTTCTTGGAAATTCCGATATGATGGGTGAACGGCATATAGACCAGCAGCCTGCCGGGCAGCGAAACGTCCATGGTCACGCGGGCGCCCTTGGTGCTGATGGGTTCCTTGTCGACCTGGACGATGATCTCCTGCCCCGTTTTGATCATTTTCTCGATCTTCGATTCCTTGCCATCGGCGCGGACATCGTCGACATACAGATACGCGCTGCGTTCCAGCCCCACCTCGACGAACGCGCTGGACAGCCCGGGCAGGATGTTCTTAACCTGCGCTTTATAGATATTCCCCGCTATCTTTTCCGATTCCCGCCGTTCAAAGAACAGGTCGGTCATCTGCCCGTTCTCTATAATAGCGACGCGGGCCTCGTCAACGGTACGATTTACAATAATCTCTTTCTTCATGGTAACCTCTTAACATTCGTGATCTCGCGCCGAACAGGCATTGCCTCCCGGCGTCATAAAAATCTTCACGGTTCCGCTATGGAACCGTCATTCTTTTCAATAACAAGCGCCCGGCGTTCGACGGGCAGGAGCTTGGCCTCTTCTTCCGTCATGCCGCACAGTACCTGGATGACGCGTTCCGGTTTTACGTTCCGCTTCGGCCCGAACCGCAGCTGCAGCATAAGGCCGTCCCCTTCACGCTTCATCTCACGGATAAGAGGGCGGGCATCGACACGCTCGATCCGGTTCTCTTTCCGCTTCTCAATAATGATCTCTTTTCGCGCGAGCAGCTTCTCGATGGCCTCGTCCGTGACCGCGACGCCGATATAATACTCGGCGACGTTAAGGAGCGAATCCAGCGAAGGAAAAAAGACCGGCACTTTGCGCGCGGACATCAGTGAATACCCTTCGGGCAGAGCGGGCGCGAGCCGCAGCTGGACTTCGGCGGGTTCGACCCTGCGGGTCAACTCCACCTCGACGTATTCGCTGCCGCTCTCATACCCGACGGAGACCGCGGGCCCGAACGCCATTTTGATCTGAGGGCTAAACCCCCCGGTATAGTTGAGCGGCAGCCCCGAACGCCTCATGACGCGGCGGAACATCTCTATCTGTTCCAGGTGCGACAGAAAACGCACGATCCCCGCGCGGCGGAAGCGCAGCCGCAGCCGCTGGACCGTCTGAAGGACAGCCGAAGGCCGGGGCGCGGGCGGCGGGGGCGGGATTGCCGGCGCCGCTGCCGGTTCCAGCGGTGTTTCCGTCACGTTGACCGCGAGACTTTCCTCGTACTCTTTGCGCATCGCGTCTTTGGGCATACCGAACCGCAGGTGTTCCCAGGGCAGCACCTCATCGGCGGAACGTTCCCGGAAAGCATAGAACTCGGGATCCAGGCCGCAGTCGGCGAAGGCCTGCTGCCACAGGTCGTACTTAAGATGTTCTTTCCACTGGTCGAACCGGCATCCTTTTTCCCACGCGCGGCGGATAACCGCGGAAAGCCGGCGGTCGCCCCGGGCGAACACGCCTTCCAGGATGCTGGATTCCACATAGTGCCCTTTTACCGAGGCCGGCAGGATCTTCTGCAGCCGCTGGAAACGTTCCCGGATCACGTCCCTGCGGGCCATGGCCACCCACTGGAACGGCGTCTGCGCTTTGGGCACGAACGGCGAGACGGTAACGGTAAAGTTCAGTCCCGGCGCGAGCTTCTTGATGGACCGCAGCAGTACGGCGGTCCCTTCCACGTCGGCCATCGTCTCCGTCGGAAGCCCGATCATGAAATACAGCTTTATCGTGCGCCATCCCATGCGCCACGCGAGGGACAGCGTCTCCGCTATCTGCGTCCCCGGCAGATTTTTCCCGATGACCGTTCTGAGGCGGTCAGTACCCGCTTCCGGAGCGAACGTCAGGCCGGACCGCTTGTTGTACCCGAGATTCGATGCCACCTGAAGCGAGAACTGGTCGCACCGCAGGGAAGGAAGCGAAATACTGATCCGCTGGGAAGCGTACCGGCGGTTGACCTCGGTAAGGATCGCGTCCAGCCCGCGGTAATCCGTGCAGGAAAGCGCCGAGAAGGCGATCTCTTCGAACCCGGTGGAAGCCATCCCTTTTTCCACCAGCGCGAGGATGTTCTCTTTCGACCGCGGGCGCCACGGATGGTAATAACGCGACGCCTGACAGAAACGGCAATGGCTGGCGCATCCCCGGGCGATCTCGATATTCAGCCTATTATGCACCGTCTGCAGGTATGGGACGATCTTAGTAGGAGGGAAAAAAGCGTCGTCGAGTTTCGTGACCCGTTTAGTAACTCGCGCCGGTACATCGGCATTGACGGGACGCACCGCGGCGACCGTTCCGTCCGGATTGTGATCGACTTCGTACAAAGAAGGGACATACACTCCTTCTATGCGCGCGAGCCTTAACAGCATCTTTTCCCGGCTGTCGCCCGCCGCCTTGCCTTCGCGGACAGCCACGATAATATCGACGATGGCATCTTCCCCGTCGCCCAGGACGAACGCGTCGAAGAATTCCGCCAGCGGTTCCGGATTAGCGGTCATCGGGCCGCCGCCGATTATCAGAGGGTATCCGCTGCCGCGGTCCTTTGCAGCCAGGGGGATGCCGGCAAGGTCCAGCATCGCCAGGATGTTGGTCGCGCACAGCTCGTACTGCAGGGTGAATCCGACGATATCGAACGACTTTACGGGGCGCCGCGACTCCAGCGCGAAAAGAGGCAGCGACCGGCTCCGGAGCTGCGCCTCCATGTCGTCAGCCGGCGCGTAGCAGCGTTCGCAGCCCGCGTCAGTCTTCCGGTTGACCAGGTGGTAGAGTATCTCCAGTCCCAGGTTGGACCCCCCGACCTCGTACAGGTCCGGGAAACACAGGCAGAGTTTAACATCCGCGTTCTCCCGCGGAGGATAGGTATTCAGTTCGTGATTAATGTAGCGTCCGGGACGCTGAACCAGCGGAAGAATCTTCTCAATATCGATCATATGATCAGTACCACCTTAGAGACATTTCAAATTTCAAATCGCAAATTTTAAATTGGACGTCAACGACTTTACAATTGACGTGCCGTTCAATTTGAAATTTTCGATTTACGATGCCTTAGTTTGTGAACCTTCTCAAATGTATGCACATGAGTATGCCGATGCCCCACAGCGACGTGACCATCGACGATCCGCCGTACGAGACAAGGGGAAGCGGCAGCCCCGTCGCGGGCATTAGCCCCATGACCATGCCCATGTTGATGACGCCGTAAAAGGCGAACAACGTCGCGACGCCTGCGGCGATGAGCGACCCGTAACGGTCGCGCGCCTCCCGGGCTACCAGCATCGCGCGCCATACCAGGATGAAATAGAACACGATAGTCAGCTGCGAGAACAGGTACCCTGTTTCCTCACCGATCACCGAGTAAATGAAATCCGTGTGCTGTTCCGGCAGGAATCCCAGCTGAGATTGCGTTCCGGAAAAAAGCCCTTTCCCGAATACCTTGCCGGACCCTATCGCGATCTTCGACTGGATGATATTGTAGCCCGATCCCAGAGGGTCTATCTCCGGGTTCACGAATACGACAAGCCTTTTACGCTGGTATTCCTTCAGCGATTTCTGCACCACTATCGATGAAAGGCTTCCCGCCACTATGATAAGAGAAAGGATCACGGGATAAGCCAGCGGCAGAGACCACCGCAGCTTGACCATGAACCACCATATCAGGAACAACAGCGCGATGATACCCGCGACGGCGGCGACGGAATGCCAGCCGCCCTGAAGCATGCCCGCGATAAAACCCGTCACCGGCTTATCAAAAAGGTCCGGCTGCATCCTGAAATACGTGGACATCAGCGGGAGACACGCGGCTATGGCCCCGAAAATAACCATGCCCAGAAGGTACAGCGGTTCCACGCCCGAAAGGAACAGAAGGACGAGCGTCGCAGGGAAATAAGAAAGCGTTGAACCGAAATCCGGCTGCATAAGTATCAGAATAATGTTGCCGCCCAGCATCAGCAGGGCGAGAGCGACCGTTGAGAGGCGTTTTGTCTCCCTCCACCTGCCGTCGAGAAAACCGGCAAGGGCCAGGATGAAAAAGAATTTGGCAATTTCCACGGGCTGGAACTGGAAAAGGCCGAGCTTGAACCATCCCCTTGTACCGTGGATCATGCTTCCCCCTCCCAGCACCGCCACCAGAAGGAATATCGACGCGCCGTAAACAAAGGGTACCAACTGGCGGAATATCTGGTAGTTGACGTTCACGATGGCCACCATGCCGATGACACCGATGAGTATCGCCATGGACTGCGTTATAACGAACCTGCTTGAATTCCCGTAATGCAGCGTCGCGGAATAAACAGAGAC
>CAZNYG010000063.1:0-636 GCA_964577205.1 uncultured Elusimicrobiales bacterium | reverse complement strand
CCCCATGCCGACAAGGAACACTATGGCGGCCAGCATGATCCAGTCTACTTTTTCCGTGAACCGATGAAAAAAACCTTTTTCTTCAGAGTACATAATTACCCGCGCGCATCAATGCGCAACGTTCCCGAACGCGCCCGGCGTCGGCGCCTCTTTCGCGTCGTCCGCTTCTCCGACAGCTGGTTTCGGCCGGGGCTCTTTTACCAGATTGAAATTCGCTTCATAAATCTTCCGGGTTACCGGGACAGCCGCCGTTCCGCCATGGCCGCCGTTCTCCACGATTACCGCGAGCGCGAGTTCCGGGTTGTCGGCGGGCGCATAGGAAACGAACCACGCGTGGTCGTTGCCGTGAGGATTCTCAGCGGTGCCGGTTTTCCCGGCCACCTTCAATCCCGGGAGATAGCATCCGCGCCCTGTACCGTTCGAAACCACATTTTCAAGGGCTTCCCGCAGCAGGTCCCACACACGGGGCTCAAGGGCGATATCGTCCTTTTTCCGCGGAGTGTTCTTGAAGATCGTCTTCCCGAAAGGATCAACGATAGAATCCACCAGGTAAGGCTGATAATACGCTCCTCTGTTCGCCACTGCTCCGATAAGGCAAGCCATCTGCGCCGGCGTGACGCACACATCACCCTGCCC
>CAZNYG010000062.1:0-11734 GCA_964577205.1 uncultured Elusimicrobiales bacterium | reverse complement strand
GAGATCGAGTTTGTGAAGGAGCTGCCCAAGACCATCAGCGGCAAGATACGCCGCGTCGAGATACGCGAGAAGGATGAAAAATAGCCGGCTCAATAGAAGACAGGTTCAATGGCAGCAAAGAACACGTTGTGGTATAATAAGGGCGGCTGTAAGGAAGAGGTTTATCATGGTGCGGCTTTATCGTTTGAACCAATGAACGCCGTTGCGAGGTGTTTTTATGGCTGAACTTAAACCGAAGGTCTCTATAGTCGGATGCGGGAATGTCGGCATGCGCTACGCGTACGCTCTGATCATACGGGGAGGCGCGCGCGAACTGGTCCTGGTCGATCCCGACAGGAAACGCATAGAGGGTGAAGCCATGGACCTGTCCCACGGGGCGCCCTACGTGCAGCCGGTGGATATACGCGCGGGCGGGTACGAAGATATCGCCGATTCTGACCTCGTCGTCATTACAGCGGGGAAAAAGCAGAGACCGGGCCAGTCGCGCATCGAGCTGGTGAGGGATAACGTCGAACTTTTCAGAAAGATCATTCCCGACGTGGTAAAACACGCCCCGCGGGCGGTCATGCTGATCGCCAGCAACCCCGTGGACATCCTTTCGTACGCGGCCTACCGTTTCTCCGGCAAACCCTCCCGTGAAGTGATCGGTTCCGGCACGGTACTGGATTCCGCCCGGTTCCGCTTCCAGCTGGCCCGTCACTGCAACCTCGATCCCCGGAATGTCCATGCCTACATCCTCGGGGAACACGGCGATACCGAATTCCCGGTCTGGAGCCGCGCGATGATCGGCGGGATCCTTTTTTCGGACTACTGCCTTGTCTGCCATTCGCATGGAACATGCAGCCACAGGGAGATGCTTGACCGCCTGTTCACCGATGTGCGGGATTCAGCCTACAAGATAATCGAACTCAAGGGGGAAACGTCGTATGGCATCGGCCTGTCGCTGGTACGGATCACCGAAGCGATCCTGAACAACGAAAACGCCATCCTGCCCGTATCGTCGCTGGTGCAGAACTACATGGGCATCGACGATGTTTATGTGAGCCTTCCCTGCGTTGTCAACCGCGAAGGTGTCCGGGAAGTCCTGAATGTCGGCCTGAATGCCGTGGAGGAAAAAGCTCTCCGCGCCTCTGCCGGCCAGCTGAAATCGGTTATCTCGCAGATCGGTTTTTAACATATTTCTGCCCGCTCCGTACCCGCCCTCATTCATTTTTTTGTCCTGAAAAAGCTTATCATACAGCAGTCTTCCGGTTTGCCTCAAAAAAAAATAAGAAATTTATTGACATTCGTGGGTACTTCTGCTATAGCTTGTGGTATGTGCCGCGCTTTATTTCTGTCCGGTTGCCGCGGTGTTTTTCTCAGGGAGGGCCCATGACGGTGAGGATCGGTGTCTTTGTCTGCGACTGCGGCTCAAACATCTCGGAAGCGCTGGATACTGCCGCTCTTGCCGATTACGCCTCAAAACATCGTGACGTCGTCCGGGTCAGCATTCATAAACTCTGGTGTTCGGTCGATGGACGCGAAGCGATGCGCAGGGAGATAGAAGAGAACCGGCTGACGCACATAGTCGTTGCCGCGTGTTCTCCAAAGCAGCACGAACCCACTTTCCAGAAGGTCATGGGATCAGCGGGGAAAAACTCATTTCTGCTTCAGATGGCGAATATCCGCGAGCAGATCGCCTGGGTGACGCGCGATAAAGGGCAGGCGACGGAAAAAGCAAAGGCCCAGGTCAAAGCCGCTCTTGAACGCGTCGTGCGCCATGATCCCCTTGAAAAGCCTTCCATGGAATGCAAAAAGGATTTTCTGGTACTGGGCGCCGGTGTCGCGGGAATGGCCGCCGCGCTTGCTCTCGCTCAAAAGAACCGCACTGTTTACCTCGTGGAAAGGGAACCTTGGATCGGCGGTAAAGTCGTCTCCTACGAAGACGCGTTCCCGAAATTCGAATGCGCCCCCTGCATGCTGGAACCAAAAATGGATGAAGTGCTGCACAACGAGCGGATCAGGCTTCTGTGCGGCAGCACAATAGATAATATCAAAGGCTTTTTCGGCAACTTTGAAGTGCAGATCCGTAAAAAAGCCCGCATGATCGACAGTGAAAAATGCATCGCCTGCGCCGCCTGTTTTGAAGCCTGCCCGGTTACCGTTAAGAACAAGTTCAACGGCAATATGACTGACCGTCACGCGGTATACACACCGTTTGTGGGAGTGCTGCCTAACATGGCAGCTGTAGATGGCGATAACTGCCTGCGGTCAAAGGGCGAGAATTGCACTAAATGCCAGGATGGCTGCCCCTTCGGCGCTGTTGATTATGAGCAGAAAGATGAGATCGTGACCGCGGAGGTGGGCGCCATCATTGTCGCCACCGGGTTCGATGTGCTGCCCGTTACCGCCCTGCCGGGGCTTGCGCCCGGAACGCCAAATATCTACACATCCTTCCAGTTTGAACGCATTATCAGCTCCACCGGCCCGACCGAAGGCAGAATACTGAACTACAACGGCGTCGCTCCCAAGGCAATCGCTTTCATCCATTGCGCCGGCAGCCGCGATCCAAAGGGTAAGCCCTACTGCAGCGCCATCTGCTGCGCAAATACCGTCAAGATGACACACCTTGCCCGGAAAAAAATGAACGGCGAGCCTGCCGAGATATTCGAATTCTTCTCTGACTGGTGCCTGCATGCCAAAGGCTCCGAAGAAATGCTGAACAAGGTCCGCGAGGAAGGAACGCATTACATCCGCGTGGAAAATACGAACAGCCTTCAGGTGTCACCCGGGGGAGGCCGCGTCGCGGTCCGCTATAACGGCGGCAGCGTTGCCGTGGACATGGTTGTTCTTTCCACGCCCGTAGTCCCGGACCCCGAAACCGCCGGGCTTGCCGAAAAATTGGGATTGAATCTGGATGAGTACGGTTTCCTCGCGGCCGAACACGACCGCATGTCTCCGGCAGGCACCACGACCCGCGGCGTATTCATAGCCGGATGCGCGGCGGGCCCAAAGGACATTCCGCATACCGTAATGCATGCCCAGGCGGCGGCGGGACTCGCTTTGTCAGCCATCGTGCCGGGGGAAAAACTGGAACTGGAGGCGGCGACATCGCACGTTGATCAGGACCGTTGCGGCGGCTGCCGGGTATGCGTGCCGCTGTGCCCGTACCAGGCCATACGTTTCGATGAGGAAAAGAAAGCGTCTTTTGTCAATGAGATCCTCTGCAAAGGCTGCGGCGTATGCGTTGCCGCCTGCCCTTCCGGGGCCATCTTGAACAGGCATTTTACCAACGACCAGATAACCAGTGAGATTAAGGGTTTGTGCAAGCCGCATGACAAATGATTTCCCGCTTCGCGCGGTTTGAGGGAGCGCTTGAATGACTGAACAGTTTGAGCCTAAGATCATAGGATTCCTCTGCAACTGGTGCAGCTACGCCGGCGCGGATTCGGCCGGCGGGCAGCACCGCGACGTTCCGGCAAATCTCAAGGTCGTGCGGGTCATGTGCTCGGGCCGCGTAGACCCGCAGTTCGTCCTTCAGGCGTTCAGGGAGGGAGCGGACGGCGTCATGGTGCTGGGATGCCATCCCGGCGACTGCCATTACAAGGAAGGCAATTACAAAACTCTTCGCCGCATGAAACTCTTCGAAAAGCTGCTCGTCCAGTTCGGCATTGAAAAGGAACGTTTCCGTCTTGACTGGGTTGCCGCCAGCGAAGGGGAGAAGTTTTCGCGGGTAACGTCCGAAATGCTTGACGCCGTCAGGAAACTCGGGCCCTTGAAAAGCGGCGCAAAGAAGCCGCTTTTGCCCTTGAAGCCGGACGAGCCGGCGGCGCTGTCGAAAAATGAAGGGGAGATCCATAATGGCAGATAAGCTCAAGATAGCTCTTTACTGGGGCGCCGCCTGCGGGGGGTGTGACGTTGCCGTTTTAGACCTTAATGAAAAGATACTCGATGTCGGCGCCGCGGCTGATATTCTGTTATGGCCGGTGGCGACTGACGGTAAATACAAGGATATCGAGGCGCTTCCCGACGGCACGATCGATGCCTGCTTTTTCAACGGGGGTGTCCGCAACGCCGAAACAGAACATATCGCGAAACTCCTCCGCAGGAAATCAAAGGCCATGGTCGCCGTCGGAGCCTGTGCGATGCTCGGCGGTGTGCCCGGACTGGCCAACCAGTTCGGCCGGGAAGAAATACTTGATACCGTCTACCGCACTGCAGTCGGCGTGGACAACCCATCGGGAGAACCGCCGCAGGAAAGAACGGAGATGAAGGAAGGGAGTATCGAGATCCCCGCGTTCTTTGACCGCGTGTTCCCTCTGGACGAAGTGGTCCCGGTTGATTATTATCTGCCCGGCTGCCCTCCCACCCCCGAATGGATATGGAAGGCTGTCCAGGCGATCGTTGAAAATAAACTTCCTGCGAAAGGATCGGTCATCGGCGAGACGAAAACCCTCTGCGATGAATGCACCCGGGAACGTTCCGACAAGCGGTACATAAAAAAGATGTATCGTCCGCACGAGATCATTCCCGACTCGAAAAAATGCCTGCTGGAACAGGGTATCCTGTGCATGGGCCCCGCCACCCGCGCCGGCTGCCGCACCACCTGCATTAACGCCAACATGCCGTGCCGTGGCTGTTACGGCGCCCCTCCCGGCGTGGAAGACCAGGGAGCGAAAATGCTGAGCGCGGTTTGCTCATTGATCGCATCCGACGATGAAAAAGAGATCGAAAGCATATTGGCGGATGTCCGCGATCCGATGGGACTGTTTTATCAGTTCGCGCTCCCGAAATCAATATTGAGAGGACGCGTGAAATGAAAAGGATATCCATTGATCCCATAACCCGGCTGGAAGGCCACGGAAAGATCGACATCTTCCTGAACGACGACGGCAGCGTGGAGAATGCCTACCTTGTCATTCCGGAACTGCGGGGTTTCGAAAAGTTCTGTGAAGGGAAACATGTCGAAGAGCTGCCCCGCATTACCGCGAAGATCTGCGGGGTTTGCCCGGAAGCGCACCATATGGCTTCAACCAAGGCGGCGGATGCGGTATTCGGCGTCTCTGTCCCTTCAGCGGCAAAAAAATTGCGCGAACTGTTCTATTGCGCTCACATCATGCATTCCCATATCGCCCACTTTTACGCGCTGGCGGCGCCGGACTTTATCGTAGGAAGCGATGCGCCTTCAGCTGAGCGGAATATCCTCGGCGTCGTCGCCCGCGTGGGAGCCGATACCGGCAAAGAGGTCATCCGCCACCGGGCCATGGCTCAGGACATCCAGAGCATGATCGGGGGACGCGCGACGTATCCGGTGTGCGGCCTGCCCGGCGGGTGTTCCAAGCCGATCTCTGAAGCGGAACGCGCGGCTATCGAAGAAAAAGCCGCATCCCTTGTCGGGTTTGCCGGGTTTTCTCTCAAGGTGTTCCGGGATGTCATCCTGAATAACCCGAAATACGCGGACACCGTAAGATCGAAAGACCTGTACTACAGCGAGACGTATTACATGGGGACGGTCGACGGCCATAACCGCGTGAATTTTTACGACGGCTCCGTCCGCGTCGTGGCTCCCGATGGGAAAGAATTCGCGAAGTTCGCCCCGTCGCGCTACAGCGACGTATTCGCCGAACGGGTGGAACCATGGTCCTACATGAAATTCCCGTATCTTAAAAACGTCGGCTGGAAAGGTTTCACGGACGGGCCCGCTTCCGGCGTTGTACGGGTCGCGCCGCTGGCCAGATTGAATGCCGCAGACGGCATGGCGACGCCGATAGCCCAGGAAGAATATGAAAGGATGTTCGCCTTTTTCGGCGGCAAGCCGGTTCACCATACTCTCGCGTTCCACTGGGCGAGGCTGATCGAGCTGATGTACGCGGCCGAACGGTTGCAGGAACTGAGCCGCGACCCGGAGATCACCTCGCCGGATGTCCGCGTCATCCCTTCAGGCATACCATCCGAAGGTGTGGGGATAGTCGAAGCGCCCCGCGGCACACTTATACACCATTACCGGACGGACGCCAACGGCGTGGTCACCGGCGTCAACCTGGTGGTCGCCACGGTCTTCAATAATCCGGCCATGAATATTTCGGTGGCAAAAGCGGCCCGCGCGCTGGTAAAGAACGGCACGGTGTCGGATGAACTTTTGAACAAGGTTGAAATGGCGTTCCGCGCGTACGATCCCTGTATGTCCTGTGCGACGCACTCTCTGCCCGGTTCCATGCCGCTGATCGTTACCTTCAGGAACAGCCGCGGAGAGACCGTAAGGACGCTGCGGCGGGATGCCTGATGCCCGGCACGCTGCTCATTCTCGGCCTCGGGAACACGATCCTGACCGACGACGCCGCAGGTATTGAAACGGCTCGCCGTGTTCACGAGGCCGTGAGCGCCGCGGGGATCCGCGCGGATTTCTCGGAAGCATCGTACGCGGGCTGGCGGCTGATGGAACTGTTCGACGGCTATGACCGCGTCGTCGTCATTGACAGCATGATGAGCGGCAAGGCGGCTCCCGGCGAATGCCGCAGGGTGGAGGCGCACAAAGATATTTCGATACACCTTCGGTCGTCTCACGGCATGGGCCTTGATGAATCGGTAGCGCTGGCCCGCCGTAACGGCCAGCACATGCCGCAAGATGTCGCAGTTTACGGCATCGAGGTGGCTAACCCGTATGATTTCGGTGAAACGATGACGCCGGCAGTGGCGGCGGGCATTCCAGCCGCAGTCCGGGAGATCAGCGAAGAAATAGTGAAGTGGGTATCCGAGGCTGATAATATCAAGACGGTGGAATCATAAATAATCCCGGAATAACCGGAGAAAAACAGGAGGCAGGTCATGGCAACGGTATCGCTGAACTGCAATGGGCTTAAGTGCCCGCAGCCGATCCTCAAGGTCGCGGTCAAGGCGTCGGAACTCAAGGCGGGTGACGTTCTTGAAGTGTCGGCAAACTGCTCGACTTTCCCGAAAGACGCCCAGATGTGGTGCGAACGCAACAAAAAAACACTTCTTTTCTGCAGGGACGAAGGAGGCGGTAATTTCCGCGCCCAGATACAGTTCTAAAACAAGGATGAAGGCCTGTTTCGAAAACGGCAGGATAAGAGCGATCTTATCCTGCCGTTTTTCTGTCGTTTTCCTTGACAGTTCAACGTGTATTTTATAGCATGAACTGATCCGGAAGGCACTCCGCGCGAAAAGGATACGATCATCATGTTGAGAACGGATTATGCCCTTATTGCCGATATCATTGAACGGGATACCCGTGTGCTCGATCTTGGCTGCGGCGATGGCGAGTTAATGGCTTACCTTGCCAAGAACAAGGATTCCCGAGTCCAGGGCATCGAGCTTGATGAATCCGCCATTTATAAATGCGTTGAAAAGGGGCTGAACGTCTTCCACAGCGATATCGACAGCGGCCTGAAGGGATACCCGGACAAGACTTTCGATTACGTTGTGTTGAACCAGAGCATCCAGCAGGTCAAGAAAGTGGACTATGTAATCAAAGAGTCTCTGCGCGCCGGCACGCGGGTCATAGTCAGCTTTCCGAATTTCGCTCATATCCGTTCAAGGCTAAAGCTCCTTTTGGGCGGCAGGGTCCCGATCACTCGCCATCTGCCGTACAGCTGGCATGACACCCCGAACCTCCGGTTCCTCAGCATAAAGGATTTTCGCGATTACTGCCGGGGAAAGAGGATCACCGTGCTGGATACTCATTTTTACGGCGCGGCGGGCGAATCGCGTTTCATGCCGAACGTTTTTGCCGAGAACGCGCTGTTCGTCCTGACAAAATAGGAACTACGGAGCTTTCAGCGATCAGCTTGAGTAGAACAACGTCAAAGGATCAGGGGAGAGGATTATGAGATCAACGCACATGATGATTGCCGCGGCTTTTGTTTTCGTCACTGGCAGTATCGGCTGCAACACTTCCGACGCGAAGAACAAAAGCGCGGCGGTTCCCCGTCAGGCTACCGAAACGGCACAGACTCAACAGCCCCCGCTGCAGGCCGGCGAGATACGATGGCTGTATAACCTGAACGATGGCAAGATCGAAGCGCGCGATACCGGTAAACCGCTTATGGTGGATTTTTACGCGGACTGGTGCGGATGGTGTAAAAAACTTGATACGGATGTGTACGCGAAACCCGAGATCGTCGGGCTTTCGGAAAAATTCGTCAACGTGAAAGTGGATACCGATAAATACGGCAGGGACGCCCAGGCTTTCGGCGTCCGCGGCCTTCCCACGATAGTATTCTTGAAGTCCGACGGGACGATCCTTCAGCAGATATCCGGGTACCGCGACAGCGAAGAATTCGTCCGGGTCATGAACGAGGTGCTTGCCGATGCAGGGACTCGGTAATTTCCCGCTTCTGGTAAGTTTCGCGGCGGGGATACTGACATTCGTCAGTCCATGCGTCCTGCCGCTGATCCCGGCCTATCTCTCCTTCATCACCGGCGAGTCCATAGATACGCTGACGAAGGAACGCCGCCCTCTCACGCGGACGCTCCTGCACGCGGCTTTCTTTATCTTCGGGTTCACGGTCATATTCGTGCTGCTCGGAGCTTCCGCCAGCTATCTTGGCACTCTTGCGGGACGCTACCGGGATGTGCTCCGGTGGGCCGGTGGCATCGTGGTGATCGTCCTGGGCGTTCATATGGCCGGGATAGTGCGGATTCCACTCCTCTACCGTCAATCCCGCGTGGAAACGGGCCGTCCCGCCTGGGGATATATCGGTTCATTCCTGGTGGGCATCGCTTTCGCGGTGGGGTGGACGCCGTGCGTAGGCCCGATCCTTTCTTCCATCCTCATTCTCGCTTCAGCCCAGGAAACCGTGGCGCGGGGCATGCTTCTTCTGACGGTTTACTCGCTGGGCCTTGGCATCCCGCTTCTCCTTACCGCGCTTTTTATCAACTGGGCTTTGCGCTTCTTTACCGCCGTGCGCCGATGGTTCCGGGCCATAGAAATAGTATCCGGGACGGTTCTTATTCTTCTGGGAGCGCTGTTGATCACGGACAGCCTTCAGCGCGTCAGCGGTACCATGCTCATGTGGCTTGGGCAGTGATGGAACATCGACGGAAAACAGGCGCAGGTTCGCGTCCTTGACAATACTGTTTTTTTATGCAAAGATTTGATTGTAACGTGCCTGCGGTCAACGACCTGCGCCGGCTCTTATAATGGCCGTGTGACACTTCACGCGGCCCGGGGGGGATACAGATGGGGGGCCATCCGTATGCCCGGGAACCGTTCGTTCGGCGGTTAACGGGTTTTTCATTTCCAGTCAGTCCTTCTTTCATTCTTTTCATCTCGCGGTCACTGCTGTTCATCCTTTTTCTGTCCGGCGGAGCGATCCCCGCTTTCCTGCTGTCCTGTTCGTGATCTATTCGGCAACCAGTTATCTAATCTGTCAGGACGCATGACTTGAGCTGTCAGGAGGATTTATGAAGGCTACAGTCAACACAAGAGCATGCAATGGCTGCACTATCTGCAACATCACCTGCCCCGAAATATTCGCCATAGGCGATAACGGGAAAGCGCAAGTGCGCATGGGACTGGTACCGCATAATTACGGAGATATATGCATCGAAGCTGCCGACGAATGCCCGATGAATGCCATACAGGTGGAAACCGCGCCGGTGTACGCGTCCCGTTCGCTGGTGTATGCCAAAATGTCGGAGCGAGACGGGCATATCGCGCGCCTTGCCCGTAACAGAGCGCCGGTTTGACTTCTTTGCGCATCTTTTGTAATTTGTCTGGTATCAATGCAGGAATTCGCTCATATCTGCCTGGCAGTGTGGCTGGCGGCCATGGTGTCCTGTGCCGTCTTTGCCCACAAAAAAGGCAGTAGAACGCTCAAGGAGAACGCGCTATGGGAC
Organism: uncultured Elusimicrobiales bacterium; assembly: GCA_964577205.1. Lineage (GTDB taxonomy): Bacteria > Elusimicrobiota > Endomicrobiia > Endomicrobiales > CAIRNS01 > CAZNYG01. Next base: position 1,897 of record CAZNYG010000062.1, on the reverse strand, counting down.
TGAGCAGTCCATCGTTCAATTACGGACAGCCGTTGTCGTGTAGTTATCGGGCCTCGTTCCCGGCGTTGTAGTTCCGAGTTGTCGTTTCGAGTCGTTGTCTCTGCTGAAAGCTGACTGCTGATGGCTGATCGCTCACTCAATGTTTTTCGAGGTTTTATGACCCGCGAAGCAATGCTTTATGAACGCCTTGAGGACAATATCGTCCATTGCTTCCTGTGCTCTCATCATTGCCGCATAGCGCCGGGACGTTATGGATCGTGCGGCGTCCGGCAGAACACCGGCGGAGAACTTGTCACGCATTCGTACGGGAAACTCGTCGCAGAGCATGCCGATCCGATAGAGAAAAAACCTCTTTTCCATTTCCTTCCAGGTTCGCGTTCCTATTCCATAGCGGCGGCAGGGTGCAATTTTACCTGCGGGTTCTGCCAGAACTGGCAGATCTCCCAGAAACGCGAAGCTGATTCCCTCGGCGTGGGAGCTTATTCCGCGACACCCGCCCAGGTGGCAGAGCGCGCGGAACGTGCGGACTGCGGGAGCATTTCCTACACCTATACCGAACCGACGGTCTTTTTTGAATTCGCCCTTGACACCGCGCGCGCCGCGAGGGAGCGGGGCCTCAGGAACGTGTTCGTTACCAACGGCTTCATGACCGCGGAGGCTTACACTGCGATACAACCGTTTCTCGACGCGGCGAACGTCGACCTGAAGTATTACGACGATAAAAGTTACCGTTCGGTCTGCGGAGGGCGCCTTCAGCCTGTTCTGGACACCATCCGCCGCTTGTACGAGGGCGGCACGTGGGTGGAAGTCACGACGCTCCTGATCCCCGGGCAGAACGATTCCGAGAAAGATCTGGAAGGCATCGCGCGGTTCCTGTCGGGCATCGGTGCCGGGATCCCCTGGCACCTGTCGGCCTTCCATCCCGATTACAAGTTCACGGATTGTGATTATACGCCGCGGGCTTTGATGGAGAAGGCCCTTGACATCGGCAAAGCGGCCGGCCTGAAATACGTCTATCTGGGCAATATCGCCGCAGAGGAGAATACCTTCTGCGCAAACTGCGGCGACATCCTGGTGCGCCGGTACGGCATGCAGGTACTGGAGAACAGGCTTGCCGAAGGCGCCTGCTCCGGCTGCCGTACGGTCCTCGAAGGCATTTTCGTTCCGTCGATCACTTGACATCTGGTCGCGCGGTGTGGTATAACCCGTAACATGCAGCAGATACTGACGATCACATTCCATCTCGTACGAGCAATGAAACCGGCGGCTTATCGCTGGACTCGGGGAGGTGCGTTTTAATTCGTCAGTGTGAAAAGACGTCTTAGCAGTAACAGGACGTGAATTGAAACGAACCACCTTTAGAGAATAAAGGCGGTTTTTTTTTGTGAGGTGATCTATCATGCGCCGTACTACGCTTTCGGTGTCCGCCGCGCTTCGTGGCCTTCAGCCGCGGAGATCCTGTCCGCGCTCGGGATGAGCTTTCTACTGATCCTGCTGCCCAATACGTTCCTGACGGTCGCGGAAGTCGGCGTCGACAGCCATTTTGCCGCGCTGCCTGGTATCGTTGTCGCCCACGAGGCACCGGTGCCCCAGCTTGTCGTTGCGCTCCCGGTCATCGTCGCTGCGCGCGACCGTGTCCCGCCTTGCCGTTAAATAAGTGAAACTTTTTTAGTTTTGAAGCGTCTAATATAGCAGCAGCGGTGGTAAATTATATTCATAAAAGGCGGTTATCGTATGAAAAGATCGATCGTTCTGTTGTGCGCTGGAGTAATAGCGCTGTCCCTGAGCATGCCGGTCCTTGCGGGGTCCGGAAAAATGTGCGGAAGAACGACTGAAGACAGAGTTGATTATCTCCTTGATTTATTAGACAAAAAAGAAAAATTCATTATCATTGATG
>CAZNYG010000061.1:0-11919 GCA_964577205.1 uncultured Elusimicrobiales bacterium | reverse complement strand
ACTCTATTTTCAATATATTTTACAACTCATATTTTAAATGTGTCGGACACTAGTGGGCGCGGATATAAAAACAAAGATCCCATTTTCCTCAGCCGCTCTTACGGTTTTAACACTGCAGGGCGAGTATTTTGCCAATAATAGCGATATCGTTATTGATACCACAACCGGCAGCTTCAATAGAGCTGCGAGGTCAGGTTTTTATGCCTTCGCCGATTTGAAATTCTGGCAGAGGTGTAACGGAGGGGTTCTCTATGAACAATACAACCCTGCCGAGAACAAGAATCTGACAAACCGGACAGTAAAAGGTTTTGTCGGATATGCGCTTCTGGAAGAAACAACTTTGTTCCGTCTTACGTATGAAGAGTTCATTCCTGAGGGTTCTCCGGTAGTGCATACCTGTATGTTCCAGGTGTTGTTCAGCATGGGGCCGCATAAAGCGCATCAGTATTAGGAAGTCTGAGTAACCGAAAGAGGAGATATAATAATGAGAAAAAAAATATTTGCAACGCTTACCTTGATGTTACTTTCATTTGGAACACTTAACGCCGCAACGGTAAAGATCGCGGCTGCATTACCTGATTTTGGTTCTATAGCGGCATACATCGGCGGTGATAAAGTTGATGTCTTCGCTATCGCAAAAAGCAATGCAAACCCGCATTTCGTGGAAGTGCTTCCTTCGTACATGATCAAGGTGTCACGGGCTGCGATCTATTTGAAATGCGGCCTTGCGATGGATCAGTGGTCGGATGAAATTATCGATGGTTCCCGTAACGGGAAATTGCTCGTGGTTGACTGCTCTCATGGCGTGCCCGTTCTCCAAAAGCCTGCGGGGGTTGTGAATGCCTCCATGGGCGACGTTCACCCGGAAGGGAATCCTCACTACTGGTTGGATCCGTCAAATGGCATTATTATCGGGCATACTATTCTCGAGGCGCTAAAGAAAGAGGATCCTTCGAACAGCGCATATTACGAGAAGAATTATGAGCGTTTCAAAGATGAAACCGGGGAACACATCGCCGGCTGGAAATCTAAAATGTTGAAACTCTCCGGAAACAAGATCATCGGCTATCACTCATCATGGGTCTATTTCGCTTCCGCGTTCAATCTTGCGGTTGCCGGATACGTCGAACCGTTACCCGGCATTCCACCCACGGGAAAACATCTTGCCGGGATAGTGAATCTTGTCAAAAAGGATCATATATCCATCCTGATGCAGGAACCCTATTTCCCGGACGCGGCTCCGCGTTTTCTCGCCCGTCAGACAGGGATACGAGTGATCAAGGCGTCTCCCTCATGCGCAGATTGTGCGCCGGAATCCTACATGAGGCATTTTGATGCCATCGTTAACGCGCTGACGGAAGGGAAATGACCATGATGCTATTCCATTACCCGTTCGTCGTCACCGCGCTGCTGGTATGCCTTATTCTAACGGGCATCCATACGTATTTAGGGTATCATGTCGTGCGCCGAGGCGTTATATTTGTCGATCTCGCGCTCGCCCAGGTGGCGGCGCTGGGCGCAAGTGTCGGGGTATTGTCGGGGTGGGGCGCTGATCAGTTCCCGGTGCAGAACTACCTGATATCCCTCGCGTTTACCATGATGGGCGCTCTCCTGTTCGTCTTTTTCAGGGCCAGGAAGGAAAGGGTGCCTATTGAAGCGCTGATCGGGATCACGTATGCCGGCGCTATCGCCCTGTCTTTGATCGCGATGGAGCACGCCGCTACGGGGACCGAAGACATAAAGGAGATGTTTACGGGATCGATCCTCACGGTGTCGCCGCAAGAACTGGTGTTTATCGCCGTGCTGTATTCTCTGATCGGATGCATTCACTGGTTTTCGCGGAAAAAGCTTCTTCTGATCACCGAGGATCTCCCGGAGGCCCGGAAAGCCGGCCTGAACATCCGGTGGTGGGATTTCGTGTTTTATGTCACCTTCGGCTTTGTCGTTACCTCGTCGGTCAAAGTGGCGGGCGTGCTCCTGGTTTTCGCGTTTCTTATTATCCCCGCTGTTTCCGCGGTGATCGCGACCACGGGCACCGTGCGCCGCATCGTGTTCGGCTGGCTGTTCGGCGTGGCCGGATGCGTCCTTGGGCTGGAACTGTCCCTGCGCCTCGACTGGACTTCTGGCCCCACGATCGTTGCGGTATTCCTCGTTTTGATGATCATAACATGGCTAGCAAAAACCTTCCAGAAGCGGGATAGTTTTTGTCCGGGAAAAGCGCAACAAGAATAAAGAGAAAAGGGGCGTGCTTTATCCCCCCAGATTTGCCTGTGTATAGACCGGACACATCGGCAAATCTGGGGGGGTAAATCGCCCCCGAGAGGACACTATTGTCTTCCCCTTGCAAAAATCTCTCCGCAGTTGGAGATATTTTTGCTTTTTGTCAATTAAAAAAGATAGAATAATACAATGGATTTGATTAAGGTACTGGGTATCCTATCTAAAGAATTTGAATCACATGATATCCATTATGCGGTGATCGGCGGTTTCGCTATGAACGCTCTGGGGCTGGTGCGTTCGACACTTGACCTTGATCTTCTTATGCTTGCGGAAGATACCCCGAAATTGAACAAGCTTCTTGAATCCATGGGATACGCGTGCGTGTATAAAACTGAAAACGTATCGCAATATACTTCACCATCGGATGATCTTGGAGAAATAGATGTTCTTCATGCTTTCAGGAAGACATCATTGAAAATGCTTGAACGCAGTAAAAAAAAGCCATTGTTTAACGGGGAAATCGTTCTCAATATTCTTATGCCGGAAGACTTGATCGGATTAAAACTCCAGGCCCTTATGAATGATGAGGGGCGTAAACCGAGGGAGATTGCAGATATTCAAATGATCATGGAGCGTTTTAGTGATACGATCGATTGGAGCATTGTCAAAGAACACTTCGATATATTTAACCAACATGCGCTTTTTTTGAAGCTGAAGGAACGGTATGGATAACTTTACTGATAGCGAAAAAGAAGAATTGCTCAGAGCAGCAGGATCTAGTGAGCTGAGAGAAGAGTTCAGGCATATGGCGCGCAACCGGCAGGAATTCAGAAAAAATGATGGAACCGTCGATCTGGACAGGGTGGTCAGGTTCGTTTCCGATATGAACGCTCTCCTTAACTATCCGCGGAAACCATTTAAAAGAATGACGGGTAACAACTTCAAAATATAGGTGTAAGGAAGGAAATAAAATGTCACTTTGGAGAATTAAAGATCAGGCGGCAGGGGTGTTTACGGTTGAAGATCCCGATACGGTGAGCGAGCTTTATTTTCCGCTGGCCAATACTCAGGGAGCGTTGTTCTCGTGCATAACGCCGTATCAGACGGGGGATATCAAGACGTCCATCAACAATTTCCTCAATGTGCCGCAAAGCGCGTGCGACCTGCATAGCTTGTCCTCCACGCGTTCCTTATGGCTGTGCTATGACGGGCAGGCGGTCAATACCAGTTCGCTCTATACTGAACCCGAGGCTTCGGAAGTGGAAGCAGGGCCTTTGTATCATATCCTGAGGTCCGATCTGAAAGAGTTTTTCGTAGAGACGCTCAATTTTGTCCCGGAAAATGCGCCGGCCGAAGTAATGCGGTTCACCGTCACCAATAAGAGCAAAAAGGATATTTCCGTTACGCCGGTGTTCGCCATGCCGCTTTTCTGCCGGTCTGCCGACAATCTGCGCGACCACCGCCACGTAACCTCCCTTCTTTCGCGGGTGAACGCGGGGAAAAACTGCGTCGTGGTACGCCCGACGATGGCGTTCGACGAAAGGGGACATACGCCGAACACCATGGACTATTTCGTTGCCGGGTACAGGGGGAACGGGGCCGCGCCGCGGCGCGTCATCGCCACGTACGGGGAATTCGTCGGCGAGGGCGGTTCGATGGCCCGTCCGGGCTACCTGGTCGAGGGGGGATGGAACACCGCGCAAAAGGCTCAGGGCAGGGAACCTTTCGCGGGATTCGATTTCGGCCCGGTCACCGTCAAAAAAGGGTCGTCGTTCACGATAACGGTCGTCATGGGGATGACCGCGGGCAATACCGCTTCGATCATCCGGCGGTTCGATTCGCCCGCGAAGATCGATAAAGCGCTGGCTGCTTCAAAGAAAGCATGGCTGCCGGTATTCACAGCGTATGTCATGGACGGCGGCGATCCGGATTTCGCGTTCTGGTCGCAGTGGGTCAGCATGCAGCCCACGTTCCGCAAGATTTTCGGCTGTTCTTTCCTGCCGCATTTCGATTACGGGCGGGGCGGCCGCGGCTGGCGCGATCTGTGGCAGGACCTGCTCGGACTGCTGCTTTTTGATCCGGCAAAGACGCGCCAGGCCATCGTCAATAATTTCAAGGGCGTCCGGATCGACGGATCGAATGCCACCATCATACGCAACGACGGCGGTTTTCTCGCGGACCGCAACAGGATATCCCGCGTGTGGATGGATCACGGCGTGTGGCCGTACCTGACCCTTCGGCTCTACCTCGACCAGACCGGGGACACGGGCATCCTTTTCGAGGATATTCCCTATTTCAAAGACAACCTTTTGAACCGCGCGAAAGTGAACGAACCGTCTTTCCCGGAAAAGGACAATCTCCTGCGCGACAGAAGCGGAAAGCCGCACGCGGGCTCGTTGTTCGAGCATACCCTGGTGCAGAACCTGGTGCAGTTCTTCAATGTCGGCGAGCACGGGAACACGAAGCTCGAGGACGCGGATTGGAACGACGGCCTCGATATGGCGCACGGCAAAGGCGAGAGCGTTGCGTTCACCTGCATGTACGCCCACAATCTCAGGGATATGGCCGCGCTTCTAAGGGATCTGAAGAAGCTGGGCGTTGACACTGTCGCCCTGACAGCCGAGACGCTTATCCTGCTCGACACGTTGAGATCCCCCGTCGATTATTCGAAGGCCGGTGAGAAACGGGCGCTGCTGGAATGCTATTACGAGGCGGCCTGCCGCGGCGTTTCCGGCGTCAAAAAGAGCATAGCCGTTGAAGATGTTGCCGACGACCTGGAGAAAAAGTCGGAAAGCCTTACGCGGCATGTCCGCGATCACGAATGGATAAAAGAACTGGGGGTTTATAACGGTTATTATGACAATGCCGGCCGGAAGGTAGAGGGTATAGTAAACCGTTCTCCCCGGATAACATTGACGTCGGGCGTGTTCGCCATCATGAGCGGCGTCGCCACGGACGAACAGGTCTCGCGTATTCATAAAAGTTTCGGGAAGTACCTGTTGAACAAAGAGTTCGGCACATACCGGCTCAATACCGATTTCAGGGAAGTGAAACTGGACCTCGGCCGCGCTTTCGCCTTCTCGTACGGAGACAAGGAGAACGGCGCCGTGTTCGCGCACATGGACGTCATGCTGGCTTTCGCCCTGTATTCCCGCGGGTTCGTCCGCGAGGGGTTCGGCGTGCTGAACGGGCTGTTTAAAATGGCGACGGGAGATAAGGCGCGCATTTATCCCTGCCTGTCGGAATATTTCAACGCGGATGACCGCGGATTGTATAACTACCTTACCGGTTCCGCCAGCTGGTACACCTACCTCCTCATCACCCAGTCGTTCGGAGTGCGCCACGTCCTTGGCGGCCTTGTCATTTCTCCGAGGCTGGTCCGGGAGCAGTTCGGACAGGACGGGCTGGTCCGGCTTTCTCTGGCTATTGACGGCGTCCCCTGCCTGATAGTGTACCGCAACCCCGGCAGAAAGGATCACGGCGCCTATAGGATAACGGAGGCGCATATCAACGGAAAGCCTGTCGCTCCGTCCGCTGATAACGCTCTTGTCATACCGAAGGGCCGTAAATCGGCCCTTCTTTCCGCTAAACGGAACATGATCGAGCTGACCCTGGCCTGACAGACCCTCCCGCGGTACCTCTTGACAAAAGGGTTATTTTCTGGCATAGTTATGCAATGAACCAGCGGCACAGCATCATGTTCATCGCAGTCCAGTCATGGTGGCGGTTTATCCTCCAGGGGTAAGCCGATACGCTGTCGTTGTTGTAAAAGGTAAACGCTGTCGGCTTGTATCGACGGCGTTTTTTGTTTGTCCGGACGGCCGTCGTCATTATCGAGCGGCCGTCATTTTTTTTGGCGGCCCTCTGAAAAGGAGCAGGGAAATGAAAGTGGCCGCGACGAAAAAGCAGCAGAAGAAGGGTTATTACGGGCCGTATGGCGGACGGTATGTGCCGGAGAGACTGTCGGGAGACCTGGACCGGCTGGAACAGGTGTTCGAGCGCTGCCGGGCAGACAGGGCGTTCCGGGAAAAGCTGGAGGAACTGCGGACGCATTACGTCGGCAGGCCGACCCCGCTGTATTTTGCCAGGAACACTACAAAGAAACTGGGAGGGGGGCGATTGTATCTCAAGATGGAGGGGCTCAGCCATACGGGAGCCCACAAGATCAACAACGCGCTGGGACAGGGCCTCCTGGCGCTCCAGCTGGGTAGGAAGAAACTGATCGCGGAGACGGGAGCGGGCCAGCACGGCCTTGCAACGGCCACGGTGGCCGCGACGCTGGGGCTGTCCTGCGACATCTATATGGGGGCCAATGACGCGCGCCGCCAGAGGCCGAATGTTTTCTGGATGGAGACGCTGGGCGCGCGGGTCATCCCGGTGCACAGGGGCACGAAAACGCTGACCGACGCGGTGGACGCGGCTTTCGAGGCATGGGACGCGGAGCACGACGACGCTCATTATCTTGTCGGGAGCGCTTTGGGCCCGTCGCCTTACCCGCGCATCGTAAAGGAATTCCAGTCCGTTATCGGACAGGAAGTAAAAGCGCAGAGCCGCGAACGGTTCGGCGGCCTGCCCGACATTCTTATAGCGTGCGCGGGCGGAGGGTCGAACTCCATGGGCCTGTTCGCTCCGTTCATAGAGGAAAGATCCGTCCGTCTTATCGCGGTGGAAGGAGGGGGAAAAGGGAGCAGGCCCGGGGAGCACGCGGTGCGTTTCCAGGGCAGAGGAAAGAAAGGCGTGTTCCAGGGATACCGGTCGCTGTTCCTGCATGACGCCGACGGCCTCCTGCCCACGCATTCGATCAGCGCGGGGCTCGATTATGCCGGCATCGGCCCGGAACTGGCTTTCCTGCACGATGGAGGAAGGGTCGAACTCACGTACGCGATGGACAGCGATGTCCTGAAGGCGATCACGTTTTTCGCCCGGAACGAGGGTATCATTCCCGCGCTCGAGTCGGCGCACGCGCTTGCCGCCGCGCTGAAGATCGTGCCTGAACTTTCCGTTGAACAGAGCGTGGTGGTCAACGTGTCGGGACGCGGCGACAAAGACCTTTTTATAACCGCGCCGGAAATAGGGAGCCGCGCCGTCTGGGCTGATTTTCTGCGTGAGGAGTATATTCGCCTTTCAAAGTCTTTGTAACTTGCCGCTTCATCGGCGCCGTTACGTTGTTTTTATATTGACATTACAAGTTTATTTCCATATAATTATCGGCAGGGAAGAGCAGGGTCAGTATCCGGGCCGGGATTCCGGCAGTGGCTTCACAGAGATCCGCCACGGGACTTCCTGAAACTAACATCCCGTGTCTTTGAGGTGCTTTGATGAGCCGCAAATCCCGTGTGGCCCGCCTGTCAATCCTGTCGAACACCATCCTTATCATCCTTAAATTCATCGTGGGATTCATGACCGGGGCGGTCAGTATCATTTCCGAGGCGATCCATTCGCTTATGGACCTTATCGCGGCGGTCATCGCCTATTTATCGGTCAAGTTCGCCGACCGTCCTCCCGATGAAACGCACCCGTTCGGGCATGAGAAGATGGAAAACATCTCTGGCGTCATCGAGACTATCCTTATTCTCGTCGCTTCGGTGCTCATAATTAAGGAAGCGATCCATAAACTGATCATTCAATCGTCAGTAAAGGATATTCATCTCGGCGTCGCCGTCATGCTGATCTCCGCTCTGGTCAATTTCTTCGTGTCCCGGAAACTTTACTTGGTGGCGCGGGAAGAAGGATCGGTCGCCATTGAAGCGGACGCGCTGCATCTTAAAGCGGATGTCTACACGTCCGCGGGCGTGGCGGCGGGGCTCCTGCTGATCTGGGTGACCGGCATCAGGTTCCTTGATCCGGTGGTGGCCATAGGCATCGCTCTTTTTATTGTCAAGGAAGCCGTTGAACTGATGATCGGGGCTGTCGGCCCGCTCCTGGACATGAAACTGTCGGACGACGATATCTCCAGGATCCGTGAAGTCATATCGCGCTACGGCGGCCAGTTACTCGATTGCCATGAACTGAGGACGCGGCGGGCGGGTAACATCAAGCATATCGATCTCCATGTCACCACGCCGCACGGCATGACGATAAGCGAATTTCACACAATATGCGACCGCGTCGAGACCGATATCGAGAATGTCCTTAAGAACACTAAGGTACTGATCCACGGGGAGCCATGTGCCCGCAATTGCGGCGATTGCACCTTCGCCCCGCATAGCGGCCATTGCCAGCACCGGTAAGGCGGAGAATAAGAGATTGGGAGATTATGAGATCAGGTGATCCGGAGATTAAGTGACTGGCAACGACGATATTTAAGTGCAGAGACGATATTAAATGCGGGATGACGGTCATTTTGACTCGCTGAAAAAAAATGATACAATGACGGAAAGGATTTCCAGTATCTTTGATAGTCTCGTAACGAGCACAGGCCGCACGGCACAGACCTCCCTACCCGTTATATTTATTCACTAAAAAATGAACATATTTAATTTGAGCTGGTCGTGTTTACATGACCCGCTTTCATTATTTTTTATCGTTCTCATACTGCTGGTGGCCCTGCCGGCCGCGATCTATTCTGTCGGATATTGCCGGCACATGGACAGAGTAAGCCGCCTGTCCGGCGGGCTGGCGTTCGTCCTGTTCATCGCGTCGATGCTTGCCGTGGTTACGGCCGGCAACGCCCTTTTCTTCCTTGTCGCCTGGGAAGTCATGTCCCTGCTTTCCTATTACCTTATCGTTGCCGGTACGGAAAACGCTTCTTCTGTGCGCGCCGGCGCTCTCTATATAGTCATGACCCATCTTGCCACCGCCTGCATTACGGTGGCTTTTCTTCTTATGTACCAGTATACCGGCTCGTTCGAATTCTCCGCGATGAAAGAAGCCTGCCGTCTTATGCCCGCTCATCTAAGAAGCCTCGTGTTCGTGCTGCTGCTGACCGGTTTCGGCACCAAGGCCGGCATGGTACCTCTCCACATCTGGCTTCCAGCCGCTCATCCAGCGGCGCCGAGCCATGTATCGGCGGCCATGTCCGGTGTCATGATCAAAATGGGTATCTACGGGTTGATACGCTTCATTCCTGGCACGCTGGGTGCCGGGCCCTCATGGTGGGGGAACACGCTGCTTACCCTGGGCGCTTTGTCCTGTTTCACCGGCATTATGTTCGCCCTGACCGGACGGAACCTGAAGAGGATCCTCGCTTTCTCGAGTATTGAAAATATCGGCATCATCCTGCTCGCGTTCGGGGCTTCTCTTGTCTGCGCCAGCCGGAATATGCCCGGAGCGGCTGCATTCGCGCTTGCGGCAGGCCTGTTTCACACGGCTAACCATGCCGTGTTCAAAAGCCTTCTTTTCCTGGGGGCGGGCAGCGTCGTCGAAGGTACCGGCACGAAGAATATCGAGCAGTACGGAGGCCTTGTCAGAAAGATGCCCCGTACGGCGCTAGCCTTTTTTATCGGGGCCATGGCCATCGCCGCGATCCCTCCACTGAACGGCTTCGCCGGCGAATGGCTCATTCTGCAGTCGTTCTTCCGGGCCGCTTCCGAGGGGACCGCAGCTTTTAAATACAGTATGCCTCTTGCCGCCGCAATTCTGGCTCTCACGGGCGGGCTTGCCGCCGCCTGTTTCGTACGGGTGTTCGGGATAACATTTCTTGGAATGCCGCGCAGTCATCACGCGGCGAACGCCGTGGAATCGCCTTCCAGCATGACTATACCTATGTTCTTCCTGGCATTCATGGCCGCTGCCATGGGGCTTGGCGCGCCATATTTTTTCGGGGGTTGCCTGGATGTCTCGTCTTCGGTGCTTGGGTTTGGAGGGCGCACGCCTTCAGGCGCCTTCATGTGGTTCATCTCCGGCGCGGGCAAAGCCGTGACGTCCCCGCTCGTGATAGCCGGAGTGCTGGCGGTTTTTACCGGCATCGCTCTGTTCGTCTCTCGCTTGCGCGCGTTCCGGCGGGACAGGATATGGGGATGCGGTTATTATTCGCTGGGCCCCGACAATGAATACACCGGCACTGCTTTTTCAAAGCCTTTCAGGCTGTCGTTCAGTTTCATGCTGCGTCCTTACCGCAGGACCGAGACGATACGCGAAGCGACCTATCACGTCAAATCGTTTAAATACGAGGTGCATACCACCTCGATGTTCAAGGGCGTCTACGATCGCGCAATCGTTCTTTTGTTTGCCGCGGCCCGGCAGCTGCGTCGGCTGCAGCCGGGCAGTATACATCTTTACATAGGTTACATATTCATCACGATGCTGGCGTTGATCCTGTTCATGCACCGGTTCTGAAAGCAAGGGCGCCACAGTGCAAACGGTATTGCAAATTGCAAATTTCAAAATGCGATTTGAAATTTGAGATAGATGCCACTATGGAACTATTGATCATTGCGGCGCAGGCCGCGCTTCTCATCGTCGTTTCGCCGCTGGTCAGCGGCTGTATAAGGAAGATCAAGAACTCGCTGCGCATGCGCCGCGGGCAGGGGGTGCTGCAGCCGTATTATGACCTCGCCAAACTCTTTGCCAAGGACGAGATCATACCGGAGAATTCGTCCTGGCTGTTCCGCGCCGCGCCTTCAGTAGTGTTCGGATCTTCCGCCGCCGCGCTCTTCATCGTTCCTTCTCTCGTCCCCGGGCTGGCTTGGGTCTTTATGGGCGATCTTCTGGTCCTGATATTCCTTATGGCCCTCGGCCGCTGGTTCGCGGCGCTGGCGGGCCTTGACACCGGAAGCGCGTTCGGCGGTATGGGCTCATCCCGCGAGATGTTCGTTTCTTCTCTGGCGGAACCGGTCGCGGTGCTGGCGATCCTGGCAGCCGCGTTGACCGGGGATTCGACGACGGCGGCCGGAATTGCGGGCGCTCACGGCATACGTCTTTCTTCCGTTCTTGCGGCCGGGGCGCTGTTCCTGGTGGCGCTTGCCGAGACTTCCCGCATACCGGTGGACAATCAGGAAACGCATCTTGAGCTGACGATGATACACGAGGCCATGGTTCTGGAATATTCCGGCGCTTCGCTCGGGCTGATCCAGGCCTCTTCCCATATACGCCAGATAGTCTGGTTCTCCCTTACAGCCGCGGTGCTGCCGGGGACTTCCGCTGCATGGCCGGCGGCGGCGGGGATCTACCTGTTAAAAGTGGCGGGGATCGCCGTCGCCGTAGCGATCACTGAAACGGGAGTGGCAAAGATGCGCCTTCTGCGCGTGCCGGAATTCCTTTCATTCGCGTTTATAGTGGCGGGCCTGGCTCTTGTCTCATCGGTGGTGGGCATATGATCGCGTTATTCGGAGTTCTCCTTATGACGTACCGGATGGTCATCGCCCGCCGGACAGCCGCTCTCATCCGCGGGTTCGCCTACAGTTCGTTTTTCCTCAGCGTGCTGACGTTCTCCTCGGCCCATACGGAAAAAAGCACTGAATTGTATGTGGTCGCGGGACTGCTTTTCGTCATAAAGGCGGCGCTCATTCCCTGGTTCCTGTCATACATTTCCCGCGTCATGCAGGCCGACGAGTCGCCCGGCCTGCTGCTGAACCCGCTGCTGTCGCTGGCCGCCGCGGTGCTGCTGACGTACATGGCGTACCTGTTCGCCGGCAGGGTCATTGCGATCCCGGACAGCGTTCGCGTCAGCGCGTTCGCCGTATCACTTTCCGTGACGCTGATCGGTTTTTTCCTTATGATCTTCCGCATGCGTGCCATGGCCCAGATCGTGGGGCTCCT
>CAZNYG010000060.1:0-12465 GCA_964577205.1 uncultured Elusimicrobiales bacterium | reverse complement strand
AAGCCATAAAAGACGCGCTGAAAAACCCGCGGGCCATCGATCATTGCCTGGTGAACAGCCAGCAGGCCCGCCGGATCCTGGACCGCCTGGTCGGTTACAAGATATCGCCGCTTCTGTGGCGCAAAATAAAGTACGGCCTTTCCGCCGGGCGCGTGCAGTCCGTCGCCGTCCGCCTTATCTGCGACCGTGAAGAGGAGATAGAAGCCTTTAAACCGGTGGAATACTGGAGCATCCAGGCGGAGCTGAAAAAGAAGGCGGGCGATGCTGCCACGTTCACGGCGTCGGTCGTTTCAAAAGCCAGTGAGAAGTTCGACAAGCTTCATTTCAAGAACAAAGACATGGCGGATGCCGTCTTAAAGGGCCTTGAAGACGCGCCATGGAAAGTCGCCGGCATTGAAAAAAAGGAACGGCGCCGTACGCCTTTCCCTCCGTACACGACTTCTTCGATGCAGCAGGACGCTTCACGCAGGCTGGGCTTTTCGGCGGCAAAGACCATGAAGATAGCCCAGCAGCTTTACGAAGGCATCGATCTGGGCGACGGCGGCAGCGAAGGCCTTATCACGTATATGCGTACCGACTCCGTGAATATCGCCGAATCCGCGCGCAAGGATGCCGTGGAATTCATCAAGGGGAAATACGGCGACAATTTCCTTCCCCCGAAACCGCGTATCTACAAAACAAAGACCAAGGGAGCGCAGGAAGCGCATGAAGCTATTCGTCCCAGCGCGCCGTCCCGCATGCCCGAATCGATCAAGAAGTATCTTTCTTCCGACGAAAATAAACTTTACGATCTTATATGGCGGCGGTTCATGGCCAGCCAGATGAGCGACGCGGTATACGACACGGCCAGCGTGGATATCGCCGCCAGCGACTATATTTTCCGCGCCACAGGCCGCACGCTCAAGTTCAGCGGTTTTCTGGAAGTCTATCTGGTCACCGATCCGGACGAAGAAAAGGAAGGGAAACTGCCCGAGCTTTCAGCGAATGAACTTCTCGATCTTTTGCGGCTGTTGCCGGAACAGCATTTCACCGAGCCGCCGCCGCGCTTCAACGAAGCAAGCCTTATCAAGTCGCTTGAAGAACACGGCATCGGCCGCCCTTCGACATACGCGCCGATCATCAATACAATCCTTGCGCGCACTTACGTGCGGCTGGAACAGAAGCGTTTCTTCCCGACAAACCTCGGGCGCGTGGTGAACGATATCATGAAGAACCATTTCAAGGACATCGTTGACGTGCAGTTCACCGCGGGCGTGGAGGAAAAGCTGGACCGCGTGGCGGAAGGCGATGCCGACTGGACTGGCATCGTGCGGGAATTCTACGAGCCTCTGATAAAAGACCTCGAAAAAGCCGAAACGAACGTCACCCGCCAGAAAGTGGAACCGCAGAAGACCAGTGAGGTTTGTCCCAAGTGCGGCAAGCCCATGGTGCTCCGTGACAGCCGCCGCGGCCGGTTCATGGCCTGCTCGGGTTACCCGGAATGCAAGACCACCTTCTCCGTGGACAAATACGGCAACAAGGTGGTCAAGCCCGCCCCGGAAAAAACTGATATAAAGTGCGAAAAGTGCGGCAGCCCCATGCTGAAACGCGTCGGCCGCCGCGGCCCGTTCCTCGCGTGTTCCGGTTTCCCCAAATGCCGGAATATCAAGTGGATCCCGAGAGAGAAAAAAGCAGAACCGGAAGAAGAACCTAAAGAAGAAGCGGAATAAATATAACGGCGTTCTCGTGTTCTCGAGTTATAGAAATCGGATTTGTTATCCCTCGCCCTTGTCAGGGAGAGGGCAGGGTGAGGGTACCTTTCCCTCGAAGTGGTAGGCGACGGCTTTAGCCGGCGCGGCAGTTGAAGCAATCATGCCTGATTTGCGCACGGTCTGGAGCACTGGCCGGGCTTTTGTCTTTACTGTTCTCTCAGCCCATGAACCCATCAACTCATGAACCCATGAACCCCGTTCCCCTGAAACTCGACCGGCATGCCCGGGAATTTCTGCAGTATCTCCGGGCGGAGCGTAATTATTCCCACCATACGCTTACCGCTTACGGCACCGATCTGATCGATTTCTACGGTTTCATGCGGGACAATTATCCGGCGACGGCCGCCACGCGCGCGGAACGCCTGATGCTGCGCGATTACTTTGCTTTTCTGCAGAACCGGAGGCTGCGCCGCTCGTCCGCCCTGCGGAAGATAGCCGCACTGCGTTCGTTCTACAAGTACCTCGCCCGCGAGGGCATAATAGAAAAAAATCCGTTCCTTTACCTTTCTTCGCCCAAGACGGAAAAACGCATCCCCGTTTTTCTGACCGAGCAGGAGATCCGCGCTTTGTTCAACCAGCCGGAAGTGCCGCCGCGCGACCGGGCCATGCTGGAACTCCTGTATTGCGGCGGCCTGCGCATTGAAGAACTGACCGGGTTGAATGTTACCGACGTGGATTTCATGGGGGAGCTGGTCCGCGTGTGGGGCAAAGGCAACAGGGAACGCATCGTTCCGGTGGGTCCCGTGAGCCTTGAGGCGGTCCATGATTACATGAAAGCGCGCGACGAGGTCCTTGGATCGGTCCGGCGGGACGGGCTTGTCTCAGGGACGTCAAACGCTCTTTTTCTCAATTATAAAGGCGGGCGCATCAGCACGCGGGGAGCGAGAAAGGCGCTGCATCAATGGCTCATCAAAGCGTGCGAAGGGAAAAAGATCACTCCGCATACCCTGAGGCATTCGTTCGCGACGCATCTGCTGGACCGCGGCTGCGACCTGCGCAGCGTCCAGGAAATGCTCGGACATAAAAGCATCGTCACGACGCAGATATATACGCATGTCACTGCGGAAAGCCTGAAGAAAGTATACGACAAAGCGTTCCCGAGGGCGTAACATAAGCTTTCAGATATCAGCTTTCAGCCATCAGCAATGGCAAAGGCACGCGGGTTATGGAGTCTGAGAGACTGGTTCTGTTGCAATAACCGTTTTTGTCATCCCGTATCGCTTTTGACTGATTTTTTTGCTGACAGCTGAGTGCTGAAAGCTGATAGCTTGTTGTTGCTTTTAATAAATCTATGCAAGAGAACGCGAAACTTCTGATGGAAGAGACGGGCTGCGAACAGGGAGAAGCGGAACTGGCGCTGCAGCTTGCCGACAACGACCTTGAGAAAGCGATCAGGACGATCGGCAGCCTTTTACGCCATATCTACGCGGTCAAAGGGAAGCTGTATTTTTCCGACAAGAACCTCTACGGCCTTGTGCTGATCGTCATCAACGCCAAGGCGCAGGATATACTCCGCCTCAGCACGGTCATCTCCTATAATCCCGCGCTTTATGAAAATTCCCCCGAGATGGACTGGTATTCGCTTGAAAAAGTGATATTCTCATACCGTCTCGACAGCGGCAGCCTGCCCGACTACACGCAGGGCGTTGAAGAAAAGCTTAGGAGTTTTCTCACCGGCCACCGCGCCTCCCTGGTCAAATGCGACGAAAAAGAGCTTTCGGGCCTGCTGGCCCAGTTCTTCTCAGCCGAAAAAGTGATGGTCTCGCTACGCTGCGAAGAACTCAACCTGGCTCAGTTCCGCCAGATGCCGGACAACGAAGGTGTTACCTCCAACGCGAAAGCGCCAGTCACGGACGAACCGGGAGGTGTGCGCCTGGAAGTGGACCTCATAGAAGATGATAACGGAAAAGAGGCGGGACGCCTCAATAACGGGGATGTCATCGTCTCGCAGATAACCGACACGCGGGATATCGCTCACTACCTTGCCCACCTTATCGGGGGACGCCGCGACGGTCTTCCCGCGGTAGTCAAAAAAGTCGCCGTCGAGGGAGAAAAAGCCGACGTCCTTGTCCACTATGCTCCAGGCATCATTGGCATCGCCCGTGTTTCTCCCGGCATGCGCGTCAAACTCCTCGAAGCCCGCACCCAGCCCTGGTGGAAAAAAATCATCCCCTTTTAAAAACTCCACCCGGTGCTCCACCTGGTGTCACCACCTGGTGTCAGACTTGCTTTAATTGCGTTTGTTTCGCGTGACTGATCGAAATTCAGCCATGAATATCGTCATGCCTTCAATAATCTGCGCAATTAAAGCAAGTCTGACACCGGAAGAATGCTTTTAGTCTTTGATTATTTTTACCAACACTTCGCGCTTTCGGGGGCCGTCGAACTCCGCGAAAAAGATCCCCTGCCACGTCCCCAGCTTGAGCTTCCCTTTCTCGATAAAGATCGTCTGCGACGTTCCGGTAAGGCTGGCTTTTATGTGCGCGGCTGAATTCCCTTCGGCGTGGTCATAACCGTCGATCCATGGGACCAGCTTGTCCAGCATTTTGTTTATGTCCCTCACAACGTCGGTATCCGCGTGCTCGTTGATGACAATGCCGGCAGTCGTATGCGTCGTATAGACGTGACAGATGCCATCTTTGACGCCCGAAGAGGTGATCATACGCTGCACCTCGTCGGTAATATCAACAAACTCGCTCCGCCTTTCCGTCGAAATCGAAAGAGTAATGATCATACAACCCCCTGATTCACAGCTCACGACTCCGAGAGTACGAACGCGTTACAGGCTTCATTACCTAATTACCTGACTCCGTCCCCTATTTTGCGTTTGTTTCCCGAGTTATATTACAGCGGTTTCTTTTCGGGTATTCCGACGCGGCGGGGGTATTGCGGGGGGGTGTCGGAAGTTTTTTTGAATGATAGGATGCAGTAGCGGTGGTCCGTGCCGGGGAGGGTATAGCAGAAGCGGTCGTCAGGCGCGGCTTTCAGTGTGGCGAGCGCTTTTCCGACTGACGGGAGGCCTTCGGGGCCGGTCGCGGCCGATTCGGTTTTGAAAATGAAGGCGCGGCCTTCGCGGCGCGCGAGAGGCACGGCAATCTCAAGGTTGGGGGAGAACTTTGCCACGGCGCGGGAAAGCACTGCGTTGTACGACGCGCGGTGAGCCGGTGTCTGCCCGATGACTTCGGCCCGGTCGTTGACGATCGAAACGTTATTAAATCCCAGACGGTTAATCGCCTCTTCCATGAACGCGCATTTCTTTGTGATCGATTCGAGCAGCGTTAAACGGATATCCGGCAGTACGATCTTGACCGGTATGCCGGGGAATCCCGCGCCTGTCCCGATGTCGATAACGTCTGTTCTTTCGGGGCAGGGGAGATATTTCCGGATCATGTACGCGCCGGCGAGCGAATCGGCGAAATGACGCCAGAGGATCTCTTCCTGTGAATGGAACGAAACAAGGTTCATCTTTTCGTTCCACTCGACCAGCGCCGCGAGAAAGGTTTTAAATTGTTCCATCTGGGTTTCGCTGACAAGGATGGCGAAACTTTTCTCCACAAACTCCCGCCATTGAAGCCACAATTCGTCAGGAATTGACATAAAACCTCTCAACGGCGTTCGTTAGTTCAATAGTTCACTTGTTCATTAGTGAACGACAAGCAACACGTCTTTAAAAAATGACCTCTGCATTTTTTTGCACTGTCTCTCAGCACTGCCTTATCGCACTGTTTTTAAGCCCGGGCAGCATTTTAAACAGACGCCGCAGATCATCTGGCCGATGCGCTGGATCCTGGTGAACTCTTTCAGTTTCTGGTGACAGGCATCGCGGTCGAACCCAGTTTCGGAAATCGCGTGAGCCGGGCACAGTGCCACGCACGCATGGCATGAACCGCAATCCCCCCGCGCCGGCGCGTCCGTCGTCAAAGGGAGATCGGCAAGTACGGTCACATACCGTACCTGGCTGCCGTAATGTTCGTTCACCAGCAGATTATTCCTGCCGTACCAGCCGTGGCCCGCCAGCCGGGCGATCTCACGGTGCGAGAGCGCTCCCAGCTGTTTATCCCAGTCAATGATCTGTGACGCCGGGATCGGCAGCGCGTCGTATCCCTTTTCCTGAATATAAGACGTAATTTTCAACGCGGCCTGGTCCAGCAGCATGTTGGCCCGCTGATAATGGAAATAGTACATCTGGCTTGGCGCGTCCTCGATGGTCTCAAAAATTGCCCGGGCAAGCCGGAAACCGAGGGAAATGCCGAAAGGGAACCTTCGCGAAAGGCCTTCGGGCAGGACGAAGGCATCCCTTATCGGCACAATATCCGCCACGCCGAAAAGAACGATGCCTTCCTTTAACGAAATTTCCTTCAGTTCTTCGTAATGTGTTTTCGGGTCCATTTTATTTCCTATACTGAGGCGAATTCATCCAGCTTCTCTTTACATGCAGACCGTGCCGCAACTGTTTTTGGTGTCATCCCCGAAGGACTCTATCTGTGGCATACCTGCAATTATTGCGATATCGTCGATAAATAGCATGTAGTTTTGTTCACCCTCTCCCTGTCAGGGAGAGGGTAGGGTGAGAGCAAGCTTCTTCCTCGCTCGCGGTCTCGGCCCAAAGACTCACCCACAATGGGAGAAGGGAATTGTGGGTAAGACACAGATAGTGACACCCGGGAATGACAAGCACTGCTCATTATTCGTCATGTTTCAGTTTTAGAAAAATAATGACCCCGGCAAGCCCCAGCGTCGCGGAGTTCGCGGCGATGATCGGGATCGAGCGGACGATGACGCCGTACATGATCCAGAGCGCCAGTCCGAGGGAGAATATCGCGTACATGCCCAGGGAGATATCTTTGACAGACTTCGATCTCCACGCCTTGATGACCTGGGGCAGGAATGACAGCGTGGTAAGCGTGCCGGCCGCTATACCGATAATGTCAAGAAGGGACATAGAGACTCCTGAAAGGCGTTCTTGTGTTCCTGAATGTGTGCGCGACATGCCGTTATTCGAGAACACGAGAACGCCGTTATGATTTATTCCCCTTTCTTTTTTCCAGGTGCACCAGCAGGACGGCGATGTCCGCGGGGGTGACGCCGGGGATTCGGGCGGCCTGTCCTATGGTGAGCGGCCGGACCTTTAGCAGATTCTGGCGCGCTTCAGGCGGCAAACCGGCCACCTGTGCATACTCCAGATCTTCGGGAATATGCTTATCCTCCATTTTTATGAGGCGCTGCACCTGCGTTTTCTGCCGTTCTACATAGCCCGCGTATTTCTTTTCGATATCCGCTTCGGCAACAATGCTTTCCGTTGTCCAGGGGGCGATGGCGTCGTCCTCAGGCAGCTCCGCCGTTCCGTCCTTGACGCGGCTTTCGACGGCGGCGCGATAACGCTCGAACCGGCGGAACATCCCGTCAGATATCAGTCCCACACGGTGTCCGTGTTCCAGCAGCCGGAGATCGGTGTTGTCGGAACGGAGCGTCAGCCGGTATTCGGCCCGCGAGGTGAACATGCGGTAGGGCTCATCCACTCCCCGGGTGACCAGGTCGTCGATCATTACGCCGATATATGATTCGTCCCGCCGGAGCACCAGCGGGGGCTTGCCGAAGAGTTTCAGCCCCGCGTTGATGCCTGCCATGAGCCCCTGCGCCGCGGCTTCTTCATAGCCGGTGGTCCCGTTGATCTGTCCAGCGAAATACAGGTTCTCCACGGGTTTGGTCTCGAGTGTCGGCCTCAGCTGTGTCGGGGGACAAAAGTCGTATTCGATCCCGTAGCCGTAGCGCATGATCTTCGCTTTCTCAAGGCCGGCGATCGAGCGTACGATCTGTTCCTGCACGTCCGACGGAAGGCTGGTCGAGATGCCGTTGACGTATAATTCTGCGGTAGAGTAGCCTTCGGGCTCAAGGAAGACCTGGTGACGGTTCCTTTCGCTGAACCGGACTACCTTGTCTTCGATCGAGGGACAATATCGCGGCCCGACGCTTTTTATGATGCCGGCATAGAGCGGAGACCGGTCGAGGTTCGCGCGTATGATCTCGTGCGTCGTCTCGTTAGTATAGGTCAGCCAGCAGGAAAGCTGCCGTTTGGCCGCTCTCCATTTTTTTATATCGGTAAAATGAGAGAACGGGACCGGCTGTTCGTCGCCCGGCTGTTCCGATGCCTGCGCGTAATCGACGGTATGTCCATTTACGCGGGGCGGCGTGCCGGTCTTGAGCCGCTTGATCTCAAAGCCCGCGCCTTTCAGGGACTGCGATAATCCTTCGGAAGGGAATTCCCCGAACCGCCCGCCCGGGAAATGGTCCAGCCCCACATGGATAAGCCCGTTGAGAAAAGTGCCGGCCGTAATGATAACGGCATTCGCCCGTATCGTTGATCCGGTCTTGAGCGTGATCCCAGCCGCTTTCCCGTTCTCTATAAGTAGGCTGGCGGCTTCGCCCTGCATCAGGTCGAGGGCGGGCACTTTTTCGAGCGCCGCCTTCATCAGGAGCTGGTAAAGTTTTTTGTCGCACTGCGCGCGCGGCGACCATACCGCCGGGCCGCGTGAACGGTTCAGCATGCGGAACTGCAGGCCCGCGCTGTCCGTTATCCAGCCCATCTCGCCGCCCAGCGCGTCGATCTCCCGTACGATCTGCCCTTTAGCTATCCCGCCTATGGCGGGGTTGCAGGACATCCGGGCGACAGCGTCCAGCTGCAGGGTAACTAAAAGCGTGGACAGTCCCGTGCGGCTTGCCGCGAGAGCGGCCTCGCAGCCCGCGTGC
Source organism: uncultured Elusimicrobiales bacterium (assembly GCA_964577205.1). Lineage (GTDB taxonomy): Bacteria > Elusimicrobiota > Endomicrobiia > Endomicrobiales > CAIRNS01 > CAZNYG01. The sequence goes on along the minus strand of CAZNYG010000060.1, from coordinate 3,967 downwards.
CCGGCTCCCACGACGATGACGTGATAAGAAGCGTTCATATTGCTTACTCGCCGGCCCTTTTATTTTACCAGAAGCACGCCGGCGGTTATAAGGACAATGCCGATAACGCGCGGCAGTGTGACCGATTCTCCCAGCACGATCACGCTGAGCAGTGCCGTGAACAGCGGGTACGTCGCGGCCAGAGGGACGATGCGCGACGTCGGGCCGAGCTGCAATGCCTTGAAATAGGTAAAAACGCCGAGCGTCCCCGCGAATATGCCTGAAAGAAAGAAAAAGAAAATGCTGCGCGCCGGCATAAGCGGTAACTCGCGGAACTTCCCGCTGAACAGGCCGAACAGCATCATGACAAGGCCGATGAACATGCCTCTCAGGATAGTTCCCAGCAGCGGATCGCCGCCCTTCAGCGCGGCTTTGTCGAAAATCGGAGCGGTGCCCCAGAAAATGACGGTAAGGATGAGAAGAAGGATAACGTCCATGGGTTATAGTGTATCAATTTTGCGGGAGAGGTTCAATTTACCACTCCGTATCATCGGCGGGTTTGCACGATGCGGTTCCTTTTCGGCCGAATATATCCTGCGCGGGCAAAAAAGAACGGCCAGGCTGGGGGAGAACCTGGCCGTTGGAGGGACTGTATTTCAAAACCCGCGTTCGCGGCGGGAATGAAATTCAAATTCCGTCGAGCAACGTCACACCCGTATTCTAATACATTTCATTTCCGAATGCAAGCATGCCGTCGATGAACCTCTATCCCTTCTCTGTGCCAGACAGTGTCATAACCGGCAATGCCGTTCGCCGGGGCGGTTTCAGCCGCCCGGATCATCGAAACGGCAACGGAACAGGGTCAGATCCCCAGGCGGCGTTTCAGGGACGCCAGCTGTTCCTTAAGCTCCGACGGAATACGCGCTCCGAAACGGGCGTAGAACGCTTCGATGTCTTCCACTTCTTTTTTCCATTCTTCGGGAGAGACCTCGAAAAGCTTCCGCATGTCTTCTTCGGAAATATCGATTCCGGTCACATCCAGATCCCTGATATGGGGGACGCGTCCGAGAGCGGTTTCCCGCGCGTCAACTTTTCCTTCGATGCGGTCTATCATCCATTTCAGTACGCGCGAATTGTCGCGGAATCCCGGCCATATGAAGGCGCCGCTTTCATCTTTGCGAAACCAGTTCACCATGAAAACGCGGGGAGGATTCTTAACTCGGGAGGCGAAGCTCAGCCAGTGCGCGAAATAATCGCCCATATTGTATCCGCAGAAGGGCAGCATCGCCATGGGGTCGCGCCGCACGATGCCGACCTGGCTGGTAGCCGCGGACGTTGTTTCAGAACCCATCACGGACGCCATGAAAACGCCGTTCGCCCAGTCGGCGCTTTCGGTGACCAGCGGTATCGTAGAACGCCGCCTGCCGCCGAAGATAATGCCGGAGATGGGCACGCCCATCGGGTTGTCGTATTCCGGCGAAAGCGTCGGGCAGTTGTAGATCGAAACGGTGAACCGCGAGTTGGGATGAGCAGCCGGCTTGCCGCTCGCCGGGTCATACGCGCTGCCCTGCCAATCGGTCAAATTGCGCGGGACATCGTCGCTTACGCCTTCCCACCAGGGGGTATTGTTGTCGTTGTCGACCGCGGTGTTCGTGAACAGGGTCGGGTAATATTTATCGTTCTTGAGTGTCTTCATCATGACAGGGTTCGTTTTGTCGGACGTCCCGGGCGCGACGCCGAAGAAGCCCTTTTCCGGGTTGATGGCATAGAGACGTCCGTCAGGGCCGACGTTGATCCACGCAATGTCGTCGCCAAGCGTCCAGACCTTGTAGCCCTTCAGTACCGGGTCAAGGAGCGCGAGATTCGTCTTGCCGCAGGCGGAAGGGAAAGCGCCGAGGAAGTATTTGATATCTCCCGCAGGCGACTGGACGCCGATGATGATCATGTGCTCGGCCAGCCAGCCTTCCTTTCGTCCGATGCTTGAAGCGATGCGCAGCGAAAAGCATTTCTTGCCCAGCAGGGCGTTGCCGCCGTATCCCGAGCCGATGCTCATTACCGTGTTCTCCTGCGGGAAATGCATGATCCAGCGACGGTCCGGGTCGAGGTCTCCGATCGAATGCAGTCCCTTGCCGAAGGTATCGGAGGCGCCGATACGCTGTATCGCTTCCTGTCCGACGCGGGTCATGATGCGCATGCTGAGCGCCACATACACCGAGTCGGTGAGCTCGATATTGGATTTCGCGTACGGAGAATCGGGATGGCCCATCGTGTACGGGATGACGTACATGGTGCGGCCCTTCATGCATCCCTGGAACAGGGGAGTCACTTTCGCTTTCGCTTCCGCGGGGTCCATCCAGTTGTTGTTGGGGCCCGCGTCGTCTTTGGAAGACGTGCATACGACCGTCAGATGCTCGGTACGCGCCACGTCGGAAGGATGCGAGCGGTGGAAAAACGCGTTCGGATAGATCTTCCCGTTCATTTCGGTAAGGGTCGGATGGCCGTTGATCTTTTCCTTCGTCAGTCCGATCTTGACCAGTTCGCGGGCTTCCTCTTCAGAGCCGTTCATCCAGTATATCGTGTCGGGTTGCGTTAGTTTTGCCTGTTCTTCCACCCATTTTTCAAGGTACGTTGCCATTGCGGTTTCCTTTTAAATGTAAATTGTAAAGCGAAAAATGTAAAACAAGAATGAGCGGCCGAAATGAAATTAACAACTGATGTTACGCATGCGTTTGTTATTCCCTGGGTTTTCATCGGGAATCCATAAATGCCGTTTTACGTCAACACCTGGATGCCCGATAGAACCACTCGGGCATGACACCTGTTTACTTGTTTTACACCTTACATTTTAAATTTCCCGTTATATGCTACGCCCAAACTTCACGTTCGGCTTTTTCCGTTACTTTCTTCGTCGGATAGACCGGGTTGATCAGATCGGCGGGCGAGAACCAGAGCTTTATCTCGCGTTCAGCTTCCGCCGGGTCGGAAGAGCAGTGGATGACGTTCTCATACACACCCTTAGTGGTAATGCGGCCGTAGGCGCCGCGGATGGAAATGGGATCGGCTTCCTCCGGGTTCGTGGCGCCGGCGATGCGGCGCAGGCGGGCTATCGCGTCTTCGCCCTGATAGACGAACGCGAGCACGCGGTTGTACGGCTCGCCGTGCACTTTGCCCTGGATGTAATCGATCAGTTCGGAAAAGAAGGGTTTGTCGCTCAGGTGTTTGTAGTGTTCCGACGCCAGCTCTTTGCTGACCTCCACTACTTTGGCGCCGATTATGACCAGTTTCGCTTCCGAAAGTTTCGTGAGAATATTGCCTGTCAGGGATTTTTTCAATCCGTCCGGCTTGATAAGGATGAGCAGCTGCTGGATATTTTTGTCAGCGCCTGTTGTCATTTGAGGCTCCTTTTAACGCGGCCGCGTCCCGGCCTGGAATTTTTAAAAAAAACCCCTCGGCTCTTGCCCGGGGCATTCTATCTTGATAAACGCAGCAATTAACAAACAATTATAATAAATGCCACCCCCCTTGTCAAACAACCCGCAAAAATTCTCCAGCGGCGCGAGAATTTTTTTCCCGCGCCGGGCGCGTGAAAGCCGGGCCAGGCTTTACATCCAACTATCGAAGATGTATAATTTGCATAAGGTTTATGACGAATATTATGAAAAGGTACATGACCATTCATCAAGCCGCCAGGATGCTTAAAGTTCACCCGGACACGCTCCGCCGCTGGGACAGGGCCGGGAAACTTGCAACCCGCCGCCACAAAGATAACAAATACAGGCTCTATACCGCCGGCGATCTGAAGAAACTGATCCAACAAAAATACAGGAAGGTGGCCTTATGAACGGATTTCCCTATCGGAGCAGGATCAGGGAGAACGATGAGCTTCAACGGGCATTTATTAACTTCATCTCTGCTATGGTCGAAGAGAGCCAGCGGGATCATTTTCGGCTGCTGAAAACGCTGGAAGAATAGTACAGAAAGGGCAATG
>CAZNYG010000059.1:0-12528 GCA_964577205.1 uncultured Elusimicrobiales bacterium | reverse complement strand
CCTGGCCATGATCATCAGCAGTTTCACGAAGATTTTCATGGTCTCGTCGGTTGAACCGGACTTGGAGCTGGCAATGATCAGCACACGGTCCCAGGTAATGCCTTCCGGCAGGACCAGATCGTCCAGTTCCTCTTTGTAGTTCAGGCCCAGCTCGTAGTAGCCGAAAACGCTGCGCCCAATGAACTGACGCATGACGGAAACGATCCCGAGCCACGGGGTCATCTGCCCACCGATGCCCAGCTTGATCACCAGGAAGTTATCCTTTGGATCCGATTGAGCCCGCTCCCCGTCAAGGTTTCTGTTATTGTTCTCAAAGAATCTTGTGTAGGCGTTATACGTTTCCATAAAGGATTCATATCCGCCGTTTCTATTGAAATATCCGCTGACATTTCCGAACACACCGAGGATAACATCTCTTCCCGCCTTAACACCTAGAGCTTTCGCGGCTTCTTCTGAACCGACCACTTTATCGGTAAATAGTTTCTGAAGGATGCTGGCACCGCGTTTTTCTTCCGCGAATTCATCATTAGAAAGGCTCGTCCGCTCGCGGAATCCCCACCATTTAGCGGCAAAAAATCCCACAAGAATAAGAGTGGCTAAAATGCCGCCGGTAGCGTCAGCGATGGTAAGCACGGGCTCTCCGATGGAGGTAAACGCCTGAGAGCAGACGGGTATAATGATATCCGCGAGAATACCCGCAAGGACGACAATACCGAGCGACCGCAGGATGAGCGGCTTTGGATCAAGTTTTTCCGACGCTACTCTTTCATCCGCAGGCCGGGATTTTTTATTTATTCCTCTTAATATCGGGACAATCCACTCATAAGCTCCCCACATGGCCAGCCCCGCGATCAGTATCCACGCAAAAGTTGGATCGAGACCGACCACGGATTCTCCTAATGTGCTTGCGTCTGCTTTTGAAGCGATGAAAAGCGGAGCCAGGATGAAACCCGCGGCAATGCCTATGCCGGACAGAGGAAGTTTGCCGCGTCCGGACGCAGGAGGGGTCTTGTCAACGTTATCGTCGTAATCATCACCGTCCGTTTCGCTTTCACCTGCGGGAGTCTCAACTCCCAGCAATGCTTCCCCTGCCTTTTTGTAGACTTCATCACTTATTTTCTTCATTTCACTTCTTTGGTCCCTGGCTTTTCCCTTGATACTTTCAGTGAACATTTGAACGTAAATGCGGCCTTTGGCTTCAGTGCCCGAGTAGCGGATGATGATATTGCCGTCATCGGCGAAGGTCACCCGGAAACCGTCGACAATGTCTATGCTTTTTATCTTCTTGCTTCTCATTTCCGGGACTTTGGCAAGGTCGTCTGCGATCAGCTTCCATGTGACGGATCCTTTTTTTATCTCTTTTCTATCGTACTTTTTGCGTTTCGGGTTCTTGACCTTAAGATCCTTTTCGGCCTGCGCAAGGTTGGCCTTGAGCTTTTCTTCCATCGGACGTATACCGTCTTTGTTTTTCTTTTCCGGGTCCGTGGCGTATTCCGCGTTGAGGATCCTGACGCCGACCTCTTCCTCGATCTCTTCCTTCATTTTGATCAGGCTTTTTCTCTTAGACATGATGCACGCGCACATGAGGGAGGTCAGCATACCGTCGTCAAGCGACAGGGAATTGTAACCGACATGGGCGCTTGATTCGCCGGCCACCAGGATCGTTCTGCCTTCCGCCTCAGCCGCACGGATGTGCTGGACCATGTGCTTGAACCCGACCGATGTTTCCACGATCTTTATGTCTAGATGACGTTTATGCTTTTTGGCATCTTGTCTGGCAGCTTGAATCTTTTTGTCCAGCAGCATACCATTAGCGCTGGTTCTCACGAACAGGAATTTGTCCTGTCCTTTTACAGTGTACTCATCAAGCCGGTCCGCGCCCGTAAGAAGAACCGTGTCGTTTGACGACACAAACGCGTTCTCAATATCAGCCTCGCTGCTGTACGGTTTGATAACGTCGAAGAACCCGAACCGGTCTGCGTCGCCGTCCGTGGCCAGAGCGTACACTTTATATCCCATGGCACTGAGTTTCTTTATTCTATCTCTCAGCGGCTTGTTATGATCCGGCAGCGTGGGATTGGGAGCGCCGTTGACTTCCTCGAACTCTCCATTGTCGTATTCCGTATGCAGAATCTCGTAGAAATTATCTTTCCGTAGATGACTGAGAATCGTATCAAACTGTTTCCTGGTCAGTTTCCCTTCACGCATACGTTTGCTCAGTCTATCCGTGACATCGCTTTCTACATACTTGAAGAAGACTTCCTTCATAAACTCCACCGACGTCCCCTGCATGCAGTCAACGAGGATTTTCAGTTTGACTCCGTCTTGCAGGTCGTTCGCAATGTCTTCCATCCATACATCCCAGTTTGAAGGGTTTTTCAGCGCGTCCAACAATTCCGGCGAGCTCCATGTATCCCTCAATCCTTTCAGTTCATTCACCAGGTATTTCGCGTACCCCTCTCTGGCTGCCTTAAAATCGCCCTTCCTGATAGTCCATCCCTCAGCGTTCAACAGTTGCTCGTAGTCCGCGGTTCGGTAGCGCATGACGATGCTTTCATCATTCGCGTATTTGGAGATAAGATCAGTGTCCGCTTTAAGAAGCGGCCCGCCCTTGCCGTCCGATATCTTCATTCCCTTGTCTTCTTTGGGATTGTGTGATGCGGTAAAATTGACCACGCAGATGCTGTTGGGATCGTTCTGGGCCAGCCATGTGAGCACAGGCGTCGGTATCGGTTCGTCATAAACCACCACTTCCGCGCCCGTGAAGGAAAGTATTGCGGCGACCGTGTGAATATCGTCCACATTTCCCCAACGGGAATCCCCGCCAAGACGGATAACAGGCCGTTCTCCTTCTCCCCGTTTAAATGCCGCTACTTTTTCGGCGATTTCATCACCGTATATTTCTAGAAGGTAGTGAGCAAGACCGGCACCGCCGCGGCTCACGTTGTTTTTATTGAACGCGCCCGGTTCTTCTCCGGGTCCCACGTCCTCGGGCTTTGCCCGTTTATCTCTCCACCCGGAGGTGCCGAAAATGATTTTATAAGCCCTGTCAAAAAACTCGACCGCAGGCCGCAATGTGATCCCGGCTTTTTTCAGTATCTCAAGATCCGCATAGGGCATGAGAAGCGCCTGCCCGGGCTCTTCCGTCACCGCGCCATTTTCTTCAAGAAGGGTCACGGTGATTTCATTCCCTTCTTGAATTTCGATTTGAACGTTTTCGAGAACAAGCCGGTTCATGCCGGATATCCCCAACTGTTTCCTGCTCTCAGGGGTGTTCAGGTCTATCGCCTTGCCTGAATTGTTGATGATTTTGACATTTCCCTTCAGCACCGCGTCTTTCACTGTGACTATACCATTGCCATTGATCTCAAGCAGATCAAGTTCGCGGGTGCTTGCGTGCCCGAAGGCATCTATGCAATTTTGAAGATCGCTGTAATATTTCTTGACATCACTATCGCGTGGGTTAGAAACCTCGAGGACGAATCTTGGAATATGCCCGGGGCTTGTCGTTTCCATTCTCCATGTTTCAGTATTCATTTTGAATATATCTGAATGCGATTGCAGCCAAAAATCTATCGCGTATTTTACCGGCGTAAAATAATTTATCCGGTCTTCCTCATCAATATTGACGATCCTGACCAGAGGCCTTCCGTTCTTGGAACCTATGCAATGGCGTTTCATGCAAGCCTCGACCTCGTGATTCTTCGTAGTTTCGAGGAATTTGTTCAGATTTAATACGACGGATCCCAGTGTCCCTTCAACGTGAAAATATACTTTATCGCCGTTCTGCTTTTTGTTCCTCATTAGGGTCGGAGCCATCGCTTTACGTAATTCTTCATCGCCTATCTCTTTTCTAAGATCCCTTAAGAACGGCTGCAGATATCTAATATTCCCAATTACCGTGTTGGTATTGATGTATTGAGTTCCCGGTTCCCCGATGGTTATCCCTATGGCGCTAAATATGTCAAGCTGCCCAAGCTGCTCGGCTCCGGCGGGGTCCTCCATAGTCAGGAACTCATCGCCATCAGCCCTGCGGTATTTACCTAACAAGCCGACTTTATAATCATCCGGTCTTCTTGGAGTAGCGACTATCGTTAGGGGATTTTTATCTTTTATTATCAATCCCGCGACAAAAGGGTCTATCCCGTTGTTAATCCCGTCCGAGTTATAGAGCACGGCAAGCGCGTCCGTGTCTGGAGGAATAGCCCGCTCCATACTGTCAAGCAACATAAAGAACCCGCAAAAGCCGTGTCCTCCGGGAGACAATCTCGGCAACAACTCATTGTTTTCATCGACTACATTCTGTAACTGCTGCTCATAGGGAGACTCGAGGGTTAATCCGTCTTCTTCCGCGAATATCTGTTTGTATGTCCGGCGATCGATCCCTTCATCCTCTTCTCTCATCCACGGAGCTCTGAGGCCGCACCTCCCATATATATTAACAGACTCGTAGAGTTCATTTATCGAAGCGACTGATTCGTCAGAGGCAAGCTCCTTCATTATTGTTTCGGCAAATCCTTTATGCACAAGCTGCTCGATTATGACTTGCAGTAATTTCTTTTCAGCAACGTTGACCTTTACGGTTGCCTCAACCTTATCTCTGTTTTCGTTAAGCCCGGAAATTGTAACATCCTCATAAAGGTCGGATGCTTTCGCACTTAGCCTGAAAGCCTGGCCCAGCCGCCCGATCGCTTCCCAAATCAGTCGCAGATATCTTTTACGGATCAAAGATGTGCCCAAGCCGCCGTTCATTGCCAAACACAACATTATCGCACCTTTGGCGCGTTCTTCCAGCTCCTTTCTCTCCTCCTTGGCATTTTTGGTGTCTGAGGCAATGACTTTACGGTCTTCAGGAATTAATAGCGCCGAAGGCGCGTAACCAACATACTTTCTTTTTTCTGTCCCATCAACTAAATTTTCGGGTATATAATTGACATCTCGGGGAGTTTCACTGTCTCCAGTGTTTTTCGTCTGGCTGAAAAGGGAATGAAAATATTCGAGTTCTTTGAGATGTGTTATTTTGTTCCCTAAATCATTAGCTCTATTCCAGAGATCCCGCAAGGGTACGCTGAGCTGATCAAGAACTATTTCCGAATCAGCGTCAGGTCCGCTCATTTCCTTCGTCATGAGTAATACAGTTAGAATTGCTACCGCAGCCATGGAAACAAGAGGATTTGTTACAACAACTGAATCAACGAGAGTAGCCGCCTGGGCGCTGACGACTGTGATGCTGAGCAGGCCGGCGGCGAACGCTCCCGCTATGGCGGCGCGCTGGGCAAGGGTCAACGGTTGTCTGCGCGCGTCGGGGGATCCCGCGCCAGGCAATTGTTCACCTGTTACCAAGGCAAGGGCGCTTACCGGATTCCCAAGGGAAACGAAGAATTCCTCTATCAATGGGTGTGACGTTGCAGCAAGATTAATTAAAGACTTTCTGTTCGTGGAAATTCTCAACTGTGCATGGCGGTACTCATGTTCCAATATGACATGCGGCAGCGCCATCTGAAAGCTTTTACCCCCTCCCGGAAGGAGTTGGGCCCATCGCGGCCCGTGAAATACCTTTTCTTCAGCGATACTCACAAGCATGGGGACGTTAACCTTAATTATCGGCTCATTGTTATTCGTTACGCATGCGGCCGGACGCCCTTGGGATTCTCCGAGTTCTTCAGCATTCATTTGCTCGACTTTTACGCCTTTGTAACGATAATTTCCTTCGACGTCTAATTCGATGCCAAGATTATTTCTGATCGCTTCCGCGTAACCGCTCTTATCGTCAAAAAGCGCTTTTAAATCATCATAGTAGATCACTTTTATTTCAACGCTGTTGATATATGAACGCTCTACCAGGAAATAGAAAAGGGGAATTAAACCAACTGCCGCGCCGAAAATGCTGATACCGGCGAGCAGCGTAATCGCGGCGCCTGCCGCGCCAAAAATGGCTCCCGACGCCGCGGCGGCGCCGAGGCGGTTCCTGGAAGTCATGTTGCGGGTCGTGCTCTCAGACCCTTTAACCTCTAATTTCTGCGTACTGTCTTTATACTCATAGACAGTGGATATCGACTGGCCGTTTTCATCCTTGCCGGCGCGGACAAGCGTAACAGTCTTATTATCTGCGTCAACAGAATCTATCCGCCATGGCGAAGATTTCCTTTCAAGCTCTTTATTCAGTCCCTCGATAATGTCTTCGCCGGTTTTTGCACCGGGAGTGGCGGCGGCGATTTCGGCGGCGGTCAGGCCGTTGTTGAATCCGTTTTCCAAAAGAGCCACCTGCGCGAACGTCGCGGCGGCGATTTTGCTTTGCGCCTTAATGACACGGGCATACAATTCGTCCGACGATTTGGTGTCTTTAGTAACGTTGGGCGTGATGGTAATATAGGAAATATGGCGGTCCGCAAGCAGTTTGGACAGCCCCTCGGTATGGAAACCGCCGGTGACGACCACTTTAAGGTTTTCTCCGGTCTTGACCGTTTCCAGGGCCTGGGTGGCTTCATCAACCATGGAAAGCGCGGGGCGGGGCGCGTCGTTGCGGACAGCGCCAAGGAAGTTGCGGATAAAGGCTTCGTTGCGCTGAAGGTTGACGGCATAATAATCGTTCAATACGGAAAGCCGGGAATCGAGCCGGGCAAGGTAACGGGCATCGACATATTTGGAGAAGAGTTCGCGGAACCGCGTCCTGTTTTCGGTGAACCAGGCATAATCGTCAGCCGTGATCCTGCTGGTGGCGAAATCGCGCAGGTAATGACGGTAATCGTCGAGGAAGGCCACTTCTCTCTGGCTGCGGTTATCGGCAAGGCGGCACTGGATCTCTCGGATCAGCGCTTTCTCTTCGCGGACCAGCGTGAGAGGGTTGACGCTGCGGCTGTTTTGAATGTATTCGAAAAACGCGGACAGGGCGCCGAAACGGCCTGATACGGACAGGTTGTATTCCCGGGTCAGCTTTATAAGAATGGTGTACAGGCGGTCAACGTCCGAGAAGTTGTCGGTCTCTTTCACCAGGGACGCGTAGGCGCTGTAAGGCAGTTTCTGGCGGAGCACCGCGATGAAATCTTTCAGGTCCGAGGAGATACGGCGGTAATCGAACTGTTTTTCCTGGTCCATCATGCCCGTGTACAGCGTAAAGTTGCGGTACGCGAGCGTGTTGATCCCCTGCTTTTCAGCGTGCTTTTTCAGGAGGGCGTAGTATTTGCGGCCTTCCATTTTTCCTTCGCTGAACCGGGTCACCAGCGAGTCCATCTTTTTCTGGCGTCCGTTGAAATATTCCCGTTTAAGGTTATCGATCGGGTAATCGATAGCGGTCAGCCCCGCGTCGATATCTTCCCTGCTGTCCATGATGGCGCCGAGGCGTTTGAGGTTGTCCATGTAGAGGCCTCTATCTTCAAGGCCGCGGACAAGCCCGTCTTTGCCGGACACCAGGGAGTAGTGTTCCGCGCCGGTCAGTTTGCCGTCGTTCATGAGCGATTCTACGAGTTTTCCTTTGGTCGAAGCGCTGAACCCGGAGAACCAGGACGTGTCGAGCCTGCTGAACGCGCCTTCAAGGTACACGCTCTCAAGCCCGTATTTGCCGTCGAGGAATGAAAGGATCTTGCTGATGTTCCGCTGTACTTCCGGATGACAGTGCAGATCCTGGATGTTGATCACGACTTCGCTGCTGCCGAAACATTTCGCGTCGCTGACGCGGCCGAGCGAGGCGGGAATGGCGAAGCTTTCGACGCTTTTGTTGAAGCTCTGCGCCTCTCGATGGTTCTCGAGCAGCGCCGCGATGGACTGGCCCGTGACGAAAGAAAGAAGGAAACAGGCGACGATCGTCATCGCTACCGCTTTGGTGGCGTTGAATGCCGCACACCATTCGATAAGACCCTTTCGTGTTTTAGAGAACATCCCGGAAAGATCGTTGAGACGGCATCGCAATGTCTTCATGTTGCATTCTCCCTTCGGTTAGATGTAATAATATTTTAGCTTTCAGCATTCAGCGATCAGCTCTCAGAAATAGGTCGACAAAATCAGCCGCGTCAGGCTACAACGCAAAAGCCCCTTCTCCTCCTGGGAGAAGGACGAGATGAGGGTGTTAATTACTGACGAGATAACTCACCCTCACCCTACCCTCTCCCTTTCCCAGGGCGAGGGTTAATAAAATGAACAGACAGACACATCTTTCACAACCCTATAAAAGAAAAAGCCCGCGAGCGGTGTGCTCCGGGCAGGGAAATGGCGTGCGAATGAAAGGGACGCGGCGGGAATGCCGCTGCGCGCGAGTATATAGAAAATAATCGCCAGCAAAAGCAGAATGTGCCATGCGTTGAGCGGGACAGTGGACGGATGGCAGGCTGCGTCCGCCATGCGAGTGAGGATCGGGACGCTCACGACACCTGTACCCGGTTGATCAAAGAGTTTGCTTTTAACGGCCACCGGTTTCGGGACCGGGGAGATAACTGCGCAATCAGCTGGACGGTCGTTGGCCGCGGTCTGCTTTTTCCCGGATAACGGCGTCGATGGAGAACCGGCCCTATCGCCGATCCCCATGAGATTATACACTATCTTCAGCGGCAGGGTTGAGAGGGAGCACAACTGTATAAGGGACGATTGCGCGGACAAAGCTTTCGCAAGCGTTTGGGAGTCAATATCCCACATCGGTATATGAGAAGCAAGGTTGTTGACGATAAAACAAAAAACCACAAGCAGTGAAACAAGCCTGCCTGCCATTCTGGGGAACGCCATGGAAGGGGAGAAGCTCATGGTCATATTTGAGTATTCGGGCGATTGAAGCTCGCTTGTCCGCCGAAGAGGCGGGCCCCTACGCGAAAAACGACACTCCAGAACCTGTCATCAATAAGAATTGTTTATGGTTTAATTCTACTTATCTTTATCAAAATGACTTAAAAATACCTGTGAAAACTATGCAAAATCTATTATGCGGCGCGCAGCAGGGCCGAATAACCTTCTCTGTTCGGCAGTATTTCTTTCATAACAGGCTGGTATTCCCATTCGTCGAAGCGTTCCAGCAGGTCCAGCAGCCCGGCCAGCGCCGCGGCTCTGTTGTCCTTGTTTGCTTTAACATATGTCTCCGGGGCGCTCAACGTTTTGTACAGCGTGTCCCTGACCTTCTGCGAAGGGCTGGACTGATCGAGACCAAGCATTCTCAACGGATCGGCCGCCTGCGTATCGACAAGTTCTTCCATGGAAACGCCGTTATCGTCCGCGATCAACAGCAGGTTCATGAGGTTTCTGCGCGCCTGCCATCTCTCGGGGATGGAAACCGTCATATGTTTCGGTATATATGCGTGCATGAACTGCGCGTTGAGCGCTCCCGCCCGCGCGCCCTGCAGGAAACCGGCAAGAGCTTTATAACCGGCTGCCCGGTTCGTCTGCTGCGCCTGCTCTTCATAGATCTCGATGTCCTCAAGGAAGCTTTCAATGGCCCTCTTTTCCTGGCGGCTCATCGTTCTCCAGACCTCATCGTTTACTATCAGCTCTTCAGCTTTGGCGCGGACCGACACAGGAACGACGCGGCCCGCCTGTTCTTCAGCAAGTTTTTCAATTATGTCGAGGATGCGCCCTTTGCCCGCAAGAACGCCGGCAAGAGCAGGGATCGCTTTATTGTCAGCGCCGTCTTTCCAGGCTTCAGCGATCAGCTGTGCTTCCGTCTTTCCTTCCCGCGCGAGCGCGCCCGTCACCTTCTTACTGATGACATCCTTCAACCGTCTGATCTCCGCCCATCCAAAGTTCTCGATGCTGCCTTTCGTGCCGGGCTCGGGAGATCCCTCAAGGAGTCCCGCTTTGATCACCACACTGGCGTATCGTCCTTCTTCGGCGGTCCTGAGGGCCTGCATGCTGTCGATGAAGAACTCTTGATCCTTATCTGAAACCCCGGCGCCGGTGATCTTGAAATCGGCAGACCAGCGATCGGCAATCTCACGGAGACGTTCAATCCTGTCGTTATCAACAACGGTCCCGGTCACATCCACTCGGACACCGGTGAATCCGAGAGAGAGCATCTCAGTGAGCACCTCTTCGTCCGTCAAGGCGTCGTACTCGAGCATTTTCTTCATATCGAGAGCGAACGTGCCTTTCACGCCGCTCTCCGTCATGGTCGCCATTTCCTTCAGGAGCTGCCGCAGTTCGGCGCGGCCAAGGAACTGAACGAACAGGGCGATATTCTTTTTTGAAGCTTCAGGAGTCCTGGCCCATGCCTCACTCTTCCCGATTTCTTCGTAATAGGCGTCGAACCAGTGTTTGTTCGCGCGGTAGAACTCATTGAGTTTGTCCAGGTTCTCTTCCTTTTCGGCGAATATATTGTAAGCTTTTTCCGCCGTATACACGGCCATCTCCATCGGTTCTTCCGAAGACTCTTTCATCAACGGCATCAGGGAAACGCAGCGCGGATCCACAGCCAGGGGATGCTCTTCGGCCATAACGTCCAGTTCGAAAGCATTGAGGCCATGCGGCAGGCGTTCCGTCCTGATGAAATGGAGTATTCCGGGGAGCTTCCTTCCCTTCAACTGTTCCTTGACCGTGACCGCCGGTCTTGTCACTCCCGCAGCGTTCAGCTCACGCGCGGCTCTCACATACAGCGCCAGGGCATCACCTTCTGTGACGATCCAGTCTTCCGGAAGGCATACGGCAGCGACACCCGCTTCTCCATCCACCATGAACCGTCCCTCGGACCCGGATGACCGGCGTTCTATGGCAAGGATTCCGCCAATATGCATATCGTACTCGCTCAGCAATGTCCTGAAGTGGTCATTGTTCCTTATTTCACGCACCAGTTTTCCCGCGACGATCCTAAGTACTTTATCGGCGCTGATACGTTCGCTCTCATCAAGCTTGACGGGCGACAGGGAACCGTCTCCCCCGGGCATATAGTGCAGCGTATCATACAGCATAAGCATGGGCATTCCTTCTTCTCCCCTGCGGGCGCGGTAGACTTCAAATATACGCTGTCTGCCGTTGTATTCCGCCACCATTCTGACAGGTAAAGGTTCGATACTCTCCGGCTGTTCGTCCGTTGATCCGGACACGACCGGCTGTTCATCGGTTGCGGTAATAAGCAGAGTGGAGAGCCCGTCTTCTTCAAGGCCCTTACTCCAATCGTCGACAAGGCTTGCCTTTTCATTGTCCCAGATATCCGAAAGCGCCATGACCTTGACCACCGTCCTGCCATAAGCTTCAGGATATTTTTCCAGCACTTCGTTCCGATGGTTCCCATTCACCATTTTTTCCACCGCGTTCGCCACAAGGCCGATAACGATAGCATCCTCAACAATTCTCTCAACGGTTTTAACGGTTTTTTCTGTGAAAGGCCCCTCTTCAGTCTGGACAGGAAGACGTCTGTCAGTGTCAGTTCCCGGCGGACCCTGGTTTTCTTCTTGATTACCCTGTCCGGCGACATTCCCGTTCAACAATGCGATGACTTCCTGCGCTTCCAGCTTGACTTCTTCATCTCGCTTAACTGTGGTTGCGGTTCCATCAAATCCCGTCCGGCTGAAAATATCACTGCTCAGTTCAGTAAGAACCACGAGTAATTCATTGTATTGAATCTCCTTGTATCCAGCGCGGCTCATCATGTCGCGCAGGTATCCCGAGGGATTTTTATTGTCTTGAATCATCACTTTCAGCAGACGCAATGCCTGCAGTTGACGTTTGACATAAAACACCTGAACGTCCCTGACCACCCATGACAGGATCTCTTCTTCAGGAATATCAAACGATTTAGTCTCAACGGACTTCCAAAATTTTAGCATCCGCCTGACTTTTATTTCTTTTGCTTTCAGAATATCTATAAAATCAGACGCCGTATTTTTTCCTTTGAACGCGGCGATCCGGGCATTATCATAATAGGCTTCAACAGCCCACTGTCTCAATGTTTTTTTCTCGTCTTCTTTGATTCTGTTATAAACCTCATCATCTTTCATCAGCTGACCCAGGGTAACAGGGAATAGTGAGGCCAATTTTCGTTTATTGTCCAACTGATTCGGATAGTGTTTTACCAGTCCCAGGAATATACTAACGGTTCGGCCCTTTCCCCGGATCCGATCAAGCCAGGTTCCCTCATTTGTCTTTATTGCTTTCGTTTCCAGCGAACTGTCCAGTTCAGGCATTCTTATCAATTCATTAAAGGCTTTTGTAATCACTTTCGCGTCCGGATTGGCCGGATTAAAACCATGCCTGGCCAACACGGCATCTATAAGCGGATACTGTTTCGTCTTATACTCTTTCGCAAAAGCCACGGGGTCTATTTTGATCGCGTGATACAGGGAAGATCCCATATCTTCCGCGTCGATAAATCTGTCGAAATACTGGTACATCTTGACCAGACGGTCGGGCGCAACCCTCGCTATTCTAACATTTACCCAGAAAGCGACCCTCAACACTCTGTCACGGTAGGCCCGTCTCAATGTCCAGAAGAACAGGTTAAGGTAAAACCTTTTGCTTCCGGCAACCACTATTGGATCAAACGCCGGACGCACGAACAATACTTTTCCCCATACAATGGCACAAAAACAGTCAACAAGGAATGTTATGAGCATTAGCGGA
>CAZNYG010000058.1:0-12740 GCA_964577205.1 uncultured Elusimicrobiales bacterium | reverse complement strand
CGCTCATTATTTTTGCCGGAGCGGGCACGGGGAAGACGCGCGTCATCACCTGCCGTATCGCCTATCTTCTGATGAATGGCGTCTCGCCGTTCAGCATTCTGGCTGTCACGTTCACCAATAAGGCCGCCGAAGAAATGCGCAGGCGCGTGGATGAACTCGTGCCGGGCAAAGGGCGGAGCGTCACCGTATCGACGTTCCATTCGTTCTGCGCTCTGTTCCTGAGGGTCGAGGCGCGCGCGACAGGGCTTTCTCCCGACTACCTTATTTACGACGCCGGCGATCAGAAGCACGTGATACGGGAATGCCTGAAGGAACTCAGTCTCGACGATAAGAAATACAAGCCGAACCGTCTCGTGGACGTCATCAGCCGCGCCAAGGACGAGCTGCTCGACGCGGACTCCTACGCTATCCACGCGCTGGCTTCAAACGACTCATTCCGCCAGACCGCGGCAACCGTTTATCAGCTGTATCAGAAAAAGCTGGACAAGGCGGGCGCGCTGGATTTCGGCGACCTTATTCTGCGCGCTGTGATGGCGCTGCGCGACAACGAAGCTATCCGCGCAAAATACCAGGAACGGTTCCGTTACGTTCTTGTCGACGAATATCAGGACACCAACCATGCCCAGTATATGCTGACCAGGTATCTTTCCGGCAAACACCGCAACCTCTGCGTCGTCGGTGACGACGACCAGTCTGTTTATTCGTGGCGCGGCGCCGACATCAGGAATATTCTTGAGTTCGAACGCGATTATCCGGGCTGCCGCACGATAAAGCTGGAACAGAACTACCGTTCCACGCCCACGATCCTTTCGTGCGCCTGGCAGGTGGTGAAGAACAACGTAAAGCGTGTCGAGAAAAAGCTCTGGACGGATAATCCGCAAGGCGAACCGATCTCCCTGCTCGAAAGCATGAACGAGAACGAAGAAGCCCAGCGCGTAGCCGACGAAATAGAGGACGTTCGCCGCCGGTTCGGCTGCCGGCTTTCCGATTGCGCGGTTTTCTACCGTACCAACGCGCAATCGCGTGTCCTGGAAGACGCATTCCGTCGATCGGGCATCCCCTATGCCGTTATCGGCACGGTGCGGTTCTATGAACGGGCCGAGGTCAAGGACATCCTGGCCTACCTCAGGATGACACACAATCCGCACGATACGGTCAGTTTGAAACGCGTTATTAACGTGCCCCGCCGGGGAATCGGGAAAACGACGGTGGAAACGCTGGACAAATATGCTTCGGACCACGCGATATCCCTCTGGGACGCGCTGCCCCACGCCGCAGAGATGCAGCTGACCCGCGGCGCGCGGAGATCGCTGGAGGAGTTCCGGTCCCTGATCCTGGACCTGCGGTCCGGCAAAGACACGATGTCCGTCAAGGAGATCGCAGTCAAGGTATTGGACCGCACCGGATACGTGAAGGAACTTGAGGCGGAAGATACGCCCGAAGCGAAAAGCCGTATCGAGAACTTATATGAATTGATCTCCGCGATCGACGAATACGAACGCCGTTCGCCGGACCATTCGCTGTCCGGGTACCTCACGCAGATCTCCCTGGTCAACGACATGGATGACTGGGACGAGGGCGCGGACCGGGCAACCCTGATGACGCTGCACCTGGCGAAAGGGCTGGAGTTCAAAGTGGTTTTTCTCGTCGGGCTGGAGGAAGGGCTCTTCCCCATCGGCGAATCCGGTTTTGATCCCGACGACCTTGAAGAAGAGCGCCGGCTCATGTATGTGGGCATGACGCGGGCAAAGGAACGGCTTTATCTCAGCTGGGCGGCGCAGCGCACGGTGTTCGGCAAGACCGGCTATTGCCTTCCGTCGCGTTTTATCGAAGAAGCGGGATTGGTGACACAGGCCATGCCCCGCAGGGAGAGCTCTTTCGGACGCCGCCCGCGGGGGATAGTTGAGTTCGACGCGGAGTTTGGGAGTGAAGATGCCGCTTCCAATCATCCTGCATCCAAACCGGTTGACCAGGGGCCTTTCCCGATAGGTACGCGGGTCAGCCATGGACAGTTCGGCGAAGGCCAGGTGATCGAAAAAAGCGGGTCGGGCGATGACTTGAAGCTGGTCATACTCTTTGATTCAGGCCAGTGGAAAAAACTTATGGTCAAATACGCCAATCTTACGGCAATTCCCTGAAAACCGGTAAGATTGGTAGAAATCTCTTAAAAAAATTTAGAAACCATTGACGATACAATGACTTTCCAATACAAATAGAAAAAAAGCATGGAAATATCAGGGTGAGTCTGGTATAATTAGAAAGACTGGATATAAGAGCAGGCGGGACACAGGATTAACGCGACAGCTGAGCAGTCGGCAGAGGCAAAGGCCAAAACGAACAGCAGAAAAATAATGAAAATCACCAGAAAAGAAGTTGATTACGTTGCCAAACTCGCCCGGCTGGAACTCTCCGAAGAGGAGAAGGACCGCTTTACCGGGCAGCTTGGATCGATCCTCGAATACATAGGCCAACTGAACCGGCTGGATACGAAGGATATTCCTCCCACAAGCCATGTGCTTTCCTTAAAGAACGTGTGGCGGGACGATGAGATGAAACCCTGCCCGTCCGAAGTGCGTGAAGCGCTCCTTGCCAACGCTCCGGAACGGGAAGGGGACTTCTTTAAAGTAAAAAAAGTGATCGAGTAATAACCATGATCCGCGCGATCTACGCCACCAACGGCACGGCAACGACGGAACGGGATATCGAGAAGATCCCGGAGATCATGGCCGCCAAACCCCGGCTCATGTGGCTCGACATAACGATCGACGCCAACGGCTTCTCTGGGGAAGAGATCGCGCTGTTGTCCGAGACGTTCAAGTTCCACGATCTTTCCATTGAAGACTGCCTCTTCCCTCAATACCATCCCAAGGTGGAAGAGTTCGAAAATTACATATTCGCCGCCGTGCACGGAATCCGGCTCAAGGCGAAAGACCTCTCCGATTTCGAAGAGAGCATTTACGAGCTGGACCTTTTCATCAGCCGGGACTACGTCGTCACGGTGCATACCGGCGATCTCATGTTCATTGAAGCCCTGTTCGAAAGAGCGCGGCTGATGCCGCAGATCGAGCTGAAGTCGATGGAAGCGCTCCTCTATCATATTCTGCAGAAAGTGGTGGGGAACTTCGAGCAGGCGCTTGACAAGATCGGCGACAGGATCGACGACATCGAGGACCGGGTCATCACGGAACCCACCGCCGAACTGATGTCCGAGATACTGTGGCTCAAAAAGATCCTTCTCAACCTGCGCAAGGTCACCGAGCCGCAGGTCGGCGTGTACAATTTTTTTACCCGGGAATCGACGGGCATCATCGCGCGCAAGAGCGCGGTTTATTTCAGGGACATCTTTTTCCAGCTGGACCGGATCAACCAGTCCATTTCGTCGCACAACCAGATGATGGGCAGCATCCTCGAGATCTACGTGTCCGGCGTCACTCTGAAGCTGAACGAGGTGATGAAGTTCCTCACCATCATCGCCACGGTGCTCCTGCCGGCGGTGCTGATCGTCAGTTACTACGGGATGAACGTCAACTTCCCGGAACACCGGCTGTTCGGTATCGACAACGTCTGGTACTTCGCAATGTTCGTCATGGCGGCCAGCACGTTGGCCGTGTATATCTACATTAAAAAGAAAAAGTGGTTTTAATGGACAACCCGATTATATTCCTTTCCGCGACCGAACTTGCCGCAAAGATTAAAAAACGCGAGATCTCCAGCACGGAGGCGGCCCGCGCGTTCCTCGGACGTATCGCTTCCGTCGATCCGCAGGTGAAAGCTTTCATCACGGTCATGGAGAAAGAAGCTCTTGCCCGGGCGAAAGCCATCGATGATCGGATCGCTCGCGGCGAAGACGCCGGTCCTCTTGCCGGCGTGCCTGTGGCGATAAAAGACAACCTCATGATAACGGGCGCGCGCACGACCTGTTCGTCGCGCATTCTCGGTAATTACAGCGCGCCGTACAACGCGTTCGTCATTGAACGACTGCGCGACGCCGGCGCCGTCTTCATCGGCAAGACAAACCTGGACGAGTTTGCCATGGGTTCATCCACAGAGAATTCGGCCATGGGCGCCACGCGCAACCCCTGGAACACGGATTGTATACCGGGCGGTTCTTCCGGCGGAAGCGCCGCCGCGGTCGCCGCGGGCATGGCGCCCGTCGCTCTCGGTTCGGACACCGGCGGATCAATACGCCAGCCGGCCGCCTGCTGCGGTGTCGTGGGCATGAAACCCACGTATGGGCGCGTAAGCCGTTACGGCCTGGTAGCTTTCGCTTCGTCTCTCGACCAGATCGGGCCTTTCAGCCGCACGGTCGAGGACAACGCGCTTCTCCTCAGGATCATTTCCGGGTACGACCGGCAGGATTCCACCTGTGCCGACATGGCCGTGCCGGATTATTCAGCGCTCCTGAAAAAAAACATCAAAGGGCTCAGGATCGGCCTGCCGAAAGAATATTTTATCGAAGGCATAGATCCGGAGATCAAAGATGCCATCCGCAAGGCGGTCGCGGCGCTGGAATCCCTCGGCGCTAAAACCGTTGAGATATCCCTGCCGCACACCGAGTACGCGGTAGCCGTCTATTACATCATCGCTCCGTCTGAAGCGTCGGCGAACCTGGCCCGTTACGACGGGGTCAGGTACGGGTTTCGGGCGGAATGCGGCAACCTTCTTGAAGAATACCAGAAGACCCGCGGCCAGGGATTCGGCCCGGAAGTAAAACGCAGGATCATGCTGGGGACGTACGCGCTCTCCGCCGGCTATTATGAGGCGTATTACGGCAAGGCGCAGAAAGTCCGCACGCTGATCCGCCGCGATTTTGAAAAGGCGTTCGAGCAGGTCGACATCATAGCGACCCCCACGGCGCCGACCCCGGCCTTCAAGATCGGGGAAAAATCGGCGGACCCGCTGCAGATGTACCTCTCGGACATATTTACCATATCATGCAATCTTGCCGGCCTTCCGGGCATGTCCCTTCCCTGCGGTTTCACTTCCGCGGGTCTGCCTGTAGGCCTGCAGATACTGGGACGCCCGTTTGGCGAAGAAACAGTACTGAGGACAGGTTATCATTATGAGCAAAGCGCAGAATGGCACCGGAAGCATCCACGCATTTAAGAGGTTCCTGATCATCATGACGCTTTCGTTCACCGCTATAGCGGCGGTTTACCCGACGCTTAACCGGCAGCTCGAAGTCAGCGAGGACCAGAACATCGCGAAGTCCGTGGCCGTCGACATCAACCGCTGGATCAGTTACAACAGGCTGATGATCGAACTTGAACGGCGGGCTTCAAAATTCCACGGAGAAGCCGGTATTTACATCAAGGATCTCAAGACGAGCCAGGTGATAAGCATACAGCCGTCGAAGTTGTTCCCCAGCGCCAGCCTGGTCAAGGTGCCCATCATGGCGGCCTGCTACCAGGCCCAGCAGGAGGGACGCCTGAACCTTGATGACAAGCTGACGCTGCTGCGGCACCAGAAGATCCGCTCCTGCAGCCATCTGTATTTCGCCCGTTCCGGGTCACGGTTCACCATCCGCGACCTGATAGAGCGCATGATAACCGAAAGCGACAACACCGCCACCAACATGCTGACCGATCATCTGGGATTCGCCTATCTTAACCAGAAGTTCGTGGAATTCGGCCTCAGGAACACCGACCTGCGCCGGGGCGTCATGGACCTGCAGTGGCGCGCGGCGGGGATCGAAAACTATACGACGCCGGAAGACATGGCTTTCATCCTTGAAAAGATCTATCGCGGCGAGCTGGTAAGCGATCAGGCAAGCGGCGAAATGATGGGCGTGCTGAAACGGCAGAAAGTCAACGACCGCATTCCACGGTGGCTTCCCGACGATGTCGTTATCGCCCATAAGACTGGGCTGCTGCGGGATACCGTAAGCGACTGCGGCATAGTCTTCACGCAGAAAGGCGATTTCATCATCTGCGTCCTTACTTCCGAGATCAATAATTTCAAACTGGCAAAACGTTTCATCGGCCGTATCGCCGCCTGTGCGTATGACCGTTGTTACCGTGAGACTTTGACGCAGACTGCCAAAAGCAAGGCTTGATCATGCGATTTGAAACGGTTATCGGGCTGGAAGTCCACGCCCAGCTCAAGACCAGCAGCAAAATATTCTGCGGATGTTCGACCGAGTTCGGCGCGGAGCCGAACAGCAACATCTGCCCTGTGTGCACCGGGCAGCCCGGCGTCCTGCCGGTCCTGAACGGAAAAGCCGTGGAATATCTTGTCCGCACGGGCCTCGCCCTGGGATGCGCGATCAACCGCCGCTCCATCTTTGCCCGCAAACAGTATTTCTATCCCGACCTTCCCAAGAACTATCAGATATCTCAGTACGAACTGCCGCTGGCCGAGCACGGCAGCCTCGACATCGTCGTGAACGGCGCAAGGAAGAAAATCGGTATCACGCGAATCCATCTGGAAGAAGACGCCGGAAAACTGATGCATGCCATCGGCGCCCGCGAACTGGATCATTCGCTCGTGGATCTGAACCGTACCGGCGTGCCTCTGATGGAGATCGTCTCCGAAGCCGACCTGCGTTCGCCGGATGAAGCCTACGAATACCTCGCGGCGCTGAAAAGTATCGTCGAGTACCTCGGCGTTTCCGACTGCAATATGGAAGAGGGAAAATTCCGCTGCGACGCCAACATCAGCATCCGTCCCTTCGGACAGAAAGAGTTCGGCACCAAGGCGGAACTGAAGAACATGAACTCGATGTCCGGCGTGCGCGACGCTCTGGCGTACGAAGTGGAACGCCAGACCGAAGTCGTGGCTTCAGGCGGCAGGGTGATGCAGGAGACGCGTCTATGGGACACCGACACGCAGACAAGCCGTTCCATGCGTACCAAGGAAGAGGCCCACGACTACCGTTACTTCCCGGAGCCCGACCTTGTCCCTCTCGAACTGGAAGAAAGCTTTCTTGAAACAATAAAGAGATCGATCCCGGAACTGCCGGAAGCGCGTAAGATCCGCTTCGTTCAGGAACTGGGGCTTACCGATTATGACGCCGGCATCATCACAGCGTCCCGCCGCCTGGCGGATTTTTATGAGACCGCTTTGACGTCGGCCGGAAAAAGCGTCGACAAAGTCCAGGCGGCCAAACCTCTGGCCAACTGGCTGATGACCGAACTCATGGGCCGGCTGAACGCTTCAAAAAAGACCATTGAAGAAAGCCCGGTTTCCCCGGAACATCTGGCAGGCCTTATCGTCCTTATCCAGAATGGCACGATCTCCGGAAAGATCGCCAAAACCGTTTTTGATGACATGGCGGGATCAGGGAAAGCGCCGGAAGAAATAGTGAAGGAAAAAGGCCTGGTACAGATTTCCGATGAGTCGGCGATCGTCAAGCTGTGCGAAGAGGCGATCGCTGAAAACCCCAAGGCCGTGGAAGAATTCAAGTCCGGCAAGGAACGCGCTCTCGGCGCGCTTGTCGGAGCGGTGATGAAGAAATCGAAAGGCCAGGCCAACCCCCCCCTGGTCAATAAGATCCTCAAAGAAAAACTCGCATAGTAAAATCAGCTCATAAGCTGGTAGCGCGCGGGCTTCAGCCCGTGCGACAAATGATCCGCGCAGGCTGAAGCCTGCGCCTACCGTTATCCGGGGAAATTCTATGGAACAAGACATCGTTTGGGTCCCGTTCGACGTAATGGAAGAATTCCTGGTAGAAGCTTTTATAAAGTCCGGCGTGCCGGAAGACGACGCTAAAACCTGCGCCGAAGTCCTCATCGCGGCGGACAAACACGGCATAGATTCCCACGGTATCGGGCGTTTAAAACCTATTTATCTCGACCGCATCCGCGACGGCATCCAGCAGCCGGTCACCCGCTTTGAAATTGTCCGGGAAGGGCCGACGACCGCTGTTATAGACGGCCACGACGGTATGGGTCAGGTTATTGCAAGAAGATCAATGGCCATGGCCATAGAAAAAG
The DNA here is from genome assembly GCA_964577205.1 of uncultured Elusimicrobiales bacterium. Lineage (GTDB taxonomy): Bacteria > Elusimicrobiota > Endomicrobiia > Endomicrobiales > CAIRNS01 > CAZNYG01. The sequence continues at coordinate 4,806 of CAZNYG010000058.1, read as the reverse complement.
CGAAAAAATACGGTCTGGGCATGGTGGCGGCGCGCAATTCCACGCATTACGGCATTGCCGGATACTACGCGACCATGGCGACTGAAGCTGGGATGATAGGCATTACAGGGACCAACGCGCGGCCTTCAGTCGCACCGACCTTCGGCGTGGAAAATATGCTCGGCACGAACCCTCTCACGATAGGCATGCCGACAGACGAAGAGTTTCCGTTCGTCATCGATTGCGCCACCTCACTTACTCAGCGGGGAAAAGTGGAAGTTTACGCCCGCACCGGAAAGCCGGTCCCGCCGGGTTGGGTCATCGATCCCGGGGGCAATACCAAGACTGATTCCGCCGCCATATTGAACGATCTTATCAAAGGCACCGCCGCGCTCACGCCGCTCGGCGGCATCGGCGAGGAAGGAGCTGGCTACAAAGGCTACGGTTACTGCACTGCGGTCGAGATCCTTTCCGCCGCGCTCGCCCAGGGCCCGTTCCTTAAAGCGCTTCTCGGTTTTGATAATGGCAAAAAAGTGGCCTACCACCTCGGCCACTTTTTTATGGCGATGAATATCGAGTGCTTCACCGATCTTCCGTCGTTTAAGAAAAGCGCCGGCGACATCCTCCGCCAGCTCCGTGCTTCAAAAAAGGCCCCCGGCCACGACCGCATCTACACCGCCGGAGAAAAAGAGCATCTTGCCTGGCTTTATAGAAAAGAAAAAGGAGTCCCCGTGAACGAGGATCTCCGGAAAGAGATGCGGACGGTCAAACAGACACTGGGCCTCAACGCTTCACTGCCGTTTTAGCAGGCTGACTGAAAATATAAAACCAGCGTATGGCAAAAGCCACACGCTGGTTTTTTTACGTTGACCTTTAGAATGACTCGAAACGTTCCGGTTTTACAAGGCCGCCCATTTCACGGAGCTTCCACAGCTCCCGGTTGTAGTTGCGCAGGGCCAGCTGAAGGGATTCCATTCTTTTTGTAAGCATTACGCTTTCAATAGCACGATTGATGCTGTTCTCCTGCCGGCTGACAGCTTCCCTCTGTATTTCCACTTCACGGGCCAGAAACCCCGCTTCTTTTCTGAACCGGGCCACCAGGGCGCGCTGGCGCTTTATCCTGGCAGGGAGGTTTATTTCTTCCCTGTTGTTATCAACGACTGTGGAGATGATCTCGGGCGTGATGACTATCATGATGACTGCTCCTGAAGGCTGAAACGGTTATCGCTGTTTTGCCTGTTAATGCCTTTCAATAGAGAAGTTATACTGGCCGTAACAGAAAAAGAACGGGAAATCAGCTAAAAATTTTGTGAAATCCGGTAATGATGTGATTAACAGCGCGATTTGTCAACGCAATAATTAAGGTTTCAGGATAATTTTCACTATCTCAGAACGGGAAAAAAGCCGCATCGGAGGCCCCCAGTACCCGGTCCCGGTGGTGACATACAAAGATGCTCCGGCTTTGTGGTAGAGCCCGACAGGGTACTTAAAGAAAAACGTGGTTATGATATCCATGGGGGGTATCTGCCCGGCGTGCGTGTGCCCTGAAAGTTGTATTTGTACCCCTTCTTTAACCGCGGCGTCAAAGGTGTCCGGCCGGTGAGATAACAGAATGGTGGGCCCGGATGAATTCTGCTTCGATGATGCCAGGGCTTGCCTGATAAACGGCCCCGCGGCAGGCCCTGATAAACTCATTTCGTCACTGATCCCTGCCAGAGTAAGCCCGTTGGGAAGACGGACGCTGCGGTTGTCGATCAGCTGCGCTCCGATCTTTTCGCAGGCGCGGTGAAATATATCCATCCCTGCATAGGACTCATGATTACCCGAGACCGCGTATATGCCGAATGGAGCGGACAGGGCACTCAGCGATGAACAGAGCTTCGGGAACCCGCATATGTCGGCATCGATCAGGTCGCCGGTGATCACGATGAGGTCCGGGGAGAGCTGTTTTGTGTCACTGACCAATTTTTCGATCGTGCCGGGCGGTGTCATGGAATTAATGTGGACATCGGATAACTGAACGATAGAGAATCCGTCCAGTTGAGTCGGTAGGCCGGGCACATGCAGGGTAATAGCGCGTATCGTCCATCCCCTCGCCACATTGATGATCGAGAACACGCAGATAAGGGCTATGACCAGGCAGGAGACCGCCGTGGACCGGGAACGGAAATCCGGCGTGCGGATCAAAAGCGAAAGTATATCCCTCGCGACGAACACCGTAAGAGCGATGGCGATGACGCCGAGCCATATCATTCCCGCTTCGGACACAGGCCGCAGAAGCGGGGAAGATGTCCGCCGTATCAGAATTTCGGATATGAAAAATGAAGATGCTCCGGCCAGAAAGGCCAGTTTAAGCAGCGTCCTGGCCATGGCGGGCAGCATGAGGCCGCCGGCGATACGGACGTAAACATAGTAATGCGTCCCGAGATAGATTGTCAGAAAGACGGACAGGAACAGAATGAATGAATATTTATGCATGAGCGAGGATCCTTTTTCTCAAGATGAACGCGGCGCCGAGCGAGATAATCCCGCCAAGCCCCACGGTGGCCGGAGTGCCGAGCGCGTGGGCCATTGACCCTGCCGCGATACTGCCGAGCGGCGCGAACCCCATGAAAGCCATGATGAAAAAACCCATGACCCTGCCGCGGATATCGTCGGGCGTCGTCATCTGTATCAGCGTGTTGCTCAACGCCATCTGAGTGACGATATAGTAGCCGGCAACGGCGATGAGGGCGCATGCCGCCGCCATATTCCGAATAAATGAGAACGCGATGACGGCAATACCGATGTTCACTGCGGCATAAAAGATCGTGCGTTCCATACCTTTCATGTTTTTACGCGAAGCGACGACGAGCGTCCCCGCGAGAGCTCCCACGCCCATCGACGACATCAAAAGCCCGAGTCCGGACGCGTCACGGTGAAAGATCTCTTTGACGAATACAGGCATAAGGGTCATGGGGAACATGCCCACCAGCCCGGTAATGGACAGGAGCAGAAGGATGGGCCCGATCCTCTTTGACTGGCGGATGTAGGAGTAACCCGCGGCCATTTTCTGCGTGATGGTACAATCTCCGGACGAGATCGCGCCGCGCAGAAACGGGCGTATCGCGACCAGCGCCGCGATAACCGCGAAAAAGCTGAAACCGTTCAGCAGAAAGCAGACCCCTTCGCCCCATGCCGCGATGATGATCCCCGCGATCGCCGGGCCTATCAGGCGCGCGCCGTTAAAGATCAGGGAATTGAGGCCTATGGCGTTCATCAGGTCTTCTTTCGGCACCATCTCTATAACGAACGACTGGCGTGCCGTCATGTCGAACGCGTTCACGATGCCGAGCGTTATCGCCAGGATGATCATATGCCACAGGCGGATAGCTCCGGAGAGGGCAAGCCACGCGAGCAGGAACGCCTGCACCATGGAAAGGATCTGGGTCGCTATGATCAGGCGTTTTTTATCGGTGTGGTCGGCGACCGCGCCGGCCAGGGGAGAGAGCACAAGGATGGATATCTGGCTGAGAAAACCGATCATTCCCAGCAGGAAAGCGGAATCGGTCAGCCGGTAGACCAGCCACGGCATGGCCGTCAGTTGCAGCCATGTCCCAGTGACGGAAATAAACTGCCCGGCAAAGAACAGCCTGTAGTTTCTATGTCGCAGAGAACGGAAGACGGAGAGATCCATATATAGTTAAGAGGCGATACAGGACGCAGGACGCTGGATACTGGATCAAAGACACACCAGAGCAGGATAATAATCCCTGCCGTTAATCCTGTGGCCAGCGTCTATCGTCTTGTGTCCGCCTTTGGTGTTAATCCAGCATCCAGTGTCCAGCGTCCTGCGTCCGCTGTTACTCGTGCCTCAATGCCTCGATCGGGTTCAGCAGCGACGCTTTCCGCGCGGGCCAGACGCCGAAGACCAGCCCCGTCAATACCGAGAAGACAAAAGACAGCCCGATCGAGGAAGGTGATACCAGCGTGTTCCATCCCGCGAATTTAGCCATGATCATTGAGATGGAAGTCCCCAGAGCGATGCCGAGCAGGCCGCCCAGGACGCAGATCGCGACGGACTCGATGACGAACTGGAACAGGATATCCTTGTTGTTCGCGCCGATCGCCTTGCGCAGGCCGATCTCCCGGGTCCGCTCAGACACGGAGACCAGCATGATATTCATGATGCCGATGCCGCCGACCAGCAGGCTGACGAAGGCTATGGAACCAAGAAGGTAGGAAAACGTCTTTGTCGTGGCCGTTATCGTTTCCTGAAGGTCGGCCATGTTGCGTACGTCTATTGTGTCACTTTTAGACGGGGGAAGCCGATGGAGAGCGGCCAGCAGTTTTTTAATGCGGTCTGAAACGGCGTCCATCATGTCTTCCCTTTCGACCTGGACATCGAACGAGTCCACGTATTCGCGGCCGACCAGGCGGTACATCGCGGTCGTTACCGGGATGTTTATTTTGTCATCTTCGTCCCGCCAGCCTGAAGACCCCTTTTCCGGCAGTATCCCGATCACCTGGAAATTTATGCGGTTGATCTTAATGTACTTGCCAAGCGGTTCTTCACTCGCGAACAACGCGGCCGCGACCGTCTTGCCTATGACGGCTACCCGCGCGCGGGAGGTTACTTCTTCCTCGGAATAGAAACGGCCCCGCGCCGGCTGCGCGTTCTTTATGGATGGATAGCCGGCGCTTGTGCCCTCCAGGCGCGTGTTAGTGTTCTTTCCGTTATAGATCGCCTGTCCGCGTCCGCTGACGTAGGCGACCACTTCCGTGATCCCCGATACGCGGTCTTTAATAGCGGCGCCGTCCTGAAGGGTAAAACGCGTGACCGATCCC
>CAZNYG010000057.1:3995-13350 GCA_964577205.1 uncultured Elusimicrobiales bacterium | reverse complement strand
TTGTTTATACCCTCCCTCGTGTTTTCCAATATCAATGTAATAATTCATATTCCGGCAAACCTCTTGTCCAGAGGCATTTCCTGTCGGCGCCGTTATCCCTGTTCCTGGCAAGATGTATCCAGCGGCATTCGAACTTGTCCGAATCATTGAACGTCAGCGTCGTGGAGACTTTCCCGCTTTTTGCGTCGGGCAGCAGCCCCATCTTGGCCAGCACCTGAAAACCGTTGCATATACCGATCACCGGCTTCTTCTTCAGAGCGAACTCGCGGATACTGTCGCCCAGTTTGTTGCGCAGTTCGTTCGCAAGGATCTTACCAGAAGCGATGTCGTCGCCATAGGAAAAACCGCCCGGCACAGCGAGTATCTGGTAATCGTCCAGCTTCTTCCGCCCGCTGATGAGGACGTTGACATGCACCCGTTCCACGACTGCTCCGGCGAGTTCGAACGCGGCGCGCGTTTCCTGGTCGCAGTTCGTTCCCGCGGTACGGATCACCAGCGCTTTAGGTTTCATATATCAATCGCTCCGAATCAAGTTGCATGAGCGCCGGCTGAAGGCGGCGCCTACCTCTTTCTCCTGCTCCACTTTCCAATGTTCCCTGTTTGCCTCGCAAATCGTCACCAGTCCAGTGTTTCGTGCCACGCCTTGTAAAGCGCGTCAAGAGGTTCGTTCACAAAACGCGCGCCTTTCTTCCCGGTCAGCACCAGCTTTTCAGCTCCGGTGACCTGTCCGGCACAGACGCAGGGAAGCCCTTCCATGACCGCTTCGAACGAACCGGCGTCATCGGGCCTTACTTCCACAAGGAACCTTCCGTTCGATTCCGAGAAAGCCGTCTCCGTGTCGGTCATCATCCCAACCGACGGAACGGCGCTCAGGGAGAACGTGATCCCGTGATGCCCCGCGAAGGCCATCTCCGCCAGGGCCACGGCAAGCCCGCCTTCGGAACAATCGTGGCAGGCGCGCACCATGCCTTCCCTGATCGCTTTGCCGAGCGCCCTCATGATAGCCGCCGATCGCGCCGCGTCAACCCTGGGGACAATGCCGCCTTTCTGTTTCTTCAGGAGCAGGAACTGCGAACCGCCCATCTCGTTGGCTGTCAATCCCAGGCAGTAAACGAGGTTCCCTTCTTCCTTGACGTCCATGGTCACGGTCTTCCGAATATCGTCAATAACTCCCATGGCGGAGATCAGAAGAGCCGCCGGGATTGAGTACGACTTCTTTCCCAGCACATACTCATTGTTCAGGCTGTCCTTGCCCGAAATGAACGGGGTGCCGAACGCTTTGGCCATATCGTAACACGCTTCGGCCGCGCGGACAAGGCTGCCCAGGATCTCGGGCCTGTTGGGATTTCCCCAGCAGAAGTTATCCAGTATCGCGACACGGTCTATGTCGCCGCCGACCGCAACCGCGTTGCGCAACGCTTCATCTATGGCCGACGCGGCCATCCAGTACGTGTCCAGTTTCCCGTACTCGGGATTCATGCCGTTCGAAAGGACAACACCGCGATAACTCGCGCGTTCCGTCGCCGTGTACGGCCAGATGACCGCCGCGTCGCCCGGACCGGACCGCTGAAATGCGGGCCCCTGCAGCGGCTTCACCACCGTCTGCCCCTGCACCTCATGGTCGTATTGACGGATTATCCATTCGCGCGAACAGACGTTGAGGCCGGCGAGCAGTTTCTTCAAGTCGCCGCCGCCGTCATGTGAACGCAGCGCGGGGATGTGTTTTTCACTGCTCCCATTCCATACGGCTTTGCGGGTGGGGCGGGGGACACCTTTGTGAAGGAAAGCCATGCCCAGGTCCGCGACCGTTTCGTCATTATAGAGGATCGTCAGTTTTTTATCGTCTGTAAATTCACCTATGAAAGTCGCTTCGACGTTTTCCGAGGCGAAGACCTCCATTATCTTTTCGCGGTTGCGGGGAGGGACGGCGAACACCATGCGTTCCTGGGCTTCGGAGATCCATATCTCCCAGGGTTTCAGCCCGGCATACTTGAGAGGTACCCGGTCCAGATGTACCCGGGCGCCGCATTCTTCGCCCAGTTCGCCGACGGCGCTGGAAAGCCCGCCCGCGCCGCAATCGGTCACCGCGCGATAAAGGCCCATGTCGCGGGCCCGGAGCATCGTGTCCGCGACCTTCTTTTCCACGATAGGGTTGCCTATCTGCACCGCCGTCACATCCGATTCCTGGTCCAGTTCGACGGAAGAGAAGGTGGCGCCGTGTATCCCGTCGCGGCCGGTACGCCCGCCCGCGACAAGGATCAGGTCTCCCGGCTTCACTTCCTTGAAACACTTGTTCTTCGGGATGATGCCCATGGTGCCGCAATAGACCAGCGGGTTCGCCATGTAGCCGTCATCGAAATAGACAGCGCCGTTCACCGTCGGGATGCCCATGCGGTTCCCGTAATCGCGCACGCCGGAAACGACCCCTTTGGCGATACGCCTGGGATGCAAAATGCCTTTGGGCAGTTTTGACCACGGGAGCCGGGGATCGCCGAAGCAGAACACGTCGGTATTCGCGAGAGGCCTCGCTCCAAGCCCCACGCCGAGAATATCGCGGATAACGCCGCCGATGCCGGTGGCGGAACCGCCGTAAGGTTCAAGGGCGGATGGATGATTGTGGGTCTCCACTTTAAATGCCACCCCGTTGTCCCGGTCGAAGTCGATAATGCCGGCATTGTCGCGGAACACGGAAATGCACCAGGGCCTGGCCAGCTCTTTGGTCGCTTTGAAGACGGTTTCTTTAAGGAGGTTGTTATACACGCGAGTCGAGGTCTTGTTTCCCTCTTTCGCGCGGTATTCTATGATGCCGCCCAGGGTCTTGTGCTTGCAGTGTTCGCTCCAGGTCTGGGCTATCGTCTCAAGTTCTATGTCGGTGGGATCGCGGCGGGCTTTTCGGAAGTATGCCTGCACCGCTTTCATTTCTACGAGGGACAGAGAGAGGACGTTCTTTCGGCTCAGTTCCAGCAGTTGTTTGTCGGAAGCATCCAGGATACTGATCTGTGCGCGCGTGCCTGACGAAGGTTTCATTAATTTGCCTTGAAAAGGGGGTCTAAGGGGGATCCGTTCCCCTTTGCTGAGCGGCGCGGCGTTTCAATTACGCGGTTTACTATCCGCGCCGCTTATGGTGTATTCCTGTACGATGGGATTCGCCAGCAGCCGCTCCGCTATCCGGCGCACCGCGTCTCTGTCCCGGGTAGCGAACAGGTACGCGTGTCCGGTTTTCACCCTGACAGGCATACCGATACCGAGATCGGCAACAGCTTTTACGACGCTTTCCGCGACAGTATCCGTGACGCCGGCTTTCAGCCATACCTCTACCGCATGCCCGCCCTTTTCCGGGACGAGTTCCCCGGTACGTACGCGGTATGTCTCGGTCACCGGGTCAGTAAGAAGGTTCGCGGCGATGTTCTCGACGTCGGCGATGCTCAGCCCGCCCTCAACGCGGTAGACGGGAATGGCTTTTACCGCCGGGGGGTCCTGCATGCCGGTGTCGGCGATCTCCTGGCGGACATGTTCTCCGTGGCGGTCACGAAAGGATTTTTTAAGCAATACATCGATGTAATGGATCGCGGGGGACTCGGTCACGGTTTCAGATCTCTTTTCCTGTGATTTTCACGTATGCGTCCATATACTTTTTCCGGGTGTTCATCACAACGTCTTCGGGAAGGGACGGCACAGGCGGCTGCTTGTTCCATTGTATGGACTCGAGGTAATCGCGCACGTACTGTTTGTCCAGGCTGTCCTGCGAAGCGCCTTCGCGGTATTTCTCTTTTTCCCAGAACCGCGAAGAATCCGGGGTGAATATCTCGTCTATCAGAATGACTTTTCCGTCCAGGAGCCCGAACTCGAACTTGGTATCGGCCAGAATTATGCCCTTCGAAGCCGCGTATTCGCCCGCCTTGCGGTACAGGGCAAGCGAAATATCGCGCACTTTCCCCGCCAGATCCGCGCCGATCCGCCTTTCGGCTTCTTCGAACGCGATGTTCTCGTCGTGCTTCCCTCCTTCTTCCTTGCTTGAAGGGGTGAAGATCGGCGCCGGCAGGCGGGACGATTCCCGCAGTCCCGAAGGCAACATTATACCACAGATCGCCCCGGTTTTTCTATATTCTTTCCATCCTGACCCCGCCAGATATCCACGCACGACGCATTCGATATCGATGCGCCTGGTCTTCTTAACCAGCATGGAACGGTCCCGCAGTTCAGGATAACGTTTCAGCCGGGCCGGAAAATTTTCGAAATCTCCGGTGATTATATGGTTCGGCACGATACCCTGGACATAGTCGAACCAGAACATCGAAAGCTTGTGCAGCACCTTTCCCTTGTCCGGGATGATGGTAGGCAGCACATGGTCGAAAGCCGAGATCCGGTCCGAGGCCACTATAAGCAGCTGCTGGTCCAGATCGTACACATCCCTGACTTTGCCCTGGTGGAACAGGGGAAGATCCCTGATAACATGCGTATATTGATCTGACATATATTTTACCCCCTGTTAAAGACGGCGTTCACGCGTTCTTGTGTTCTTGAGTTCTCGAACAGCATTTATCGGCAATAATTCCGGCTCTATACAAGAACACACGAACACGAGAACTCGAGAACGCCCCTGCTAATTTCTTATGTCTTCAATATGATGCCGGATATCCTTGCCCAGCACCATGAATATGATATCTTCACCTATGTTCGTGGCATGGTCCCCGATGCGCTCAAGGTTCCTCGCGATAAGGATCAGGTCGATGGCGCGCGTGATATTGGTCGCGTCCGAGATCATGTAAGTAAGGAGCTCGCGGAACATCTGGTCCTTGAGAGCGTCAACATCGTCGTCTTTCAGAAGTATAGCTTTTGCGGTCTCGACGTCTTTCTTGACGAACGCGTCGAGGCTCGTCTTGACCATGTACTTGACGATATCCGCCATTTTGGGGAGATCGATAAGAGGTTTGAGCGGCGGATATTTCAGAAGGTCCTGGCTCGTCTCAGCGATGTTGATGGCCTGGTCGCCCATGCGTTCCAGGTCGCTGTTGATCTTCATGGCGGCGGTGATGAACCGCAGGTCCGTTGCCGTCGGCTGGTACAGCGCGATCAGTTTCAGGCACCGGTCGTCTATCTCCATCTGCAGGCGGTTCACCTCGTCTTCCTTGGCGAAAACCTCTTTCGTCAGCCCGGTATCCCTATCGACAAGCGCTTTGATCGAAAAATGGATCATCGACTCGACCAGCCCGCCCATCGAGACCAATTTTCTTTTCAATTCATTGAGTTCTTCTTCGAAATGGCTCATCATCGTTTTCTCCCTCACCCGCAAAATGTTTACAACAAGCAGGCTTGTTTTAAACATTTTGTAACAGGGAAAACCAGTTTTCCCTGAAACCCTTTCTATATAATTTCAATATGCGAATTGAGCGTCAATGGCTTTCAGCCGTCCAATTTGAAATTTGCGATCTTATCTCATTCCCACTCTATCGTCGCGGGAGGTTTTTGCGAGATATCGTAAACCACGCGGTTTATTCCGCGGACCTCGTTGATGATGCGGCTCGACATGCGGCCGAGGACGTCGTACGGTATCCGGGCCCAGTCGGCCGTCATGGCATCGTCAGATTCAACGATGCGGAGAGCGCAGACGTGCTCGTATGTCCGGCAGTCGCCCATGACGCCCACGGTCTTGACGGGCAGCAGCACCGCGAAGGCCTGCCATATCTTTTCGTAGATACCGGCCGCGCGGATCTCCTGCTCGACTATCGCGTCGGCCTTTTTCAATATCCCCGTCCGCTCTTCCGTCACGGATCCGAGAATGCGCACCGCCAGTCCCGGCCCCGGGAACGGGTGGCGTGTAAGGATCTCTTCCGGTATGCCCAGTTCCCTGCCCAGCTGCCTGACTTCGTCCTTGAACAGGAACTTGAGCGGCTCTATCAGTTTCAGCTTCATTGTGTCCGGCAGGCCGCCGACGTTGTGATGGCTTTTGATAACGGCCGAAGGGCCTTTGACCGAAACGCTTTCGATCACGTCCGGATAAAGGGTCCCCTGGACCAGATAGTCGATGCCGGTCAGCTTGTGCGCGGCTTCCTCGAACACCGAAATGAACTCGTGGCCAATGATCTTGCGTTTTCTTTCAGGGTCCGTAACCCCGTCCAGTTTCTGCAAAAAACGTTTTGAAGCGTCCACTATGATGAGGTTGTTCCTGAATATCTTTCCGAAAATCTTTTTAACACGTTCAGCTTCGCCCAGCCTGAGAACGCCGTTATCAACGAAAACACAGGTGAGCTGCCTGCCGATGGCTTTGTGGATCAGGGCCGCGGCTACCGAAGAATCTACGCCGCCTGAAAGCGCGCACAACGCCCGCCCGCCGTCCACCTGTTCGCGAATGCGGCGGACCTCATCTTTAATGAAGTTGCGCATATTCCAGTTCGCCTGATCTTTGCATACCCGGAACACGAAATTCTCGAGCATCTTCCTGCCGAGCGGGGTATGTTTGACCTCGGGATGGAACTGGACGCCGAACACCTGCCGTTCAGTATCCGCTATGGCGGCGTACGGAGAGTTCGCCGAATGGCCGAGACTTACGAATCCCTTCGGCACCTTCGCGAGGCTGTCGCCGTGGCTCATCCATACGAGTGTTTTTTTCCTGACGCCCGTGAACAACTTGTCCGGCGACGTGATGCTCAGTTCCGCGATACCGTATTCACGGTTTTTAGAACCTTTGACCTTCCCGCCGAAATGCTCGGCGATAAGCTGCATCCCGTAACAGATGCCGAGTATGGGAAGTCCCATCTCCCATATTTTCGGGTCGGGCCAGGGCGCGTCTTTTTCGTACACGCTCGAAGGCCCGCCGGAAAGGATGATGCCTTTTACGTTCTCCAGCTGGCCGAAACTGTCCAGCGGCCGGTTGCCCGGGTGTATCTCGCAGTAGACCTTTGCCTCTCTGATGCGCCGCGCGATAAGTTGAGTGTATTGCGACCCGAAATCGAGTATCAGTATCATTTGGAAGTCCCTATGCCATTGACAAATTGCATTCTGTTCTCCATCGCCCTGTCAGGGAAAGTCGCTGGGCCGGGCCTGCGAGCGAGGAAGAGGGCGGGGTGAGGGTATGCCGCAGATGAAGCCTCACAGTTTCGGCATTGTGATATGCTGCTGCGCCTGGTACTTCCCTTTTCTGTCGGCGTAGGAAACGGCGCAGGGCTGGCTGCTTTCCAGGAACAGCACCTGTCCGATACCTTCGTTCACGTAAATGCGGGCAGGCGCCGGCGCGGTATTGGAAATACCGAGCGTCACGTACCCTTCCCATTCAGGTTCGAACGGGGTCACGTTGACAATGACGCCGCACCGCGCGTACGTGGATTTCCCAAAACAGATCGTCAGAATACTGCGGGGGATCCGGAAATATTCCACGGACTTGGCCAGCGCGTACGAATGAGGCGGAAGTACGATGGAATCGTCGGCATGGACTTCCGTGAAGGCCGCCGCGTCGAACTTCTTGGGATCAATGACCGTCCCCGGCCCTCCGGAAAAGATCCGGAATTCGCCCGCCACGCGCATATCATAGCCGTAAGATGAGACGCCGTACGATATTCCGTTGCGCACCTGCGTTTCGGCAAACGGCTCTATCATGCCGTGTTCCCGCGCCATCTTTATTATCCAGGTATCAGATTTTATCATTTTTAGCTTTCTATTACCAGCACTTGGAATAACCGCATGAGCGGCAGACCACGCATCCTTCGCCGAACTCCAGCATTTCGCCGCAATCCGGGCACTGCGGGCATGATCCGACAAGGTTTTCGTTCCTGCTCGGTTTCAACGGAGACGCGGCTTCCTTCATCGCCGGAGCCGCAGCGGAAGGAGCATCCTTGGCGAACAGTTCCGGGACCATCTTGTCTTTCTGATAATTCTCCAGCGCCTTGCCTATGGCATCGGCGCAGGAAAGTATGGCGCCGCCTTCCGCCAGCGTGGGCGACGGGCAGCGGATGCCTTTCAACTGGAATATGATCTCGTCCTGACTGACGCCGGAACGCAGGGCAAGGGAGATAAGCCGGCTGACCGCTTCCGCCTGAGATGCCGTGCATCCGCCGGATTTGCCCAGCTGCGTGAAGACTTCGCAGGCGCCCTGGTCGTCTTCATTCACCGTCACATACATCTTGCCGCAACCCGTGTTCATCAGGAGCGTGGCGCCGTGCGTGATCTTCGGGCGCTGGCGCGGGCGTTTTTCCTTCGCTTCGGGGACGGGGGCTTCTTTTTTCGAACCGTTCCCTATGTTAAGCACCTGCTCGTCGCGGCTGCCGTCACGGTACACCGTCACGCCTTTGCAGCCGGTCTTGTAAGCGAGTTTGTAAGCCTGAGCGACGTCCTCGCGCGACGCGTTGTGGGCGAAATTAACGGTTTTAGATACCGCGTTATCCGTATATTTCTGGAAGGCCGCCTGCATGCGGATATGATCTTCGGGCGAGATATCGTGCGCGGTGATGAACACCTTGCGCACTTTCTCGGGGATCTCTTTCATGTTGTGGATGCTGCCCTTCTCCGCGATCTTCTCCATGAGCTCTTCCGAATAGAATCCCATGTCCCTGGCCGCTTTTTCGAAATAAGGATTCACTTCGTACATTTCCTGGTTGTCCAGGCAGTTGGCACGTTTGTAGACAAGGCCGAAAACAGGCTCTATACCGCCTGACGCGCTCGCGATGATACCGATCGTCCCGGTCGGGGCGATCGTGGTCAGCGTGGCGTTGCGGCGCGGCTCCTGGTCGGCGAAAACGCTTTCCTTATAGTTGGGGAAGACCCCTCTTTTCTCAGCAAGCTCGGCGGAAACATCTTTTGCCTTGTCCTGGATGAATCCCATAAGCTTTTCGGCGACGCGCAGGGCTTCGTGGGAGTTATAGGGGATCCCCATCTGTACCAGCATGTCCGCCCAGCCCATTACGCCGAGGCCGATCTTGCGGTTCGATTTGGTTATCTCTTCGATCTTCGCGAGAGGGAAACGGTTCATGTCTATGACGTTGTCGAGGAAATGGACCGCCGTCCGGGTGATCTTTTCCAGCCGCTTCCAGTCGACGGTCTTGTTGTCGGTGACCAGGTGCGAGAGGTTGATTGAGCCGAGGTTGCAGGATTCGTAAGGCAGGAGCGGCTGTTCGCCGCAGGGGTTGGTGGATTCTATCTCGCCGATCGCGCGCGTCGGGTTCGCGTCGTTGATGCGGTCGATGAACACGATCCCGGGTTCGCCGTTCTTCCAGGCCTGATCGACGACCTTTTCGAAGACTTCCCGCGCGTTCAGTTTCCCCATCTCCTTCTTTGAGCGCGGATTGTAAAGCGAGTATTCCCGGCCTTCTTCCAGCGCGTCCATGAACTCTTCGGTGATGGCGACGGAGATATTAAAATTGTT
>CAZNYG010000057.1:0-3985 GCA_964577205.1 uncultured Elusimicrobiales bacterium | reverse complement strand
AAATTGTTAAGGCTGTCATTCTTGTCCTTGCAGGTAATGAAGTCCATAATGTCCGGATGGTCTATCCGGAGGATCCCCATGTTGGCGCCGCGGCGGGTGCCGCCCTGTTTTATCGCCTCGGTCGCGGCGTTGAACACCTGCATGAAAGAGACGGGCCCTGAAGAGACGCCGCTCGTCGTGTTAACAACATCCCGCTGCGGGCGGAGCCGCGAGAAAGAGAATCCCGTGCCGCCGCCGGATTTGTGAATAAGGGCTGTGTTCTTAAGGGTCTCGAAAATGGATTCCATCGAATCTTCGATGGGAAGGACGAAACAGGCGGAAAGCTGCTGGAGCGCGCGCCCCGCGTTCATGAGCGTCGGCGAGTTGGGCAGGAAGTCGAGCGTGGCCATCACCGTGTAGAATTCCCGGGCGACTTTTTCGACATCGGCCTCGGGATCGTAGAACCTGTCGGCCTGGGCGATGTTTTCCGCCACGCGCCAGAACAGGTCTTCCGGCTTCTCGATGACCTTGCCGTTCATATCCTTCCGGAGATACCGTTTCTGAAGGACAGTCATCGCGTTGGGGGCCATTGCCGGTTTTACCTTCGTGAACGACTCTTCACGCTTTGAGCTCATAACCATTCTCGCCTCCATGGGGTGTGCATCCAATATAAGCCAAAATCATTTCATTCGTGGAAGGGGACAGGATGGAACCCGTTCCCCCTTTTACACTTTGCAAGAGACACGCTTTTCCGTTTCGCGCGGATCGCGGCGCCTCTGCCGCCTGGCATGCTCTTTTTTAAGCTTTTTCAGCTCTTCCATGAATGTATCTATATCCGCGAACTGCCGATAGACTGACGCGAACCGTATGTACGCCACGAGATCGACGTCCCAGAGTTTCTCCAGCGCTTTCTCCCCTATCACGCTGCTGGGCACTTCCATGACGTATTCCTGCAGTTCTTCCTCCACTTCACTTACAATGCGGTCGATAACTTCCGACGATACCGGCCGCTTCTGGCAGCCGCGCATGATGCCTTCCCACAGCTTCTGACGGCTGAAGGGTTCCCTGCGGCTGTCGGATTTGACGACCATCATGGCCGTCTCCTCAGGCCGTTCGTACGTCGTGAACCGCTTGTGGCATTCCAGGCACTCCCTCCTCCGTCGGATAGTGGAGGAATGATCGAGTGGCCGGGAATCGAGGACCTGATCGTCAAAACTGCCGCAGAAAGGACAACGCATTAACGCTCCTGATGCGTGCGCATGGAAGGTTTATCAGCTGTATTCCAGGCCGCGGGAAGAAATGAAATGGCCCGGGAAGTGTCATCGTTATCAAAAAGCCCGAAGGAAACAAAAACCCCCGACCATACTACCTATAGGGGTTTTCTTCATGGTACCACATACCTGTAGAGTTGTCAAGAACAAAATAAAACCCAATAAGACGGCAGGCCTACTGGGTTTCTCTGGTGTACGCAGATTATAACAAAGCCGAAAAAGCCTGTCAATAGTTTCAATGCAGATTTCACAATTGACATTTATTCCGTCGGCAAGGATCCATATCCGTCAAGCTCTATCTCCGCGCTGGCGAGGGCCGCGTGAAGCATCGACGATCCTCACGCAAAGACATAAAACAAATCCGACTTATTAACTGGCGCTCTTATTGCCTGACTACAGGGATACGTCCCGGAATATGCGACACAGGAGTTTAGAAAATTGAGCAGGTTGAAAAACCCCTCAGGAAATCGATGGGGGCACCTGTTTCCCGCTCACGCGGAGAGATCAGCAAGCCAATCTGCCGCCGGGACGATATGGACATTCCCGATCTGCTTCTCAGTCTTACTGTTTTGGACGATCTGATACGCGCCGGCTTTGTTGAACAATGCGGAAAAATGAGCAAGCGGCGATGCAAGTTCCGTGTCTGAAAGCTTAACTTCGACCAGCCGTGAAACAGTCCCGTTGTTCGTGATCGCAAAATCCACTTCCCGGCCGTCTTTCAGTCGGATATAATTCAGCTGAATGTCTTCACCCCGCGTATCCTCCAGATACTGGACATGCTTCTTTAACGAAACGGCGACGGTATTCTCGAGCCGGGCGCCTTCATCACCGAGGACAAAGCCGCTGTCATAGAAATACAGTTTTGGTTCCTTCAGTATCGCGCGCGCGATATTACGATGGAATGGACGGACCAGAAACAGCACATACAGATTTTCCAGCAGTTCAATATAGCTTTTTACCGTATGGGGAGAGATCTGCAGATCGCGGGAAAGTGAAAGGTATGAAAGAGGGGTCCCCGTTCTTTGACGCAGCAGTTCGATCAGGAGCTGCATCGTTTTTAATTCAGAGATGCGGCTGAGATCGCGTATGTCTTCTCTTATGATGCCGTAAAAATACTGCTTGCGCCAGCGGGCGGCATCTTCGTTCTTGCCGGCAAGGTACGGCTCAGGGAACCCGCCCCGTTCGTTCAGTCTGCGCAAGGCTTCGATCGGCGCAGTTGTTATTGCCAGCTCTTTTACCGATAACGGATTCAGGCGGTATTGGAAGTACCGGCCTGCCAGGGATTCACCTGACCTGCTGAAAATATCGAGCCGGGCGCTTCCCGTAACAAGCAGCGATTGGTTTTGCGGCCTCGTATCATATACTCCCTTGATGAAATGCTTCCACTTTTTCATCTTGTGGATCTCATCAAGCATGACCAGGCCCGATTCAACCGGCCACTGGCGCTTGTTAGTGATCAAAGCGTGTTCGGGATCATCGTAATTCAGATAGGCCGGCTTGGTAAATTCTTTTTCCAATGAACGGGCAAGACAGGTTTTCCCCACCTGCCGGGGGCCGGTGACTACCACCATTTTCTTTTTCAGATCAGAAAGGATGTTATCGTACAAATAGCGTTTCATGATTAATACTTATTAGCATAGATATGCAAATTAGTCAAGTCTAATTTGCAATGATGTGCATTTTAGTCATCCGATGATATTTATCGGGCGATTGCTCGCTCATCATTACTTCGTTGTTCATGGAATCCAGTATTCTCCTGAATTGATTAGCAGGATGGTTTCATTCAACGAATGTTAGGAAAACACCATTTACCTCTCAGATCGGCCATATCGTCACTTCTTCAATTTTTTTTAGAGCCTGCGTAGGGGCGCGCTTCAGCCGCCCGAACATTCTTTATTTCTCAATTCATCCAGTTTAACCCATTCCCCGGGTCGACGCTCGTATTTCCAGCTCATCCAGCCGTCGTTAGGTTTGCCTGTTACTGCGCTGCCTGCTGAGGAAAGCGAAGTGTGAGATATGCCCTGCAGTTCATGGGCCCTATAGCTTTCCGCCGTGAAAGATATAGTTCCATTTTCGTCGATGACTGCAAGATAGTCATGTCCTTTGTAGGTGAAACGGATATTCATTTTCCGTTTTATGAGATGCGACAAGGAAGGTTTTACTAATCCCCTTCTCGGGGAGGCTTTCTTTTGAGGCATCTTATTGGATATGCGCTTCTTCCGGATTATGTTCTCGGTTTCCGTTTTGAACATCTTATTAAGATCTGCTTTAAATTGTGAAAGCAGATTTTCTGACGCCTTAAGTTTCCCCACCTGTCTATTCCCTTTGGGCGAGGCAATGCGTACTAGAAGAGCTTCAATCTCTCTCAAATGCTCATCGCCCTGCGTCAGGTAAACGCTGAACCGGTCCCATGTTTCAGCATGCCGGTCACTAAGATGCTGTTTCAGACGAGCGTTAAGGTTAACCGCCAGCCCCACATAATAAAGTTTATCCTTGTGATAAAGAGCATAAACCCCGCTTTTCCCATGGACGTACTGACGGATCAGTTTCTGATATTTCTCAATAGCATCCCGCCCGATATTTTCAAGGTGTTTGGAGACTAAAGGATTTACCTTGGGTGTCATTAAAAGTTCCTCGTATGATTTTCCATTACCTGACTACCTGACTCCGTCCCCTAATTCCACTCCCAAAATTTGCCTTTTTGCTTCCATTAAATCTTCCTTACTATATTCCAT
>CAZNYG010000056.1:5521-13961 GCA_964577205.1 uncultured Elusimicrobiales bacterium | reverse complement strand
TCTATTCCCCCGGTTTTTCCTTGTCGCTGTTAACTGTTTGATGGTCACTGGTAGCTGGTCATTGGTCACTGTTAAAGCCGGCAGCAGCGCCGTCAAAAGTTTCGTCATCTTTTCCGCGGCAGCTTCGCCGGCCGCCAGGACATCGCGGTGTCGCAGATGCTTTCGGCAGACACCCGCGGCCAGATTAGAAACATACGATATTCCGATCACACGCACGCCCATCTGGTTCGCGACTATCGCCTCCGGCACTACGGACATGCCGACGATATCGCCGCCCAGCCTGCGGAAACAGCGTATTTCCGCGGGAGTCTCGTAAGAAGGGCCGCGCACCCCGAAATAGATCCCTTCGTGCGCGCGGACTTTTAACTTCCGGGCGATGCCGAGGCCGGCACGACGCAGGTCGGCGCGGTAGATCTCAGTCATGTCGGGGAACCGCTCACCGAACTCCGGATAATGCTCGCGCCGCAGCGGATCGGCTCCCATGAAATTGATATGGTCTTCAATGAATACGAGATCGCCGCAGCGATACGAAGGATTGATCGCGCCTACCGCCGATGTGATGACGAGATGATCGACACCGAGCGACCGGAGCAGGCGCACCGGATAGGTTACCTGTTCGAGAGAATACCCCTCATAATAATGCAGCCGGCCGTTCATGACCGCGGTCGGTACCCCGCCCAGCGTGCCGATGATCAGCTCGCCGGCATGGCCTTCCACCGTGGGGCCGCAGAAATGGGGGATGTCCCGGTAAGGGATCGATTGCTTTTCCCTGAACGCGTCGATGATGCCGCCCAGCCCGGAACCGAGAATGATACCGACCTTCGGCAACCGGGAGACCTCGCTGGTAACGTAATACCTGGATTCCTGAAGCCGAACAAGTATGTCTTTATCCATACAAACCTCTTAAGGGTCAAAGGCGTTCATGAGTTGATAGGTTCATGAGTTGCCTTTTTAACGACAGAAACTGAAAAAGATAAAAACACGATACAAATTCGAAAAAAATTGAATGATCACTGTTCTTTGATGTTGTTACGTTTCATGCAGTTCACTCATGAACTGATGAACCCATGAACGCTTTACACTATGTCTTTCAGAAAGCTTGTGCCGTTCGGCATCGGTTCCAGGGCCATGGCTTCGGCGACCGTCTGGGCTACGTCGGCGAATGTGGCGCGGACACCAAGATCGACACCTTTTCTTACGTTTTTCCCGCACACCAGCAGCGGCACGTATTCCCGGGTATGATCGGTATGGCCGCTATACGTGGGATCGCATCCATGATCCGCGGTTATCATTAAAAGATCGTTATCCATGAGCCCTCCGACAAGGGACGGCAGGAACGCGTCGAATTCCCTGAGTCCGGCGGCATACGAAGCCACATCCCGCCGGTGCCCCCACATCATGTCAAAATCAACCAGGTTGGTAAAGATAAGGGTTCGCTTTTCATGTTCGGCGGGAGGGGTTGAAATGAGGTCTCGGGTGGTACGCATGCCTTCATTATTGTCGCGCGTATGAATGGCGCGGGTGATGCCACGCGCGTTAAAGATATCTTCGATCTTTCCCACCGCGTCGACGACACCGCCGGCGTCCTTTATCCGGTCCAGTATCGTCGGCCCGAAAGGCGAAAGCGAGAAATCACGGCGGTTAGCGGTACGCGCGTATGCCCCGGACGCTCCGGTGAAAGGACGCGCGATGACCCTGCCCACGGCGTATTCTCCCGCGAGCAGTTCCCGTGCCGCGCGGCACGCGGCATACAGCCGTTCCAGGCCGAAAATCTGTTCATGCGCCGCGATCTGAAAGACCGAATCCGCGGATGTATAGACGATAGGATATCCGGTGCGGCAATGTTCGTCGCCCAGACGGGCGATGATCTCTGTGCCCGACGCCGCGACGTTCCCCAGCGTCCGCGTCCCGACGCGCGCTTCAAAAGCTTCCATCAAAGCCACGGGAAAGCCGCCCGGAAAAACGGGAAAGGGCTTTTCGAGCGTGACTCCCGCCAGCTCCCAGTGGCCCGCGGTCGTATCTTTCGCCGGAGACAGGGAAGCCATGATACCGAAGCTTCCCTCGGCAGGACCCTGCCTCTCACATCCGGGGATCCGCAGAATATCGTAAAGCCCCAGGCGCGCCATGTTCGGCAGCCGGTACTCCGGCCCGGCCGACCTGAAAATATGCCTCAAAGTGTCAGCATCACCGTCCCCGAACTTCTCCGCATCCGGCATCGCTCCGATGCCGACGCTGTCCAGGACAATGATAATAACACGTTCGAACATTATTTTTTCCGTTTCAACACCTTTTCCGCCGCCGCGGCAATGTCAACGTCTTTCAGGTGGAACTGTTTCATAAGGTCCGCCGGGCTGCCGGATTCGCCGAACATGTCGTTCATGCCGACCATCTCCACGGGGGCCGGAGCGCGGCGTACGAGGACTTCCGCGACCGCCGAGCCGAACCCGCCGTGCAGCTGATGCTCTTCGGCGGTTACTATCGCCCCGCATTCGCGCGCAGCGGCCGCGATGGCGTCTTCGTCGATAGGTTTGATCGTATGGATATTGACGACCCGGGCGGAGATGCCTTTTTTCTCGAGCAGTTCCGCCGCGCACAGCGATTCATACACGAGGGTTCCGCACGCGAGAAGGGCGACATCGGTCCCCGGGCGCAGCACGATGGCTTTTCCCACTTCAAAGGGGGTATCTTCTTTTGTGAACACGGGGACCGGTTCGCGCCCGAAGCGCAGATAGACGGGCCCGTGTATCGCCGCGGCCGCGATCGTCGCTTTTTTCGTCTCAACGGCATCGGACGGGACGATGACCGTCATGCGCGGCAGGCAGCGCATGATGGCGATCTCTTCCAGCGCCTGGTGGGTCGCGCCGTCGGGGCCGACCATGAGCCCCGCGTGAGAACCGCCTATCTTGACGTTAAGGTTGGAATAACAGATTGTCGTACGGATCTGTTCCCAAGGGCGGCCGGACGCGAAAACGCCGTACGTGCAGGCGAAAGGGATCCAGCCGGCGACGGCAAGCCCCGCGGCCATGCCGAGCATGTTCTGTTCCGCCACGCCGACATTGATGAAGCGTTCGGGAAAACGTTCCTGGAAAAGATTGACTGTCACCGATGATGCCGTATCGGCGCCAAGCGCGAATATGCGCGTGTTCCGTTCGCCGAGCTCGACGAGCCCTTCTCCGAAACCGTACCGCGTTGCCTTTTTACCGTATATCTCCACCATCATTTCCTCCCAAACCGCACAAAACATGCATCACATTTTCTGCGTTTGTTCTATCTATTGTCTTTCAATTGCAAAAAGCCCGCTGCCGTTGCGGGTTTTTTGTGTCAGCCATTCAGTTCCTTCAATGCCTTTTCCGTCTGTTCTTTGTTTGGAGCCTTGCCGTGCCAGTCGGCGATGTTCTCCATGAACGACACGCCCTTGCCCTTGACGGTACGGGCGATAATCGCCGTGGGTTTACCCTTGAACGCTGCCGCTTTATCGTACGCGCCAAGAACCTCCGGCAGCGAATGTCCGTCTATCTCGATCACGTTCCAGCCGAAAGCGCGGTATTTGTCGCCAAGCGGATCCACAGCCATGATATCTTCGACGCGGCCGTCGATCTGCAGACGGTTGTAATCCACGATGCCGCACAGGTTATCGAGCCCGCAGTGCCCGGCAGCCATGGCAGCTTCCCAGACGGAACCTTCCTGCTGTTCTCCGTCCCCCATGAGGACGTACACGCGGTTGGATCTCTTTTCAGTTCTCAACCCGAGAGCGATGCCGGCGCCGATCGAAAGGCCGTAGCCGAGAGACCCGGTCGACACTTCGATACCTGGAAGGTTCTTGTCCCGCGCAGGATGGCCCTGCAGGCGGCTGCCCGTCTTACGCAGCGTGCACAGTTCATCGCACGGTATACATCCCAGCTCGGAAAGCGCGGCATAAAGGACCGGGCACACGTGGCCCTTGGAGAGCACGAAATAATCGCGTCCGGGATCAAAAGGTTCATCAGGGTTGAAACGCATTTTCGAAAAGAAAAGGGCGGTCACCAGCTCAACTGACGAAAGACTGCCACCTGGATGTCCGGAACCCGATTTCGCTAGCATTTCGATGATGCTTTTCCGTATCTTTCTGGCTTTTTTTTCAAGTTCCGCGATCTCCACGATTCCTCCAGGATTACCGTCGGCATCAGGCGGCTGCCCGCGTGATGCGGCACAACGCATAAAGACAAAATAGTTTATCAATTCACGACGATTGTGTCAAACAAATTCACGCCCGGCGTTACCTCCGGCATGGTGTTCCCGTAAGGCGCTGTCATCCGCGCTAATGCCGGCGAGCGGGATGATGAACATGAAACGCGATCCCTGCCCGGGTTCACTCTCCACCCATACTTTTCCCCCGTGCAGTTCGACCATCGATTTCACGATGGCAAGCCCAAGGCCGGTACCTGAACGTTTCCCTTCCGTGTCGGGAGCCAGCTGCGTGAACTTTTCGAATATCATCTGCTGGTATTTCCTGTCAATGCCGATGCCGGTATCTTCAACTCCGAACACCGCGTATTCCCCGTTATCCTGCACGGTCAGAGTAATGGCCCCACCGGACGGCGTGAACTTGATGCTGTTCATCGCCAGATTCTTTAAGATCTGGACAAGCCGGACCCTGTCTCCCATGACCTGAGGGATCGGGTCCTGCGCCCTGCATTCAAGGCGCAGCCCCTTTTGCGCCACTTCAGTTCCCAGTTCCCGGGAAACTTCAGTGAGCACTTCCCCGGGAGGCACCGGACGCATCTCAAGCCGGAAACGGCCCGACTCCATCCGTCCGATATCTTCGATCTCCGCGACAAGCATGTTCACCTGGCGGATCGCGGTGCCCACGCTGGTCAAGAGGGAAAGCTGCATCGCGTTCAGTTCTCCCGACTCGCCGTCCAGCACCTTCTTGAGATATTCCCTGCCGCCGGCAAGGGGTTCCGCGAGGCGGCCGGAGACCTTTACGATAAACTCATTTTTTATCTCATTGGATACTTCAAGCTGGGACTTGGCCTCGCTGAGCGACGAGTAAAGATGGGCGTTTTCAAGAATGACGGCCGCCTGGTGCGCGATAAGCGTGGCAAGGTTAAGATGGTCGCGCGTGTAGGAGAACGGCTGATGCTTGCCCAGACGGAGGACGCCGACGACCCTGTTCTCCGTGCGCAGCGGGACCATGATAAGGGAACGGATGTTCCACAGCCGGTACGACTGGCTCCGGATGCGCGCGTCGATCGACGCGTCGGTGCTCAGGAACGGTTCGCCGGTGCGGAACGTGAGAGCGGAAAGGGAATCCGGATCATCGACGGGAATGGCTATCTGGACCACATCATTTCCACCGGTAAAATGGGCGCCGGGCTGTGTGGCCAGCTCCCGTGTTTTTTCATCGTAGAACAGCAGCGCGCACAGGTCCGCGCCGAAAGCTTTGGTGGTCGTCGCGATGATGCTGCTGAGAATGCGTTCCCATTCGGGTTCGCTCGACATGACGGACGCTATTTCCTGCAGCACCTTCATTTCGTGCAGGCGCTTCTCCAGTTCCCGATACAGGCGCCCGTTCTCCATAATGCTGGAAATGCGGTCGCCGATGAGTTCCATGATGCGTTCATCGTCCTGGCTGAACGGCATGCCGAACTTGTTCACCACGGCGAGAATGCCGGTCACCCTGGCGCCCGACTTGAGAGGCACAAGTATCAATGAATGAAGGGAAAGCTCGTCGGCAAGGAACGGCAGGGCGCTTGAAGCTTCCGAGTGGCCGTTCCCCATGAAGCTTCTTCCGTCGCGGACGATACCCTCGAGCACGGAACCGCCGGTAAACGTGAAACGCCGCCCTTTTACCAGCGCCGGATCAAGGCCGAAAAAAGGATGATAAGGGGTCAGTTCACCTCTATTCTCGTCGACAATGAAGAAGCCTGCCGCCTGAGCGGAGAGCAGCTCCTTGATCTTTTCGGCGGCGGCGGTCAGGCCGTCGGAAAGGTTCATCTGGGCTGCCGCCGTCATCGCGATATCCGAAAGCGTCTTCATTTCGCGCACTTTCTGGATGAGGCGGGAATTGGTCTGGATCAGTTCCCTGGTGGTGATCGAGACTTCCGTCTCCAGCTTACGGTTCAGTTCCTGCACCCGTTCATAAAGCTGAGCGTTGCGCAAAGCGATAGCGGCATACTTCGCCAGCGTCTGCAGCGTCTTGACGTTCTCCTGCGTAAAAAAGCACCTTTCCCGGCTCCCGACGTTGAGGAGTCCCGCGCAGGATGATTCGACGATCATTGGGATATGGATGAACGACGCGATACCCTCGCTTTCTAACGCCGGCTTGTTGAAGGAATAGTAATGCAGCGCCATGTCGTTGACGACGACCGTCTCCATCCGCTTGAACGCCTGGCCGGCGATGCCTTCTCCCGGCCGCAGATGCATGAGACGGATGAATTCCTGTGAATACCCGCGGTGATTGCGTATCTTCAGGAAACCGTCCTCGGCCATGAGAACGATGCAGCAGCTGACCCCTTCGAATTTCTTCTGTATGATCTCGAGGACGACATTGAATATCTGGTTCATTTCGATGTGGGAAGTAAGTGTCTGGGAAACGGAGAACAGCATGTTCAGCGTGGCGTTCGTATCTACCATCTTGTCGTTCAACCGGTTCAGGCGGGCCGCCATCTCTTTCCACTCGCGGTACCCGGCATTGATCTCGAGCCTCGCGCACTGGTCCCGCTCGAGAGACTCGATAAAGGCGCTGATTCGGGCCAGCGGAGAATAGAAATTGCGCTTGAAATAGAGGAATAAGATCATCGCTGCCAGCAGGCCGAAGAACGCCATGGCTGCCGCGGTCATGAACAGATTCCCTCCGGACGTCAGGATCCGCACCAGGAGTTCCGGGGACGCCCATATGACGAGCCGTCCCGCGACAGCTCCATCGCGCGTGACCGGGAAAGAAACACGCAGTGATTCGATCATGTGCGCGCGCTTTTGCGGGCCTCGCGCGAATATCATCTTCCCGTTGTCGTGGATGACCGCCGTCTTCAGTATTTCAGGATGCCCGGAAAGGCGGGAGAGTACCGTTCTGATGCGAACCACGTCGGGTTTTTCACCCAGGAGCCTCGACAAGGCTTCCGCGGCGGGAGCCGCGGTCCCCTGGAAGTGATCGTAAAGAAGCTCCCGGGACCATGCCATTCCGATGGCGAGAACGGCACCCGAGATAAAGATCCCGATAAAGACCTGGAAGACGAGGTTCTTGAAGAAAAGGGTTTTCATGACGAGAATTCAGGGTTCCGTCTTACGTTTTATGGCGCAGAAGCGTGATGTCGAGCGCGAGGTTGAGATACCGGTAATCCTTGTTCAATTCGGTCCATGGCACAAGTTGGAGGGAGAACTTCCCGTCATCCATGATGGTGGCGAGGATATTCCCGAACTCATCGGGATCCAGTCCGGTCTCAGGCGGAGGCCCAAGGACGACGGCGATCGAAACGCCGCCGGACTTGCAGAGTTCAGGGAACAAAGCATAGTTGATCTTGCCCTCGGTGTCGTAGGGTCGCTCAAAAACGCTTTCCAGGCTGAACTTAAGTTTGTGCTTTCGGATGACTTCCATAAAACGCTCTTTGACTGTGCCAAGCTGCGCTTCATGCCCCTGTGGGTACAGGAAAGCCACCTCTACCGGTTTAAGCCCGGAATCACTCACTTCCGCGTAACGCTGTTCTGCCGGGACGGGAGCCGGCGCTTTAATAGGAGGAGGAGGCACTGAAACCGAGGGTTCCTCGCCGGGAACCGTCGTCCGGACCTCGGGTATCGGTTCAGGCGCGATCGGCGGCGGAGGCGGAGGCGCAGGCCTTGGCGCGGGAGCAGGTTGCTGAACCGCATGAGGTGGCGGAATGGATGGCGCCTGAGGCGGCGGCTTCGGCGGCGCAGCCGCTTCTTTTTCGGTCTCTTCCTGCGGCAGAAGATCTTCCATGACGCTCCGCACCAGGTCCATATTCACTTCCTGGTGCGTCAGCGTGGCATAGGCGTTTATGCGCTTCAGGAAACCTTCCAGTTCCCTGATATTCGATTTCAGTTTCGACGCGATATACAGCAGGATATTATCGTCGAGAATAAGATGGTCGTTCTCGCCTTTTTTCTTCAGGATCGCAACCCGCGTTTCAAGGTTCGGGGATTTGATATCCGCTATGAGGCCCCATTCGAAACGGCTGCGCAGCCGGTCTTCCAGCGTCGTCAGGTGCTTCGGCGGGCGGTCCGATGTGATGATTATCTGTTTCCCGCTCTGATGGAGAACATTGAAGGTGTGGAAGAATTCCTCCTGCGTCGACTCCGATTCCATGAGGAACTGGATATCGTCGACCATCAGCAGGTCCACCAGACGGTAACGGTCGCGCATGTTCTGGAGTGAGCCCTTGCGGACGGAATCGATGACCTCGCTCATGAACTTTTCCGTCGTCACGTACAGTATCGACAGGGA
>CAZNYG010000056.1:0-5511 GCA_964577205.1 uncultured Elusimicrobiales bacterium | reverse complement strand
GGCCCACCGCGTTCATCAGATGCGTCTTGCCGAGCCCAACGCCTCCGTATATGAAGAACGGATTGTAAATTTTCCCGGGATTGTCGGCCACCGCCTGCGCGGCGGCCGCGGTAAAACGGTTGTTGGGCCCTATCACGAATTCCTGGAACGTGTATTGCGGGTTCAACGCCAGGTCTTCGGTCACGCACAGACCGGGATCGGCGACAACCTTTTCCGCGGGCGTCGCGGGAGCGGCGCCGACGGATTCAAGCCCCTGTGCGACGCGCTCCAGCATGGCATCCAGCGATGAACCGCTGCCGGGACCCGTAAAAAGGCCGCAGGCGCACATGCCTTCAAGGCGCTCTTTGAGCGACTTGATGTTTTCCTCTTTGAGATCGTAAATGTAGAACCCGAAGTCGAAATCCTCGTTCTCAAGAAGGAACGGGCGTCCCGATGTCGCCGGAATATCCTTCATGAACGCGTCAAGTCCTTCCTCGTCGATCTTCAGCTTGACGCGCCAGCGGTCTTTATCCTTTTCCGAAGGGCTGTACGACATTTCCCATTTATCAAGGCTCATAAATTGTTTTCCCGTGTATCACATGCCCGGACGCGCGGCGCGACAGTGACGTTAAAATGGCCTGCCAGGTCAAGTATCAGGTCGGCATAATGAAAAAGAGAACCGGCATGACCGAGAGGAATGGCCCGGCAGAACAGACTGCGGTCTCCGCCGAGGGGAACCACGTCGGGAGAGATAACGATCATCGCTTCGGCGCCGGCGGACCGCGCTGATCCGCGGGCGGATTCCCCGTCAAAAGGGTCAAAACATGTTTCGCCGCCGGCAACCGTTTCAAAACACCATTCTTCACGTGTTATAATTATTGCAGCATTATGCAGTTTTTTCAAGAGTTTTTGAAAAATATCCCCGGCCCCCGCGGGATAGAAGCAGGCGAGCTTCACCTGCCTTGCTGCCGGGACGGGCGCTCCGGCGCCGCGCCGGAAAGCGTCAAGACGCGCCCGGACTTCCTCGTTATTATCGGCGAATTCCCTTTCTTCCCGGGTAAGATTGCTCAGCACGTCGTTAAGTTCGCCGAGCGTTTCCCTCAGTTCCTTTTCTTTATCCGGCGACATGGTTCATTCCCCGCGTTCGATGCCCTTGAGCTTCAGGTTCAGGTCGTCGGGATTCGTTGCCTTGTCCATCGCTTCTTCGATCGTTATCCTGTCTTCCCTGAACAGCGTGAAAAGATTGTTGTCGAACGTATGCATGCCGTAATAGGAACCCTGCTCCATCATTTTGTACACCTCGGACAGTTTTCCTTCCGCGAGCAGCTTGCGCACCATCGACGTTCCCATCAGCACTTCCGTGGCTGGAAGGCGCCCTTCGCCGCTTTTGCATTTCACCAGGCGCTGGGCCACGATCCCTTTCAGCACGTTCGCCAGCTGCGCCCTGATGGTCCCCTGCTGATGCGGGGGATAGGTGTTCACGATACGGTCGATCGTCTGCACTGCGTCCATCGTGTGGATCGTGGAAATGACCAGATGCCCGGTCTCGGCCGCGGTGATGCCCGCGGCGACAGCCTCGAAATCCCTCATCTCGCCGATGACGATGACATCGGGATCCTGACGGAGTATATTCTTGAGGGCTCGCGCGTACGATTTCGTGTCCGTGCCCACTTCGCGCTGGGAAACCGACGACTTCTTGTCGGCGTGGTAGTATTCGATGGGATCTTCAACGGTTATGATGTTGTAGGTATAGTTCTCATTGATGTAGTCGAGCATGGCGTTCATCGTCGTCGTCTTGCCGGCGCCCGTCACGCCCGAGATAAGGATGAGGCCGCGCGATTCCGCCGCCAGTTTGCGCAGCGGTTCTGCGGGAAGGTTCAGCTCCTCGATGGTCTTTACCTCGAGAGGCACCACGCGCAGGGTCAGAGCGACCGAATTCCTCTGGCGGTACACGTTCACGCGGAACCGGGACAGGCTGTCGACCGAGTAAGCGATGTCGATCTCGTTCTCCTGCGCGAAAACAGACCGCTGATCTTCGGTCATCAGCGCGTCGGCAAGCTCCCGGATATGATCGGCGGAGAAACGGTCAAGGCCAGTGGCGATCAATCTGCCGTCGATACGGACGGCAGGCGGAACGCCCGCCTTGAAATGAATGTCCGATATCCCCCTCTTGATCATAAGGCGTAAAAGCTCGTTGACGTTCATTGCCCTCTCCGATCCCGCGAAAAAGCGGAAAATTACAGAATTGAAAAACCTTGCGTCAACAACTCATCCGGCGCGGGCATGAGATCCCTCACCCTTTGTAATGGCGACACCTGAAGAAGTGCCGATCCGTGTCGCGCCGGCGGCGATCAAGCCCAGCGCCGCTTCCCTGGTCCTTATGCCGCCCGAAGCCTTGATACCGGTCGAAGGCCCGACCGCCGAGCGTATCAGGCGGACGTCCTCAACGGTCGCGCCGCCGCGCGTTCCCGTGGACGTCTTTACGAAATCCGCGCCTGCTTTCAGCGCCAGGCGGCTGATCTTTATTTTCTCGGAGCGGGTCAGCAGTGTTGTTTCGATGATCACCTTCAGGATCTTTCCGCGCGTCGCTTCACGGAGAAACCCGATCTCCCGCGCCGCGCCGGCAGGATCGCCGGATTTGACCATGCCTATGTTGATGACCATGTCGAGTTCGTCCGCGCCGGAGGCCATGGCGTCCCGCGCTTCAGCTACTTTGACGGCAGTTGTGGAAGCGCCGAGCGGAAAGCCGATTACCGTGGCGACACGAACGCCGGAACCGGCAAGGAGCGAAACGCAGAGAGGCACATACGAGGGATTTACGCATACCGCGGCAAAACGGTACCGGCGCGCTTCCGCGCACAGGCGCGTGATGCCGGCACGCGTAGCGTCCGGCGCCAGCAGTGTATGATCGATATACGAGGAGAGCGCCGCGCTCTTCTTTTTCACTGTCACCACCAGTAACGCGCCGTGTAAGTGACCGTCGCGGATCCGTTCGCGGGAACGTTTACCGGGAATTCGACCGTGCGCGAGTCTCTTTTCCTGAAGTCGGATGACCTCGCCGTTATTTTCCAGCTGGACCAGCGGTAAAGGTGCTCAACGACGGTAACGGGAACCGGTGTATCCTTATGGTTCCGCAGGGTTATGGAAAAACTTTCCTCGCACCAGTCGCTGCCAGAACGGAAATCGGTCTGCGTCCGTTCCCCGACGATATCAAAAGCGTTCCCGAGCGACGCGCGGATGGCCTCGTCTTTCGGCGTATGGTCGATGGCATCCTCGCCGATAAACTCGAGCGCGCCGTCGGTGTCTTCCTTGTACATGCGGACCCTGCCGGCCGGCAGAGGGATGCCGAGATTGTTTTCCCTGCCGTTCTTGAATGAAACGGTCACCGACACCTTTCTGTCCGAAGCTGTCCCGTAATTGCGGTCCGCGCGCGTCCATGACTGATAGTCGTATGATCCCTGGCGGAACTGTGCCGCTCCGTCATAGACGTATCCTTTTTCCGCTTTGACGCCTACGGCTCCGGTGAACTCTATCTGTTTGATCTCGTTGTCCCGGATCGTCGCCGGGCGCTGCAGCGTGTACTGGTGATATTCAAAAAACGATCTTTCTTCGAACTGTGGAGCGGCCGCTGGCATGGCGGCATCCATCATCATGCCTTTTGCCATCCGCGCGCCGGCGGGCGCCGCGCGGTTGACGTCGCCGGCGACCAGTTTGACGCGGGCGTCGCGATAAGACGCGCCCGACTGGTTATTTACGGTCACCCATCCGGTGAGAGTAAGGCCTTTATCGTCCCTGCCGAGTACTGCCACGTAATCGGCGTTCCAGCCGATCCCGTTCGTCAGGTAAGCCAGTTCCGCTTCGCGCTTTCCCGACACGTCGCTTTTCAGCAGCCAGGACAGCGTCGGCTTCAGGACCAGGCCGTCGGGCAGCGAGGCCAGGGAGATCTCGCCGGAGGGATCCAGCAGGATGCGGTCCCCGGATCCCACAATTATGCCTCCGGACGTCGAGAGCAGGGTCCCGTTGATCCGTTCCTTTTTTTCTCCGTCCCTGCCGGCAGGGCGTTCCAGGACGATCTCCTGTCCGATGTACTTCTCAAGAAGTTTTTCCCGGCTTACAAGGTCATATTCAAAATTCTGTTCGAGTACCGAACAGCTGCCGGAGATGTCGGGGAACGTCAAATGGACGCTGGAAGGATCGATGCGGGCGGCAACATCTGTAAAAGCCGTCCGGGAGACGCCTTTTTCGAGCGACACGTCGCGGCGCTCGCGCACCAGGGCAAGGTCGTTATTGAACACGGAGATCTGGACTTCGGCGGGAAGCGACGTTAACGAAAGGAACAAGGCTGACGCGCACAACGCTGTTCGGCGCATATGAGCTCCTTGAGTACGCGGGTGACAAGCGGCTTTCAGACCTGCGGACCGTCAGACGGGCGGCACCGGGCGTTAATTTTTACCGACGGGCCAGGAATTCAGCAGATAACGGACGGTGCCTTCAAGGGCGGCATCAAGATCGAGACCCTCATAGGTATAACTGTTGGACCAGAGTATCTCGCCGGTACGGGAATCCTTGAGATAAGCGGAAACGCCGACCGTCGCGTTGCTGACGACGATCTTGTGGTTCTGGTCCAGGCCGAAAGCCGTCCCGAGATTGTAGGCGCTGGTCCCGCCGAGCTCGATCGGTTCCTGCGCGGCTACGCGACGCCGCGAACCGCGTCCCTGGTCCGTCTGGACAAGGTAACGGCGGTTGGGCTGGTATTCCGTGACATTGCCGGTAAGAATGGCGTCCGCTTCACCATCGCCCATTTTTACGGCATAACCGCGGCCCAGCATCTGCCTCATGAACTCGTCGGCGGCGACCGCGCCCGAGTTCGGCTGGTTGGCCACCGAGGTCAGCGCGTCAACCCGGACCGTCTTAATCGCGGAGAAATCGTATCCCGCCTTGTAGACGCCTTTAGGCGTCGCGCAGCCGGAAGAAAAAAGCGCGATGATGCCGGCAGCGACGCTGCCGAGTAGATATCTGCTCATTGCCTGCTTTCCAGTTGCTGAAGATGCTTGTTCGCCAGGTCTTTCAGGTCCGGGTCATCCGTATGCTGCAGGACTTTACGCCACTCTATTGCGGCACGAGCGAAATCACGCTGCTTTTCAAAAAGCATGGCCAGCGTGTAATGCGCGGGAACCGAGTCGGGTCTCATCGATATCGCCTGTTCAAGAGACAAGCGGGCGGCGGACAGATCGCCCTTCTGGAGATAGGCTACGCCGAGCCCGAGATGGGTCTCCGTCGTCGCCTGGCTTGTCCGCAGGTCCTGGTTCAGCATGCTGATCGCCTCTTCAGCCCTGCCTTCATTTACCAGCGCCAGCGCTTTCTTTAGTACCGGTTCTTCCGCGCGAATAATGGTAAAGCCTATAACCGCATGGCATAACGCCACAATGACCAAGAAATCAATGAATCTGCCTCTCATCAAACACCTCCAACAGCTAGGGATACCAGACGCTGGACTCTGGTCGCTGGATTACGTCCCAACAACAAAACAAG
>CAZNYG010000055.1:0-14038 GCA_964577205.1 uncultured Elusimicrobiales bacterium | reverse complement strand
CTACAGGGGCATGGCATGTTCGCGCGGCTCGCGGGTTGAACTCATTCAGCGGATTAATCCAGCGAAATCCCGATGCGCGGGATTTATCGGCGTTGTTCTTTTCCATTTTTTATTCGCTTGAAAGTAAGTTTCCGGCGGTTTTCGGACAGCCAGGCGAGGGTAACCTCCCAGGCTGATGTCACGGGAAAACGGCGTATCCTGTCGGCCCATTCTACGACGCAGATGCCGCCGCCGAAAATGTATTCTTCCAGGCCGAAATCGTCGATCGTTTCACCCTCGAGGCGGTAAAGGTCTATATGGTATATCGTCATGCGGGATCGGGGAGACCGGTATTCGTTGGCAAGCATGAAACTGGAACTGCGGACGGCGTCATTGATCCCGAAGCCCCGCGCGATCCCCTGCACCAGGGTCGTTTTGCCGCAGCCGAGATCGCCCGAAAGGAAAACGACATCGCCCTCCCCGAGCGCTTTTGAAAAAGCCACGCCCAGTTCCCGCGTTTCTTCCGGTGAATTCGTAATGAATACGCCTTCGACATAAGGAACAAAGCGCCGTTCACGCGTTTTGTTTCTTTTGCGGGAAGTGTTCGAAACCTGTGATTTTTGCTTGCGGTTTGCCATGAAAGTAGCAGCGGACGCCTTTGCGGCTGGTCATTGTCCCCACGCGGGTTATAACCGGCACAAGTTTTTTCAGCTTCGGGATATGGCGCTCCGGAACGGTAAAGATAAGCTCAAATTCTTCGCCGCCTGCCGCGGCCACGCGATAAGGATCCAAAGATCCGTAACGCGAGGCGCATTGCCGGAGCGATGGCGACAGCGGCAACAGTTCCATGTCGATGTCAGCGCCGGTGCGGCTTTCCTGAGCCATGAGGCCGGCCGAAGCGGCAAGGCCGTCCGAAATATCCATCATGCCGTGCAAGAGCCCGGTGCCGGCGAGGCGCCATGCAGCTTCAAGCCTCGGGAAAGGCATCAGGTGTTTGCCAACAAGCTTCTTTTCCGGCCCCGACAGCATTTTCTTGCCTTTTTTAAGCAGGAAAAGGCCGGCCGCAGAGTCGCCAAGTGTGCCCGTGACCATTATTGCGTCACCAGGTTGTCCACATCCCCTTGTTAATAAGTATTTCACAGATATTTCACCAACTATAGTTATTGATATTGCAATATGTTTCTTTGATGAAACCGTATCCCCACCAGCTATATAAAACCGGAATTTTTGGGCTATTGTCCTCATGCCTGTGTATAACTTGTCCACAAATTCGAGGGGAGTATCAACTGGCAGAGCAATACTTACAAACGAATAAAGCGGGCGGCATCTGCCCATGGCGGCAAGATCGCTCACGTTGGCGGCCATAGCCTTGTAACCTATCTGAAAAGGTGTCGCCCAGTCACGCCGAAAATGCACATCCTCCACCAGCATGTCGGTAGTCACAGCGATACGCTTGCCGCGGGATATACGGGAGACAAAAGCGTCGTCTCCAATGTCGGCATCGGGCCGGTAAGGAGAGGCGAGGCGCTGCAGTTTTTCCCTCAGCCGGGACAGGAAGGCGAATTCGCCCATATCCCGCAGGGTCGGGCCGCCTGAAGGGCTCATTTTGCCGCGGGGCGTTCCTTATTTCCGGCCGCGCTCTGGAGAGCCGCTTTATTCGCTATCGCGTCGCGGATACTGGTGATCCCCGCGACGACGGCTAGAAAGCCGCCGCAAACGATAAGAGAAGGCACAAGGCCTTTCAAGACCAGAACAAAATCCGGCCACCAGGAAACAAGGCCCCAAACACCCAGCGCCATGAATAAAAGCCCGAAAATGATCGACAGCATCGGTCCACCTCCACAGTGTTATTTACGATCACAGTTTCTCAGCGATCCAGGAACCGCCGGGCGACATCCGCCAGGAAACCCGCTCCCAGCGGCAGGGCGCGTTCATCTATATCGAACTTCTCGTGATGCCATGGATACGCTTTCCCACCGGGGGCAGCGCCCATATAGACGAAACACCCCGGGACTTTCTGGAGGTATTCCGCGAAATCCTCCCCTCCCATCGATGGATCCCTGAGGAACGATACGTTCTTTTTGCCCAGGATCTTTTCTCCCGACAATTTGCACAGCGCCAGTATGTCGTCGGAATTTTCCAGCACGCTACCCAGTCCAGCGTATTCAAGGGTGTAGCGCGCTCCGTAAGCCGCGGTAATATGCCGCACCTTGTCCTCTATCAATCCCCTGATCCTGCGGTGAGTCCTACGGGTTATCGTCCGGACGGTGCCGACCATGGTGACCTTGTCACAGATGATGTTAAAACGTTCTCCGCCGTGAATCGCCCCGATGGTAACGACCACGGGTTCCACGGGGTCGATGTCGCGCGAGGCTATGGTCTGGAGCGCGTTCACGACCTGAGCGGCGATAACGATCGCGTCTTTCGAAAGATGAGGATACGCGCCATGGCCGCCTTCGCCGATGATCTCGATGGAGAACCAGTCCACGGCGGCCATCATCTCACGGGGTTTAAGCCCGAGAACGCCGCGGCGAAGCCAGGGACTTACATGGATGCCGACTATCGCGTCCACGGCTGGCCGCGCGAGCACACCGGCATCGATCATGCTTTTTGCTCCGCCCGACGATTCTTCGTTCGGCTGGAATATGAACTTCACCGTTCCCTTAACGCTGTCCCGGCTTTCCGCGAGGAGCCTGGCCGCGCCCAGCACCATCGTCGTGTTGGCATCATGGCCGCACGCGTGCATGACTCCCGGGCAGACAGAGGCGTATTCGGCTTTTGTCTGTTCCCGCACGGGCAGGGCGTCAATATCCGCGCGCAAAGCGATCGTCCTGTCCCCCGCGATCTTCCCTTTCAGCAGGCCTACTAAACCGGTAGGCGTGATGCGCTGCGTCCTTATACCAAGTTTCTTTAATTCTTTTTCCACGAACGCTGTCGTCTTGTGTTCGTGGTTCCCCAGCTCGGGGTTCCGGTGAATGGCACGGCGGACCGTGATAAGTTGTTGAAGGAATTCTTTTGAGTTCATGATGAGGCCCTTTAAAATTACCTGACGGCGACCGCCAGGCCTGCGGACTATCGGATTTTCAGCTCCGGCACTAAAGTTAACGATCCCGGATCACGCCAACACCGCCGGTATATCGGCATTCGGAAATTCAACCCTTTAAGATCCGTTCGAAGGCGCGGGGAAGGGCTGTTATTATGTCGCCGGCAATGAGGCTTATTTCCGTCATATCGCGCGCCGCGATATCGCCCGCGAGCCCGTGAATATAGACGCCGGCCAGCGCCGCGTTCAGCAGGCGCGGCCCTTTGACCTGAGGGATAAGCGCCGCGATGATCCCGGCGAGGACGTCGCCCGCGCCGCCAGTCGCCATTCCCGGGTTGCCTGTCGTATTCAAGTAAACGGAATTCCCGTCGGCAACCACCGTGCCGCGCCCTTTCAGCACGCACACCGTCCGGTACGTTCCTGCAAATACCGAGGCGGCCTTTTCCCGGCCCTTCTGGATCTCGTCCGCCGGTATGCCGCACAGGCGGCCCATCTCGCCGGGATGAGGCGTGACGATGCTGCCCGTTCTTACCGTTCCTATCGCCTTGATCCCTGCCGGTCCCGCCGACGAAAGGGCGTTCAGCGCGTCAGCGTCGATTATCAAAGGCACGCCGGAAGAACGCAAAGCATCCGTGACAAAACGGTTTATCTGAGAGCCGCTTCCCAGCCCCGGCCCGATGACGGCCGCGGTTATATTCTTGTCGCGATAGAGGCCGGACAGGACGGCTGCCGCGCGGGGAGATACACTCCCTTCTTTCGTCTCGGGCAAACCAAGCGTCATGATCTCCGGAGTGCTTGCCACAGCTACCAGCTGCAGCACCGAAGCGGGTACCGCGGCGGTGACAAGCCCCGCTCCCGCCCGGAGAGCCGCGGCCGCGCACAGGCGGGCGGCGCCGCTCATCGAGCGCGAACCGGCAACGACCGCGACATGGCCATACGTCCCCTTGTGGGAGTCTCTGGCCCGTGGAACAAGAAGCGAGCGGACAAGGGAAAGGGTTATCGCGCGGGTTTTCATCGGTTATCGTTTCTTTTCGAATGCGGCGACCGCGGCGGCGTATTCGTCGGTATGCGTCAGCGACACGCAAAGACCGGGGACGATCTTTCCTTTGACGGTGACGCGGGGAGCGCCGTCGGGAAGGTTACGCACGCTTATATCCTTCAACGCCACGTTCTTTTTCCCCAACGCCTTCCACACCGCTTCCTTTGCCGCGAACCGGACCGCGAAATGCTGCGGGTACTTCTTTTTCTGCATGCAATATTCGATCTCTACGGGCGTGAACACGCGTTCGAGAAAAGCCCTGTTCCTGATCAGCCTGCCGATGCGTTCCACTTCCACGATATCTATGCCCAGTTCCATGATAAGCCGCCGATATGCGATCTACAAAGACGCCAAAAAGCCACTGATGGCATTTTACTCCACGGTAACGGACTTGGCGAGGTTACGCGGCTGGTCGACGTCGCACCCGAGCACTACCGCCACGTAGTAGGCGAAAAGCTGCAGCGGGATGACGTTCAGGATCGGAGCGAACAGCTCGTCGGCCGCCGGGACGTATATCTGGTAATTCGAGCGCTGCTTTATCTCATCGTCGCCTTCGGTGGCGATGGCTATGACCGTGCCTCCGCGCGCCCGGGCCTCTTCAATGTTGCCCAGTACCTTTTCATAGACCCTGCATTTAGTCGCGATGACCATGACCGGCATGTTCTCGTCTATCAGCGCGATCGGCCCGTGTTTCATTTCACCCGCCGGGTATCCTTCGGCGTGGATATACGAGATCTCTTTCAGTTTCAGCGCGCCTTCCAGCGCTATCGGATAATTCAGATTACGGCCCAGGAAAAGAAAATTGCGTTTCGACGAGAATTCTTTTGCGAGAGCGTGGATCTCTTCGCTCTTTTTGAGTATATCCTTGATGCGCAGCGGCACTTCCCAGAACTGATTGAGAGCCGCGCGGAACGCGCCTGCTTCCATCGTGCCCCGCTGTCCCGCCCAGGCGAGCGCGAGAAGATACATCGCGGTCAGCTGTCCGGTAAACGCCTTCGTCGAAGCAACGCCTATCTCGGGCCCGCAGTGCGTGTAAAGCACGTTGTCAGCTTCGCGGCTGGCCGTCGACCCTACGACGTTGCAGATCGCCAGGGTACGGCAGTTCTTCTGCCTGGCGAGGCGGAGCGCCGCGAGGGTATCCGCGGTCTCCCCCGACTGAGAAATAATGATGGTCATCGCCTTTTTGTCCAGCACCGGGGAACGGTACCGGAATTCGGAGGCGATATCCACCTCGGCGGGGATCCCCGCAAGGTTCTCAAAAAGGAATTTGCCGACCAGTCCGGCGTGGTAGGACGTGCCGCACGCGACTATATAGACCCGGGAGAGTTCCCTTAGGAACTGATCGTCAAATTTTATGTCTTCAAGATCGATCCTTCCCTCGTCCGGGTACAGGCGTCCCCGGTACGTGTCCTGGATGGTCTGCGACTGCTCGAAGATCTCCTTGAGCATGAAATGCTTGAAGCCGCCTTTCTCGGCGCTTATCGCGTCCCATGTGATCGTCTGGGGCTCGCGTTTCACTTCGTTACCCTGCCGGTCGAATATCCTGACCGCTCCGGCTTTCAATTCGACGATATCGCCTTCTTCGAGGAAGACCATGCGGCGCGTATAGGGCAGCAGCGCCGGTATGTCCGAGGCAAGCAGGTTCTCTCCATCTCCGAGGCCGACGATCAGAGGCGCGTCCTGGCGCGCCGCGATGATGCGGTCGGGATCGTCGCAGCAGATAACGCTGAGCGCGTACGCTCCGCGCACTTCGGCAAGGGTCTTTTTGACCGCTTCGAGCAGGTCGCCTTTGAAATATTTCTCAACCAGGTGAGGCATTATCTCGGTATCGGTCTCCGATTTGAAAACGTGGCCTTCCGCCTGCATCTTCTTCTTGAGTTCCACGTAGTTCTCGATGATGCCGTTATGGACGACGACGATCTTTCCCGTGCAATCGGTATGCGGGTGGGCGTTTTCCTCGGAAGGCCTTCCGTGCGTGGCCCACCGGGTATGGCCTATGCCTATGGAGCCATGGACGCCGTTCTCCGCCATGACCCTGGTCAGCTGGTTGAGTTTTCCCACGCTGCGGCGCAGCTCGATGCGGCCGCCCGCGATGACTGCTATGCCCGCCGAATCGTACCCACGGTACTCAAGGCGTTTCAGTCCGTCAAGAATGACCTCGCCCGCCGACTTTGTCCCCACGTACCCGACGATGCCGCACATAACAATCTCCTTTTGAAAAAACTCCGGCAAAAACGTTATTGTGTTCTCGGGTTCTTGTGTTCTTGCGTTGAACGACATGAATGAATGACTTACGAGAACACGAGAACTCACGAACTCGAGAACGTCTTTATTCTGTAGTCCTTATCGCCGCTTTCATCTCTCTGACGGCCCTGTCAATGCCTACGAATACGGCTCGGGCCATGATCGCGAAACCGATGTTGAGCTCGCGCATTCCCTCGATGGCGGCGACCTGCCGCACGTTGCGATAATCGAGGCCGTGTCCCGCGTGCAGCTCAAGGCCGAGAGCGGCCGCGCGCCGGCCCGCCTTGACCAGCCGCTCAAGTTCGCGGGACCGCTCCGCGTCCCGCGTATCCGCGTAACGTCCGGTATGGAGTTCCACGCCGTCGGCGCCGGCACGGGAAGCCGCTTCCACCTGTTCTTCTTCGGGATCGATGAAAAAATTGACGCGGATCCCCTGTTGTTTCAGCTTCGCCGTGAACGGAGCGATACGGCCCAGCTGCGCGGCGACATCGAGCCCCCCTTCGGTCGTCAGCTCCCGGCGCCGCTCGGGGACCAGGCACGCATCGTCCGGCCTTACCCGCAGAGCGATCGCGCCGATCTCGTCGACAACGGCCATTTCAAGATTGAGTTTTGTCTTGACCGTCTCGCGCAGGGCCGTGACATCCCGGTCCTGTATATGGCGGCGGTCTTCCCGCAGGTGCACGGTGATACTGTCCGCGCCCGCGATCTCGCACAGGGCGGCGGCCGTCACCGGATCTGGTTCTTTCGCGAGGCGCGCCTGGCGCAGCGTGGCTATGTGGTCGATATTGACACCGAGTTTAATCATGATGGGGGCGTTTCACGGGTTCGTCCATTGACGAGTGACATAGAACCACAATGCCAGCGCGAGAAGGAACGATATGATCCGCAACTGCCAGTTCTCTTTCCAGTGTTTCATTGCCGGACCCCCACACGGCGGAGAAGCTTGTTGTCGCCCTGTTCGCGGTAGAGTTCTACAAGCTGTTTCCGCAATCCCTCGGGATCGATGCCCGTCTCCAGCCGTCCTTCCCGGGCCAGGGAAATATTGCCGGTCTCTTCCGACACGACGATAATGATCGCGTCCGATATCTCGCTTAAGCCCAGCGCGGCCCGGTGCCTCGTGCCCAGCACCTTGGCGATGCCCGGTTCATGGCTGAGCGGAAGCACGCACCCCGCCGCTATCAGGCGGCCGTTCTGCAGTATTGCCGCTCCGTCGTGCAAGGGCGATCTGGTATTGAATATCGAGAGGATCAGCTCCTGGCTGACATGGCCGTTGATGACCGTCCCGGTCTCGATGTAGTTCTTGAGGCCGGTATCCTGCTCCAGGACGATAAGCGCGCCCATGTGCTTCTCGCTCAGGTCCTTGGCGGCCTCGATGATATCGTTGACAAAATTCATTTCCGCCGGCAGCAGGATCTTTCCCCACCGGTGGCTGCCCAGCTGCGCGAGCGCCGACCTGATCTCGGGCTGGAAGACTACCGCAAGGACTACCATGGCGGCGAGCCAGAATTTCTCGAACAGCCAGCTGAGCGTGTTGAGGTGCAGTACCTCGCGCGCGACGAAAGTGGCGATGACCAGTATCAGGATGCCGAGTATGATCTGCACCGCGCGCGTCCCCTTGATGAGGAGCATGACGCGGTAGAAAATATACGCGACGAGGAACACGTCTACGGCATGGACAAAATAGTTCGACCACAATTCCCCGAGAAGGGTCATGGATGTTCCTTTGCCTGAAGTATGCCGCGCAGGACGGTTAAGGCCTGCGCCGTCTCGCGGACATCGTGGGCGCGTATGATATGCGCGCCCTGCAGCGCCGACCAGATGAACGTCGCCAGGCTTCCCGCGCCGCGGGCGGAAGGATCAGTTTCGCCTGTAAGCGAACCGATAAAACTTTTCCGGGAGGTCCCCACGCACAGCGGGTATCCCAGCGCGGCGAATTCAGAAAGGCGGCGTAAAAGCTGAAGATTTTGGCCGGCGGTCTTGCCGAACCCGATGCCCGGATCAAGGATCACCGCGCCGCGCGGTATGCCGCACGCGAGAGCGAAGGCTGCCCGTTCGCATAAAAAATCTGCTACGTCCGCGACGACGTCCCGGTAACGCGGAGCCTTCTGCATCGTGCGGGGAGAGCCCCGCATATGCATGATGACGACCGGCGCCTTCCAGCGGGCGGCCAGACGGGCCATGGCGCCCTTTTCGAACCGGAGGCCGGTGATATCGTTGATGATGTCCGCTCCCGCGTCAAGGGCGGCCCGGGCGACTTCCGGTTTGTACGTGTCTATCGAAAGAGGGATGTCAAGCGCCCGCCTCACAGCCTTGATGACCGGAACGACGCGCGCCATCTCTTCTTTGACGGGAACGCGTGCCGCGCCGGGCCGGGTCGATTCTCCCCCGATATCGATGATCGCGGCTCCCGCCGCCCTCATGTCCAGGGCGCGCGCCGCGGCGCGTGATGGATCTAGAAATGCTCCCCCGTCGGAAAAAGAATCGGGCGTGCAATTGATTATGCCCATGACCGCGCCGCCGGGAACAAGAGCCAGTTCCCTTCTGCCGAACGGCAGCGCGAACGACCCGGGCGCTTTCAGCGCCGCGCGGATCTTTTCCGACCACGCTTTCAGCCCGAACGGCTGCCCCGACAGTTTTTCAATGAGCCTGTCATACTGGCGCGCGGTACCCATCAGAAGCATCTTTGATGAACCGCGGATAAAGCGCGAAACCGATGAACTGACGGCCGCGTCCGCCCCGATCGCGAGCATTTCCTGTTTTAAGATGGCGGCTGCGCGGTTATCGATCCCGTCGAGAAGGAGACAGCGGAACACTGCTTTTCCGGCCATCCGGGCGACCGCGTAAGGATCCGCTCCGGTCTCCCGGATAAGATCTTCCGCTTCAAGCGCCGTCCCGGGAGTAACGACTCGAATATCCATGTTCAGTAAGCTTTCGGCAGTCAGTAGTCAGCTCTCAGCAACAGCGAAGTCACAACGACGCTGATAAATCAGCGAACTGCATTTTTATGCACCTTCACTGAAGCAGTCAATAAACAATTATGGCGACGCGGGACGAGATTTATCCGCCCATTGTCTTAAGTCGTCGTTATCCGGCATCCAGAGTCCAGCGTCTTGCGTCCGCCGTTGATTTTGTGTCTCTTGTCTCTGCTGACTGCTGAAAGCTGATATCTGATAGGTTACTTCAATAACGCCATTGCCTCGGAACGGGTGCGGGCGTCCTTAAGGAAGATGCCGCGCATCGCGGAAGTGACCATTTTAGCGCCGGGTTTTTTAACACCGCGCATCGTCATGCAGAGGTGTTCGGCTTCAAGGACGACCATCGCGCCGTAGGGCCTGGCGACCTTCATGATCGCGTCGGCGATCTGTTTGGTCAGCCGCTCCTGAAGCTGAAGGCGCTGGGAATAGCTCTCAACCAGGCGGACCAGTTTCGAAACGCCGAGGATACGGTCTTTTTTTGGAATATAGGCCACGTGTATTTTTCCGTAAAAGGGCAGCAGATGGTGTTCACACATGGAAAAGATCGTGATGTCCTTGACAAGGACGATCTCTTCGTGCTGCTCCGTCTGATAATAAACGGTCAGCGCCTTCAGCGGGTCTACCGAATAGCCCGCCAGCGCCTCTTCGTAGAACTCCGCGACGCGGCACGGCGTCCTCTTCAGGCCTTCGCGCCCGGGATCCTCTCCGACCGCTTCAAGGATCATTCGTACCGCCCGCTCTATTTTCTTTTTGTCCATAGTTGAATCCAACCGCGTTCCATGGTTACCGGATCCTTGAGCTGATGATCACTGCGCGGCGGGAGGAGTGGCCCCCGCGTCGGGCTGAGGCTCGGAGGCCGCAGGCTCCGGCTCTCCCTTGATGATCCGTTCCACTTCGGCGCCGTCAAGGATCTCCTTCTCCACCAGGCGGTCCGCCAGCACTTTCAGTTTGTCCTGATTGTCTTTCAATACCTTTTCCGCGTGGGCGCGGGACTGATCGATAATGCGTTTGACCTCTTCATCGATGAGTTCGGACGTCTTGTTCGAATACCGCTGGTCCCTCGTGATATCGCGTCCCAGGAAGACTTCCTCTTCGGGACGGCGGAGCGACAACGGCCCGATCGCTTCGCTCATGCCGAACTCGGTAACCATCCGCTGCGCCATCTCCGTCGCTTTGGCGATATCGTTCTGCGCCCCAGTCGTTATCTCGTTGAACGTCATTTCCTCGGCGACGCGGCCTCCCAAAAGCACGGCGAGACGCGCCAGTATCTCCTGACGGGAGGTGAGATATTTATCTTCCAGAGGGAGCTGCAGCGTGTATCCCAGAGCCGGCCCGCGCGGGATAATAGTGACTTTGTGCACGGGATCAGTGCCCGGGGTGAATTTCGCGACCATCGTGTGGCCCGCTTCGTGATAAGCGATGATCTTCTTTTCACGGTCCGAGATCATGCGGGATTTGCGCTGGGGGCCGGCGATGACGCGGTCGATCGCCTCTTCGAAATCGGGCATCTGGACGGAATCCCGGGCTTTGCGCGCGGCAAGGAGAGCCGCTTCATTCACAAGGTTGGCAAGGTCCGCGCCCACGAAACCGGGCGTCCGTCGGGCGATGACGGTCAGGTCCACCGCAGAAGAAGTTTTCACCCCACGGGCATGGACCTGGAGGATCTCTTCGCGGTCTTTCAGGTCCGGATTGGGGACCGACACGTGACGGTCAAAACGCCCCGGCCTCAGAAGGGCGGGATCGAGGACGTCCGGACGGTTGGTCGCCGCTATCAGGATGACGCCTTCCTTCGTATCGAAGCCGTCCATTTCCACCAGCAGCTGGTTAAGTGTCTGTTCCCTTTCGTCGTGCCCGCCGCCGATGCCCGCGAAACGATGGCGTCCCACCGCGTCAATTTCGTCGATAAAGAGCAGGCAGGGAGCGTTGCGGCGGCCCTGTTCGAAAAGATCGCGCACGCGGGAAGCGCCAACGCCGACGAACATCTCCACGAATTCGGAACCGCTTGAAGAAAAGAAGGGGACCCCGGCCTCTCCGGCGACCGCTTTGGCAAGAAGCGTTTTTCCCGTGCCCGGCGCGCCGTACAGAAGCACGCCTTTCGGTATTTTACCGCCGAGCCGCTGGAATTTCGCCGGGTCCTTGAGGAACTCGATTATTTCCTGCAGTTCTTCCTTGGCCTCGTCGCAGCCGGCGACATCCTTGAACGTCACTTTTGTTTTCCGCGTCGACTGCAGCTTGGCCTTGCTCCGGCCGAAGGACATCACCTGTTTGCCTCCGGTCTGCATGCCCTTGATCATCCATAACCAGAACACGATCAGGATGACCATCGGCCCCCAGTTCATCAGGAGCGGCATGAGCCAACCGCGTTCCACGGATCCGGAGTACTGGCCAACTTTGTACTCTTCCATTTCTTCGACGAGCTTCGGATCGGCGAGCGGCACGGTCTTGAAGCTGATTACCTTTGAATCGGGACGGCGGTACTGGCCGTGGATGAGTTCGGGCGATACCATGACCTTGACGATCTCGCCCGCTCGCAGATGCTGTTTGAAAGTGGAATAAGCGATCTCCTCCTCAAGCCCTTTTTGACGGACGGACTGAATAAAGTAGAGGAGAAACACGAAGACAAGAAGCCATATGAGAAGCCCCCAGCGGTTTTTTTCTTTCATAGTTCCTTTCCCGTTTGTTGATGCTCCTTGCGGAGTACGCCATTACGCAGTACCAGCTTCTCCCCTTTTTTTTCAAG
Source organism: uncultured Elusimicrobiales bacterium (assembly GCA_964577205.1). Taxonomy (GTDB): domain Bacteria; phylum Elusimicrobiota; class Endomicrobiia; order Endomicrobiales; family CAIRNS01; genus CAZNYG01. Next base: position 2,018 of record CAZNYG010000055.1, on the reverse strand, counting down.
GCGCCATGAACGGGAATACGCTAATTCCCGGGAGGCAGGGTCACACATCCAGGCCAGGACCCGCTCTACCTGCGCCACGGAACGTTTTTCCGGCAGCAGGGCCTTGACGATCCGGGCCCGAATTATCTTATTATACCCAAAAAATTGCTTCAAATCAAGAATGATTTTACCTTTTTTCCTTTGCACCGAGCGGGACATGCGGCGGGCCGTGATCCCCTCCAGATAAGCGTTCTCGGCATCCGCTATCCGCGAGAAGTTAAACAGATGTTCGACCAGCCGTGTATTGAAGGTTTCCAGCAGAGGGACTACCTTGTGGCGGATCCGGTTACGGGTAAAATCGGGGCTGAAATTTGAACGGTCGATAACATATGTCAGTCCCTGTCGGCGTATATAGGCCTCGATCTCGGCGCGGGTACTGGACAGGAGAGGACGGATCAGCTTAATGCCTTTTTCCATCTGACGGGAAGCGGGGATGCCGGCGAGGCCTTCCGGGCCCGTGCCCCTGATGAGCCACATAAGCACAGTTTCCGTGTTGTCGTTCGCGTTGTGTCCGGTGGCAACAAGGCCGCACCGGCGGCTGCGGGCTATACGGGCCATCCCCTCATAACGGAGCGTCCTGCCCGCGGTCTCGAGGGAAACGCCGTTCCCGCGAGCATAGGCCCTGACCGGGATCTTTTCGGTCACCACGGGGATCCCAAGGCGTTCCCCAAGCAGTTCCACGTGGCGCGCGTCGCGGCCGGCCGCTTTCCTGAGCCCGTGATCGAAATGGACGATGACCGGCTCAACGCCGGCATTTTTTTTCAGCCGGTAAAAAAGATGGGCAAGGCATACCGAATCCGGCCCGCCCGAAACGGCGAGAAGCACCCGGCTTCCCGGGCGCAGCATTCTTTCGGAAGCAGTGAATCTCTTGAATTTTTCCCACACATCCGTCGCCATGGATACCTCGTTCTGTGCTATTGTACCAAAACGGGTATCCTTTAACAACGGGTATCGATCGCCCGGGAGGCAGCCGTTTAAATTGAAGCCAAATATTGTATAATGAAGCAAGATTTCAACACCCGGAATGAGCTTCACATGGGCAGATGGCGGAACTGGCAGACGCACGGGACTTAAAATCCCGAGTCCTGCAAAGGACGTGAGGGTTCAATTCCCTCTCTGCCCATAAGGATTGCATGACAAATGAAGATCCTGGCCGTATCGGACATCACCAGTAAAGATCTGGAAACGATCGTCATTGAACATCCGGGCCGATTGAGCGATGTCAATCTGATCGTTTCATGCGGCGATCTGGACCGGTCATATCTTGAGTTCCTGGTGAAAGGCGTAAACAGGGATCTCTTTTTCGTCAGCGGCAACCATCCGTTCGAGATGGAGTCCGACGCGCGCCGTAACGACTCTCCCGGGGAGTACCGGTGGGAACAGGTGCAGACGTTCAAACGCAGAGTGGTGCATTCCGTGACGGGGACGTCGGATCTGCATGGCAGGGTGGAGGTCTTTCGAAACTATCTTATCGCGGGTTTTGGCGGATCCATGTGGTATAACGGCAAAGAAAACCAGTTCACGGAAAGCCGGATGTCACGCATCGTCACCGCGGTGGAACGTCAGATCGATCTGCTCCAGCAGCGCGACAGGCTTATGGGAAGGAAACACCGGGATGTCGTCATAGTTTCGCATTCCCCGATCTACGCGGTGCATGACGAATCGGATGTGCGCCATACCGGTTTTAAATGCTTCCGCCGTTTCCTGAAGGACATCTCGCCGTTGCTGTGGATACATGGCCACACCCATCCCGCTGACGCGGACAAGAACGAGTCCAGCGTGATCGATGGCACCACGGTCCTTAACGCGTATGGTTACAAACTCATCACGATAAACCGGCGTGAAATTACGGTAGACAACGGCATCGTTTGACAATGTCCGGTTATTATGGTATGATAACTTCAATGTTGTATCGATCGCGGGGTGGAGCAGTCTGGTAGCTCGTCAGGCTCATAACCTGAAGGTCGTAGGTTCAAATC
>CAZNYG010000054.1:0-14117 GCA_964577205.1 uncultured Elusimicrobiales bacterium | reverse complement strand
AGAATATTGGCGTGGGGATGAAAGAATACTGGGCGACGGCGATTTCGTCAACCGGGCATTAGCTGCATCAGAAGAAGAGCTTTCCCGAAAGGCACAGCTGCAGCAGGCAGGATGGAACATCGAAAAGATAGTGAGAAAAGCATGCGAAGTGATGGGAGTTCAAGTAGAGTCAATAAGAAAACGGGGAAAAGCAAACAAGGTATCGCAAACCAGGAGCCTGATAGCGTATTGGGGGAACAAGGAGCTGGGGATCAGCGGAAGCGAACTGGCGCGATATTTCGGGATAACAAAACAATCGATCAATGAAGCGATACAGCGTGGAGAGAAGTGGGCGAAGGAAAACAGGCATTACCTGACTTCCTGACTCCGTCCCCAAAATCATAACCTTGACGATCTATAAGCCCTTGGGGACGGTTCTCATTTTGATTGTCTTATCCGGCGAGACACAAAAGCCCTCACCCTGCCCTCTCCCGCGTGGAGAGGGAAAATATACCAATGAGTATCAGAATAACCGTATTAACCAACTACTCCTGCCGCTTATTCACATTGAAAGATAAAAAAGGTGACACCATGATTTGCAAAAGAATGATATTTTCAATAGTGGTTCTATTTCTGGGGCTCGGCACGGCAGTTGCGGCAGGGAAGTTTGAACCGCCGGCCGGCAAGACAATGCTTGTTATCGGCCAACAGAGGGAATCCATAGACGCATACGTGGATGAATTCAAAACGGTCCCGGCCGGGTTCATGAATTATACGGACCTGGCGCAGGTCACGGGATTGAACGAGCCGTACGACGGCGGCGACGGCACAAAAGACGGACGGCATCTGGTGGAAGCCTACCCCGGCACGGTCATTCAGCTGGGGCTGTATATGGTTGACATGCTTGATGGCGCGCTGGCGGGAGAATATGATGCCAGCATAGACCGACTGGGACAGTGGATCGCAGACGCGAAGGCGCCGGTCTACCTGCGCATCGGCTATGAGTGCGACGCGCCTCACAATCATTATGATCCGCAGAAATATATCCAGGTTTACCGCCGCATCGTCGACCGCCTGCGGAACAACAAGGTTGAAAATGTCGCCTTCGTCTGGCATTCATACACTTCCTACCCCATCTACATGGGAAAGCGCGTCGCGGATTTCTATCCTGGCGACGATTACGTGGACTGGTTCGGCGTATCATTTTTTGATAACAGCCCGTCCAACATCAACATGATGAACGTGGTTGCCATGGCGAAGGAGCACGGCAAACCGTTGATGATAGCCGAGTCAACCCCGGCGCGCATCGGCGTCCAAGAAGGGATGCAGGCGTTTTACCGCTGGTACCGCCCCCTCTTCCAGTTCATTGAAAAACATGACGTTAATATGCTGTGTTACATTAACGTTGATTGGGATGCACTGCCCATGTTCGCGGATTTTCACTGGAAGGATTCCCGCGTACAGGCCAACAAACAGATACGTAAAATATGGCTTGATGAAATATCCAAGGGTCGGTATGTTTCTTACTCAAAAGATTTGTTTGAGCAAATAGGATACACATCCCCTCACATCTTGAACGAGGACGGTTCTCGGGAAATCAGGGACGTTCCTAACTAATGAACTATTGACAGACAAATGCGTGAAGGGGGGCATGGGGGGGTGACCCAAAAATATTTTGCACAAAATCCGGAGCTGCTCCGTATATACATATAGAGGGCAGTTTTTTTGATGCCCAAAAAGAACTGCCTGCATATCTTAAGGAGATCCCATGACAGGGTCGCTGAGGATAGGATATCCCGGAGCAATGTATCATATTCGCCCGGACTTTTTAAACCAGATAAAGAGTATTATTGCTGATGCTCAGCAAAATGCTCTGCGGGCAGTTGATTTCCATCGGGTTTTAATGTACTGGAATATCGGCAAAACCATCTTTGAAGAAGAGCAGCAGGGCAAAGAACGGGCGGAATATGGAACATATTTGATAAAAAGTCTTTCGCAAGAATTGGAACCGGAGTACGGTACAAGTTTTTCTGTCAGGCAACTGGAGCGTTGCCGTCAGTTCTATAAAGAATTCCCAATTGCGTCCGCACTGCGGACGCAATTCAGCTGGACGCATTACAAGTTGTTGTTACCGTTGGAAAACAGTGGAAAAAGAGAGTACTACATAGCCGAAGCGACTAAGAACAACTGGACGGCCCGTCAACTGGAACGGCAGATAAACAGCCAATTATATGAACGGCTGCTGTTAAGCAATGATAAGGAACGGGTTTTGGCGGTGGCTCGGGGCGAACAGCAGCCTGAAAAACCTGCCGACATTCTCAAAGAACCCATGTATCTCGAATTCTTAGGACTCAAGCGGGAAGCCGCCTACTATGAAAAAGACCTGGAACAGGCAATAATTACCCACTTGCAGGAGTTTTTGCTGGAGGCGGGCGACGGATTCGCATTTGTCGCGCGGCAGCAAAGAATACATCTGGATGGCGACGATTTTTTTGCGGACCTGGTATTTTATAACAGGCTTCTGTGCTGTTTTGTAATTATCGAACTGAAAACCCATAAATTGACCCACCAGGACCTGGGCCAGTTGCAAATGTATGTTAATTATTATGACCGCACTCAAAAGCTGCAGGACGAAAACCCTACGATCGGCATTCTTCTTTCTGCTGATAGAAACAAAGCAGTAGTTAAGTTTTCCCTGCCGGAGAATAATAAAACGATTCTGGCAAGCCAATACAAACTATTTCTTCCCAGCGAAGCGGTTCTTAAAAATGAATTAGTTAAGGGACTCAAGGAGCTCGAAGGCAATGATGTCAAAGAAAAGTATTAAAAATTTTGAAAATGACAGGTCTTTTCAAACGATCAAGCAGTTGGCTAAAAGCATTAATGATCTTGCCGGGCAGGCCGTGGCTGAATATTCTCAGGATGTTGATGCGATAATCGTTTCTCAGAGCCGGGATAGAAACCGCATTGAACACGCTCTTGATGGTATGCTTGATTTTTGTTTTGACAATAATATGCTTAAGATGTACAAAAGGCTGTGCAGATACTATTATGAAATAGATCCAGCAGAAACAGCCGAGTATGTTTACGCATATCGAAACATGTGGGATCAACCGCAGGGACAAAAAGCACCAAAGCGGAGAAAGAATAATGGCTGATTGTATGAACAGGGAACATTTATATAAAGCGCTATCCCCGGATGGCGACCCAAAGTTTTCAACTATCATGGATATAATACATTCTTTAGGCGTTTCACTGAAAGTTGCCTGAAACCGGGGCAGGTTCAGAGTGACCCCTTGATCCTTGACGAAACATACAATAATAGCTATACTATTAATGCATATAATGCAATAATAGCGAGGTAAAAATTATGATCGAAAGAGATCTTGCCGAACGGATAAAACCTTATCTTGGAAGAAAAGAGTTTTTGGCGATAGTCGGCCCGCGGCAGGCGGGCAAAACCACATTCCTTGAAATGTTAAAAGAACATTTGATCAGGATCGCCGGGGTCCCGCCCCGCAATATCCATTCCGTTACTTTTGAAGACAGGCGTCTTTTAAACCAGTTTGAAAGCGATCCTGTCGCATTTGTGGAATCATTTCCGGTAGAAAATATTAAGCATAAAACCTGGCTTCTGCTTGATGAATTTCAGTACGCCGAAGAGGGCGGGCAGAAATTGAAGCTAATTTTCGACACCATAAAGAATATAAAAATAATTATTACCGGTTCATCATCTCTGGAAATAAAGGCGCAAGTCGGGAAGTACATGGTGGGGAGGGTGCTTACCTTTCATCTTTACCCTTTCAGTTTCAAAGAGTATCTGAAAAGTAAAAGCAGAAGGATGGAGAATCTGTATGCTAAAGGCGCGGATGTTATTGACAGCTGGCTGGCTGAAAAACGAGTGGCTGTCAAACAAAGCGAAGACCCGTTCTGCGAAGAGATGATCCGTCACTACGAACGCTATTGCGTGTGGGGCGGGTATCCCGCCGTGGTTCTTGCCCGCAACGATAATGAGCGGACAAAAATTCTTGGTGATATTTACAGCAACTATGTGCTGAAAGACATTAAAGGATTGCTCGAGCTTGACACGGAAAGAAATCTATATCTTCTTTCCCGTCATCTGGCTGTCCAAAGCGGACAGATTGTTGTGTTTAAGAATCTGGCGCAGGCGGCCATGCTTGATTTCAGGCAGTTGAAGAAACATTTGGCGGTGCTTGAAGAAACATATGTCTGCTCGGAAGTGATACCGTTCTTCACCAACAGGCAGAAAGAACTGGTGAAGAACCCGAAGATATATTTTTATGATACGGGCTTCAGGAATTATCTGGTTGAAAACATGACAGGCCCTGAACAACGCTCTGACGGCGGCTCACTGGTTGAGAACGCGGTGTTTCTACGGCTTCATCAGCATAAAAGCGAGATGGCCCACATTCATTTCTGGCGGACAAAAGCAGGCGCGGAGGTCGATTTTATAATCAAGCAGAACGAAAAGGCCATTCCTGTTGAAGTAAAATACACTTCATACGCGGAGCCAAGGATCCCTCGAGGGATGATGAGCTTTATCGAATCTTTTAAACCAAAGCGCGGGATCCTTTTAACAAAGAATTATTGGGGCATCGCAAAAACAGGGAACACAGAGATCCTGTTTGCTCCGGTGTGCTATTTTTAAAGGAAAATACGGGACGTTTTTGACTAATGAACAATTGACAACCGAACGCGCGGGGAAGAAGGGCAGGAGGAGGGGAGAACAAGTTGAGGGAAACAATGGCAATGTCGTTGTCAGCGCATTTGCTAATATGTAATAAATTTGCTAACATTTTCTATGACTTTGCTCTTCCCGTTGCGTGAGGAAGGGCTGAACCTTCCGTCTTTTGGCGGAAGGAAATCCAGAAAGGAGGTGTCATTAATGGCACTGTATGAAAGCACGTTTATCTGCTCGCCTGAACTCCCTGCCGAAAAGATCGATGAACTCATCGAAAAAGTAAAGAAGATCGTCGATAGCTCTGATGGAAAGATCGGGGTTGTCCAGCAGCTCGGCCGCAAACGCCTGTCGTATCCGATCAAGAAGTTCCGCGAAGGAAGCTACGTTTACATGGAACTCTCCGGGACCGGCGCCATGGTAAGTTCGATCGAGAACTTCTATAAGGTGAACGATCCGGTTATCCGGTATCTCACGGTAAAGGTGGAGAAAAAGAAGGTCCAGAAACCTGTTGCCGCGCCCGCCGCCGCCGCTGCCGCTGCTGCTCCCGCTGGTGCTGTTCCGGCGACAGAGCCTGCCCAACCGGCTCCCCAGGAGGTAAAACCCAATGAATCAGACAAGCCTTCGACTGCCGGAGCAGAATAGCGTCACGCTGGTCGGCCGTCTGACCCGCGATCCAGAAGTCCGTTTTACCGCTAAAGGACAGGCGGTCTGCCGGATCGATATCGCGGTCAACCGCCGCTATAAGGATACCGCCGGGACCTGGCAGGACGACACGTCGTTCGTCCCCATTGTCGTTTGGGGCGAAGCTGCCAGCCGCTGCGGTGAAAGACTGAAAAAAGGGCTTGCCGTTCACGTTGAAGGGCGCCTGCAGAGCCGCCAGTGGGAGACCAAGGAAGGCCAGAAACGCAACACCCTTGAAGTCATCGCCAGGCGCGTGCAGTTCCTTTCCAAGGTGACCAGCGACAACGAACCGGATGCCGGTCACGAACCCGGGCCGTCCGCGCCCGCCCCGTCGCAGGAAACCCCCGTAGTGGACGACGAAGAGATCCCCTTTTAGCGGCAACGCAGGGAATTGAATTGTAATTCGCGATCTGAGATCCGCAATTTCAAATAACAGGAGTCATAAGATGCCAGGACCAACGCCTCACCATAACAGACCTTCAGGAAGTTTCCAGCAGCGCCCCCGTCCGGGTGCCGGCGGCCCCGGAGGCGGACGTTTCCGCCGCGGCGGCCCTGCCCGCCGCAAAGTATGCCGTTTCTGCGCGGACAAGATCGAGATAGATTATAAGAACGTCAGCCTTTTGCGCACGTTCATCACCGAACGCGGCAAAGTCCTTTCCGGACGCATCACCGGGACCTGCGCGAAACACCAGCGCAGCCTGGGCACGGCCATTAAACGGGCCCGCATGCTCGCGCTCATACCGTTCACCGTAATTTAACAAGGAGACCAATATGAAAGTTATTCTACGTTCCGATATCACGAACGTAGGCCGGCAGGGAGACGTCCGTGAGGTCGCTCCCGGCTTTGCCCGCAATTATCTCATCCCGCGCAGCCTCGCCATGGAGGCGACCCCGCAGAACCTTAAGCTGTGGGAACGCGAAAAGGTGAAACTGGCGAAAGAAAGGGATCAGATCATCGCCGCGGCAAAAGAGCTGGCCGAAAAACTGGAAAAACTGTCGCTGACCGTCTCAGTCAAGGTGGGAGACGCCGGCAAGCTGTTCGGTTCCGTCAGCAACTCAATGATAGCGAACCTTATTAAAGAGAACGGGCTTGAAGTGGAAAAACACTCGGTACTGCTTCCGGAACCCATCAAGGAACTGGGCGCGTACACTGTGGATATCCGCCTGCATCCCGAGGTCATAGCCAAGGTGAAAGTCTCGGTCGTGGAAGAGAAATCCTCCGCCAGGGCCGCCGAAGATGCGGAAGCCCCCGCTGAAGAAGCGCCCGAGGTTCCCGCGGCGGAAGAACAGAAGTAACTCCGGCGCTTTTTACGGTTTTGGAGAACAGACACATGAGAAAAAACGGTAATCCACCTTGACATATCCGCGTGTGGGTTACCGTTTTTCTCGTAGTAAGAACGATGTTCTCGTGTTCTTGAGTTCTTGCGTTCTCGCGCACAACGGCGGGATCCATAGCCTTTGACTTGAATTCAAGAACACACGAACGCGGGAACACGTGAACGCCTTTTAAGACGTAAGGAGTAGTGTCGTTATGGCAGAGCTTATTGAGAGAGTCCCCCCGCAGTCCATTGACGCCGAGATGGCCGTTCTCGGTTCGATGCTGATCGAAAAAGAAGCGGTGACCAAGGTCATCGACCTCATCAATGAACACGATTTTTACAAGGAAGCGCACCGGCAGGTTTATCTCGCGATCCGCGACATGTACCTGGACAACCAGGCGGCGGACATTATCACGGTCTCTGAAAAGCTGAAGAACAACAGGATATTCACGGACGCTGGCGGCGCCGCCTATCTGACGACGCTGATAAACGCGGTCTCCACCGCGGCGAACGTGGAGTACTACGCGAGCATCGTGCGGGACAAATCGGTACTCCGGCAGCTGATCAACGCGGGCAGTTCCATCGTCACGCTCGCCTTCAGCGAAAAAACCCCGGCCGAAGAGATACTGGACAAATCCGAGTCGATCCTTTTCAATATCGCGCAGCGTCGCGCCGCCAAGGGGTTCACTTCCCTCGCGGACCTGGTGCACCCGACCCTCGAGCATCTCGAGAAACTGCATACCGACAAGCGTGACGTGCCGGGGCTGCGCACCGGCTTCGCGGACCTGGACAAAATAACCGCGGGCCTTCAGCCGTCGGAATTGATCATTCTCGCGGCGCGGCCCTCGATGGGGAAAACCGCTCTGGCCCTGAACATCGCCGAGCACGTCGGCCTGACGGAAAAGAAGCCGGTCGCGATATTCTCGCTCGAAATGTCCAAGGAGTCGCTCATGATGCGGCTGCTCTGCGCCGCGGCGCGGGTCAACTCGCACCAGACGAGGCAGGGGTACATAAGCACCCAGAACTGGTCCCGCCTGACAACCGTGGCGACCAAACTGGCGGAAGCGCCGATCTATATCGACGACAGTTCGGATCTCAGCGTTCTGGAGCTCCGGGCGCGCGCGCGGAGGCTCGCGACGGAACTGCAGGTGCAGGGGTCCGGCCTCGCTCTGATCATGATAGACTACATCCAGATCATGCGCGGTTCGGGAAGGGTGGAATCGCGCCAGCAGGAAATATCTGAAATTTCACGTTCGCTCAAAGGGCTTGCCCGCGACCTGAAGGTGCCGGTCATCGCACTGTCGCAGCTTTCCCGTAAGCCGGAAGAAAAAGGGCGGGAAGGAAAACCGCAGCTTTCCGACCTGCGCGAATCGGGCGCCATCGAACAGGACGCCGACGTCGTGGCTTTCATCTACCGTGAAGGCTACTACAAACGCGACGATCCGGACAAAGAAAAGAACGCGACGCTCATCATAGGGAAACAGCGTAACGGCCCCACCGGCGAGATACAGCTGGTGTTCGAAAAAGATTACACGCGTTTCGAGGATTTTACGCGTGCTGAAGCCGGATGATCCCGATCATGAAAAAGACCAGAGGAACCATGCTCTCGGCTGCCGCCGGCGTCAAAGGAGAGGTCGTTTCCTGCCAGTGGGAAACGTCCAGCCGCCCTTTGCTGCGCCCGACCTGGGTCGAGATAGACATCCGCGCGTTCCAGCGCAACCTGCGCGCCATAAGCGCTTTTTTGAAAAAAGGCACGCGGGTCCTCGCGGTAGTCAAGGCGAACGCGTACGGTCATGCCGCGGTTCCGCTTTCCCGCGCCGCCGTCAAATCGGGTGTAGCGATGCTCGGAGTATCTTCTCTGGAGGAAGGCATCGCCCTGCGGGACGCGGGGATCACCGGCCCCATTCTTATCATGGGCAGCCTTTTTCCGCTGGAAAATTTTATGACGTCGGCCGCGTATAATCTTATTCCGACCGTCTCGAGCCTTCGCGGCCTGATCGATCTTTCGCGTACCGCGCGCCGCATGGGGACGATACTGCCCTTTCATCTGAAAGTGGATACGGGCATGGGGCGTGTGGGTGTTTCCGCGGCCAACGCTCCGGTTATTCTGGACCGTATAGCCGCGGAGAAAAACGTGAAAATGACCGGCCTGTATATGCATTTTTCCGCCGCAGACACGGACCAGGAGTTTACGCGGGAACAGCGAACGCGGTTCCTGCCGGTCGTGGAATATGCGCGTTCGCTGGGGCTTAAGTTCTCCGCGCACGCGGCCAGTTCCAGCGCAATCATCCGTTATCCCGAGCTCCATTACGATATGGTCAGGTCGGGGATCTCGTTGTACGGCCTTACCCCTTACGAAGGCGCGAACCGGAGACTGAAAGTGACGCCTGTCCTGAGCTGGAAAACACGCATCGTGTTCCTTAAACGCGTGCCGCGGGGCACGTCCGTCAGTTATGGGCGCACCTTTACCACGGAGTGTGCTTCCGTTATCGCGACGCTGCCGGTCGGATACGCGGACGGTTATCCCCGTTCGCTGTCAAATTCCGGCAAAGTGCTGGTGAGGGGAAAACGGTGCCCGGTCGTGGGGCGGGTCACGATGGATATGGTCATGGTGGACGTGACCGGAGTAAAAGGCGTCGCGCTGGGCGACGAGGTGATACTGATCGGCGCGCAGGGGAGCGAGCGTATCACCGCCGAAGAGATCGCCTGCCTGGCAAAAACGATCAACTACGAAACGACATGCAATATCAGTTACCGCGTACCGCGCATTATCCTCTCATGAAACAACTTATACGTTCCATTCTCCAGATGACCGGTAAGAAATTCCTTGTTCAGGCCGAAGGCATGGGCAAGGTGGCGACGCTGGTCGGGCAGACGTTTTCCTGGATTTTCCGCGGCGCCATAGATTCCCGCAATACCGTAACCCAGATGGTGGAGATCGGTATGAACTCCTTTCCCGTTATCGCGCTTACGTCACTGTTCACCGGCATGGTGCTGGCACTGCAGGCGGGCGCCTCATTCCGCAACATATTCAATGAACCTGTTTTTATCGGCAGCATCGTCGGATTTTCCCTGGTCAAGGAACTGGGCCCGGTGTTGTCCGCGATAGTCATTGCGGGCCGCGTGGGCGCCGCGATCGCCGCGGAGCTGGGCACCATGAAGGTTACCGAACAGCTGGACGCGCTCTATACGCTGGGTACAAATCCGGTGCGTTACCTTGCGGTGCCCCGGTTCCTTGCCTGCATAATAATGACCCCGCTGCTTACCGCGATGGCCAACGTTATCGGCATCCTGGGCGGGCTTTTCATCACCGTGTTCCAGTGGGGCGTGCCTTCCACTATCTACTGGGAAGACATATTCGGTTACATGAAACTCGACAGTCTGTTCCACGGGCTGATCAAATCGCTTTTCTTCGGGGCGATCATCGTCACTACGGCATGCCATAAAGGGTTCAATTGTGAAGGCGGCGCCGAAGGCGTGGGAAAAGCCACTACCAGCGCGGTGATGGTCTCCATGGTGCTGATCCTGGTATCGGACTATTTTCTCTCGACCCTTCTCGTGACGCTGAGAATAGGATAAGACAAAGGCGGCCCGGGACGCTGGACGCGGGATACGGCTTAACGACTTCAAACAACAGGATTTAAGACAGCAGCGGTCCGCTTGCAGTAAGGACCAAGTCAACGGCTATGATCAAACTGGTTAATCTTTATAAATCGTTCGGGACAAAAAAAGTGCTGCAGGGCGCGGACCTTGAAATACGCGACGCCGAGACGCTGACGATCATCGGCGGTTCCGGTACCGGCAAGAGCATCATGCTGAAGCACATAATGGGGCTGGTCAAGCCGGACAAGGGCGAGGTCTATATCGACGGAGTTGAGATCACGCGCCTGCCGGAAGACAAGCTCCTGGAAGTGCAGAAAAAGTTCGGGTACCTTTTCCAGGGGGCGGCTCTTTTCGATTCGATGACGGTGGGAGAAAACGTCGCTTTCGGCCTCAGGAACCTCGGTACCGTTTCGGAAGAAGAGATCGGCAAAAGGGTTTCTGAATGCCTGGCCATGGTGGGCCTCCGGGGGATAGAATCGCTTAAACCGGCCGAACTTTCCGGCGGCATGAGAAAAAGAGTGGGGCTGGCGCGGGCTATCTCCTACCGGCCCGGCTACATCCTTTACGACGAGCCGACCACGGGCCTCGATCCGATAATGGCGGACATGATCAACGACCTGATCATCCATCTGCAGAAGCAGCTGAAGGTGACCTCCATTGTCGTGACGCACGACATGAAGTCGGCATACAAGATATCGAACCGCATTGCCATGCTCTATGAAGGGAAGATCGTCTGCGTCGGCACGCCGGACGAGATACGCGGTGCCGAGGACCCGGTGGTGCGCCAGTTCATCGAAGGGTTGAGCCAGGGCCCCATCACGGACAAGATGGAAAGGGCATTTTGACATATAAACGGCCTTCTTGTGTTCTCGTGTAATGAAGGAACGGAATATTTGCGGGCTTTTTGCAATGTTGTTTGTTTTATTGCAGTTCGAGAACTCAAGAACACGAGAACTCGAGAACGCCTTTAGATAATTTATCAAGAGGACTCTATGACCCAGGAAACAAAACTCGGTATCTTCGTCCTTACGGGAATCATCTGCCTGGTCGTTTCCATCCTGCTGCTCGGTAATTTTCAGTTCCAGCGCAGCTACGACCTTAACATCCTCTTCAGCGATATCGCCGGCCTGCCGAACAAGGCGAAGGTCAAGATATCGGGGGTGGAAGTGGGCTCGGTCAAGAATATCACGCTGGAAGGCGATAACGCCAAGGTAACGGCCTGGATCAAAAGCGATGTCAAGGTGCACCGGAACACCCGCGCGAGCGTTGTTTCCACCGGTATTATCGGATCGAAATATCTTGAGCTGACCACGGGCGATCTTAATGAACCTCTTTTGAAGGATGGCGATACCATCTCCGGGGTAACGCCGCTGTCGCTGGACAAGGTGATAGCCGATACGATGAAGCGCCTCGACGTCATCGTCGCTTCGTTCCAGGGGGTTGACGGAAAGAACATCGGGGAAAATCTCGGGGTGGCGGTCTCCAATATCCGTTTAGTGACGGATTCGCTCAAAAAAGCGCTGGCCGACCAGGAAGGCAGGCTGGTTTCCATCGTAGCCAACGTCGATAACATAACCCGCGACATCGCGGAGATCACCAGCGCGAACAAGGACGACCTGCGGGCGACCATGAAGGAAGTCCGCGCCATATCCGAACGTCTCGAACGCGTCATGGCGAAGATCGAACGCGGCGAAGGGACCGTCGGCAAACTGGTGTCCGACGACAAAATGGGCGAAGACTTGAAAGTGACGCTCTCCGAACTGAAGGAAACGACCACGCAGGCCAAGAAGGTCATGCGCCGGCTGAACCTTATCGAGACGCACTGGGACTACACGATGCGTTACGATACCAAATACAAATACGTCCGCAACGACCTCGGCCTGCGCATCGTCCCGAAGCCCGGCAAGTTCTATTACCTGGGCGGCAACAACCTGGGCGACAAAGACACTTCCACGGACGTCGAGGATAAGAACACGTTCAACCTGCTGATCGGCAAGGAGTTCGGCCGCGGCCAGGTGTACGCGGGCGCCATCCGTTCCAAAGGCGGGTTCGGCGGCCGCCTGGCGCCTTTCGCGTCGGAGCCGCTGCGCCGGATGCAGGTTACCGCGGACTTCTATGATTTCGGCCGCGAAGCGCCGGTAGCGAAAGCGCAGGTCAACACGGGCGTGCGCATGGAGCTTGCCCGCTGGGCGTTTATCGGAGCCCAGGTGGAAGACGTCTATTACAAGTCATCCCTGAACGCTTACTTCAACGTCGTGATCCGCGACGACGATATCGCATACATCCTCGGCGTGGTGGGGCTGGCAAAACCGTAGAGCTGTCAGCTGATAGCTGACTGCTGATCGCTCGTTGCTGTATTTAAATGAAACCTTCCAAAACCAAGACCATCTACCGGTGCCAGCAGTGCGGGTATACCTCTCCCAAGTGGATGGGCAAATGCCCGGACTGCGGCAACTGGAATACGTTCGCCGAAGAAACCGAGACGGTCGCTGCGCCGTCGCGCGCGGCGCGCCAGCTTACCGGTTTCTCGTCGGAAGTGGTTCCGCTGGACAAGGTGCCCGCGGAATCCTTCAAGCACGTGCCGACCGGTATCGGCGAGTTCGACCGCATGCTGGGCGGCGGCGTCGTGCCGGGTTCGCTGCTCCTGCTGGGCGGGCCTCCGGGTATCGGGAAATCGACGCTGATGCTCCATGTGTCGGGAGCGCTGGCCGCTCATGGCACGGTGCTTTATGTCTCAGGCGAAGAATCCCTTTCGCAGGTCAAGGCGCGGGCCGACCGGCTCGGCGTGCGCGCGAAAAACCTTTTTCTTGTCTCCGAAACGAACCTCGAGAAGATACTGGAGGCGATAGACCGCGTCAAACCCTCCACGGTCGTCGTCGATTCCATTCAGACGACTTTCCATGGCGAGCTTTCGGGCGCGCCGGGATCAGTCGGCCAGGTGCGCGAGTGCGCCGCGGAACTGCTGCGGATCGCAAAGTCCCGGACCATAACCGTGTTCCTTCTGGGCCATGTCACCAAGGAAGGCGACATCGCCGGCCCGCGCGTGCTGGAACATATAGTGGACACCGTGCTGTACTTTGAGACCGAACGCCAGCAGGTGTTCCGCGTGCTGCGTTCCTACAAGAACCGTTTCGGCCCGACCAGCGAGATCGGCATTTTCGAGATGCGGGGCACGGGCCTCGCCGAGGTGACCAATCCTTCGGAACTCTTCCTGGGCGAGCGTTCCATCCAGGTGCCCGGCAACGTAGTGGTCTCGACGATCGAAGGGACGAGGCCGCTGCTTCTCGAAGTACAAGCGCTCGTGTCGCGGACCAACTTCGGGTTTCCCAAACGCATGGTGACCGGATATGACGCGAACAAGGTCACTCTTTTGATAGCGGTGCTGGAAAAACGCGTGGGCATGAACCTGGAGACGCAGGACGTGTTCGTCAACGTCGTCGGCGGCATAAAGATAAAAGAGCCGGGCGTCGATCTGGGCATCGCCTGCGCCATCGCGTCCGGCAACAGCAATTTCGTCTGCCCGCCGAAAACCATCATCCTCGGCGAGGTGGGGCTTGCCGGCGAGGTGCGTTCCATCGGGCAGTTGGCCGAACGCCTGGCCGAAGCCGAAAAGCTCGGCTTCGAGAAAGCGATCGTCCCCAAAGGGAACACCCGCGCGCTGCGTTATAAAGGAACAATGAAGATCCTCGGCGCCGAAAGCCTCCAGCAGGCGATTGATTACTTGAGAGAATAACGGTTCGGGTAACAAACGTAAAGGCAACGCCGGTAATGAAGCCCGTTCTTAACGGATCGTAACAGCAAAACCGTGTGTCGGCAACGATGTCTGTCTACAG
>CAZNYG010000053.1:4787-14780 GCA_964577205.1 uncultured Elusimicrobiales bacterium | reverse complement strand
TCTAACCTCTTAGGAAGGGTTCAGGGCCGCAATCAGTATAGCGGGCCGCCGAAGGCCGCGTGTACGCGCGAATAGGCGCGGACGTGCCACGCGGG
The DNA here is from genome assembly GCA_964577205.1 of uncultured Elusimicrobiales bacterium. Classification (GTDB taxonomy): domain Bacteria; phylum Elusimicrobiota; class Endomicrobiia; order Endomicrobiales; family CAIRNS01; genus CAZNYG01. Next base: position 14,685 of record CAZNYG010000053.1, on the reverse strand, counting down.
ACGCCGCGACGGCGCGGCGGCAGGGGATCCCGAAGGGAGCCAGACCGGTTTCCCTTGGGGAGCGTTTTGCGGAGCATTTCCGCTCGGAGCAAAACAAGTCCCTGCTTGCAGGGACTAAGTCCCGCGTACGCGGGACGCGACGTAAAGGAGAACACAGTGGAACAACCTTTTACTCCCAGAATTCCCGTGCTGGATTATTCGCAGGGGACTGATCTCCTGTCTGAACTGATCACTGAAGGCGAAGACCATCTTGTAAACGCTGAGGGAGCCGTACTGGTACTTGAAAAGGCTCCGGACAGCAGTGAGGACATTAATAAGATATTCCGCGCTTTCCATACGATAAAAGGCGCGGCGGCTTTCATGAACCTTGAAGACGTAAAGGAAGTTACGCACAACGCGGAGACGATGATGGACATGGCGCGCAAGGGTACCATGAAAGTAACTCCCGCGCTGATCGACGTGATGCTGCAGTCCATCGATGCGGTGCGCCGCCTTCTGGCCCTGCTGCGCGAACAGCTTGGCAACGGCGGGCAGCTGAAGTCGGAATACTTTAATATAGGCCCCGTTCTGTCGGTCATTCGCGGCGTTATAGAAGGAGGAGCCGACCCGAAACAGGGAACGCCGGCTCCTCCACCCTCCGCCGCTGTGCCTGACTCCGCGCCCGTGAGCGATTTTTCCTTTACGCCCCATGTGCCGGTCATCGATCTGTCCATGGGCGCCGAGATCGTATCAGAATTCATATCCGAGTCCGAGGACCATCTCGCCAACGCCGAGAACTCGATCCTCGCGCTGGAGAACACCCCGAACAGTTCCGAGGAGATCGACCGCATTTTCCGCGCTTTCCATACCATAAAGGGCGTCGCCAGCTTCCTGAATTTCGAAGATATTAAGGTACTGACGCATAACGCGGAAACACTGATGGACAGCGTCCGCAAGGGCCAGCGTTCAATGGAGCCGCGCATCGTGGAGATCATGCTCCAGTCCATCGACGCGGCACGCCGGCTGCTCGCCCTGCTCAAGGGCCAGCTCGCGGCGAACGGGATACAGTCGGGCCCATACTTCGACATAGCGCCGGTGCTCGCGGTGCTGGACGCGCTCAACAAGGGGAAATCCGCCGATCCCGCCTCCGTGCCGAAAAAGATCGGCGAGATCCTTGTGGAAAAAGAGATCGTTACCGCTCCGGAACTCGACACAGCTCTGGAAAAGCAGAAGACAGCTGCCCCGGAAAAAAAGATCGGCGAGATCCTGGTCGAGAGCGGCGCGGCAACGCCGTCACAGATAAACCGGACGCTGCAGGAACAGCAGAAATCATCCGCGGCCGATTCTGTCATCAAGATCGGCGCCGGGAAGCTGGACAATCTCATCGACACGGTCGGCGAGCTGGTCATCGTAGGCACGCAGGTCATACAGAACCCGCACATCAAACACTCGGAAGATATCAAACTTACCAACGACATCACGCAGATGGAAAAGATCATCCGCAACATCCAGGATATTTCCATGACGCTGCGGCTGGTGCCGATCAAGCCTGTGTTCCAGAAAATGACGCGGGTCATCCGGGACCTGTCCAAGAAATCCGGCAAGAACATCGCGATCAAGCTTTCCGGCGAGGACACTGAGATCGACAAGAACATCATCGACCTGATAAGCGATCCCCTGATGCACATGGTGAGGAACTCAATCGACCACGGCATCGAAACTCCGGAAAAACGGCGCGAGGCCGGCAAGACCCCGGCGGGAACGGTCGAACTGAACGCGTTCCATAAAGGCGGCGACATCGTCATTCAGGTTATCGACGACGGGAACGGCCTTAACAGGGACAGGATACTCAAGAAGGCCCGCGAACAGGGGCTGGTCAAGGAAGGCGAGGTGCTCGAGGACAACCGCGTTTTCAACCTGATCTTCGAACCGGGTTTTTCCACCGCCGAAAAAGTTACCGAGATATCCGGCCGCGGCGTCGGCATGGACGTGGTGAAACGGAACGTGGAAAAACTGCGGGGAAGGATAGAGATCGAAAGCGAACAGGGGAAAGGCTCCGTTTTCAGCATCAAACTCCCGTTGACGCTGGCGATCATCGACGGCGTAATTCTCGAGGTCGGCGACCAGCGCTATATCGTGCCGGTCTCCTCGATCGTCAAGTTCGTGCGCCCGAAAACAGGCGACATCACGACACCCGCGGGTGAAAAGGAAATGATCCTGGTGCACGGCCAGCTCTACGACCTTATCCGCATGGACCGTTTCTGTCATGTCACGCCGCGTTATGCGTCCGTCGAGGAGTCGACGATCTGCGTGGTGGAGTCGGATTACGGCAAGGCCTGCATTGCGGTGGACGAGATACTGGGCCAGCAGCAGGTGGTCATAAAGACGCTCGGCGAATGGTTCCAGGACATAAAGTATCTCGCCGGCGGAGCCATCCTGGGCGACGGCCGCGTGGGGCTTATCCTCGACATCAATAACATCGTCGCGCACCTGAGAAACGCGTAGAAAAGTAAAAGTGAAAAATGTAAAGTGTAAAGTATAAAGCGGTGCCGCGCGCGATGCTAATGGAGGCGCGGACTGAGGCACAGTAGGGGATGTGGTTGCGTAGTGGCGGGCTTCATACCCCTTTGATTTGCATGGCAAATCAAGACAAGGGGTACAGGCACAACCGCTTTCTGTTCATGTTCCGTCGATGAAGTGTCGTCCGGGCGGGTAAAGCCCGCCCCTGTGGTTTATTGTTTTACATTTTTCATTTTACAATTTTCGTTTTTCAGGAGCGGTGTCATGGGTGATTCCCTCAATATCCGGACACAGTTGTCGCAGATCGAGAGCGTGCAGAAAGTGCAGCAGGTACAGCACAAGGAAGCGGCCATCGCCCAGCAGCAGGCCGCCGGGCAGATGATCGCCAAGACGGAACAGGACAACCGCCAGGTGGTGTCTTCGCACAAGGCCGAGAAAGACCGCATCACGGAAAAGAAAGAAGGAAACGCTGGCGGCCAGACGGAACAGGGATCCGAAAAGAAGCATCCGTCGAAAAGATCCGGCGGGGAGGACGAGGGCGCCGGTGACGGCGACGGGCATCATATCGACATAGAAGTGTAAAGTGAAAAGTGTAAAATGACGGCGATAGATACGACATCAGTTCACTTACACAGGCAGCTTTGCGTAACATCAGAAGGCAGGTTTTGCAGTCATAGACGTTCAGTTTTACATTTTTCACTTTTCATTGTCTTTCCGGAGGTTTCTGATGGAAGAATTCGGTTTTGAGCTCCGCCAGACGCTGGAGCCGGCATTGTCCACCGAGCTTATGCACAAGCTGCTCGGGCGCCTGAAACTCGCGAACTTCATGGAATTGCCCGAGACCGGGTTCAACGATTTCATCAGGAAGATCGAGGACGACCCTCTTTTCAGGAAATTCTGCTATACCTACCAGAGGGAACAGAAGATCATCGGTTTCCGCCGGTTCCCGCGGAGCGATCTCGCCCGGGGGAAATTCCTTGAACTGAACGAGGAAATAACTCCGCAGTCCGGCAGCTACGATATCGAATCGCTGGTCGAGTCGCATCGCAGCATCGTCGAAGCTATCCGGAAGCTTGGCTCCGAGAAATTCAAACAGTGCTTTCTTTACGCCGATGACGACATGACCATCCCGGAGATCGTCGAAAAAAGCGGCCTTCCCGAGGGCGAAGTGGCGCGTATTTTCGAACTTGTCAATTCAGTGTTCCTGCATCATGAAATGCTTGCCACGCGGTCGGAGTCTTCCACCGCGGGCGACCCGTCCAGGCAGTTGAATTTTCAGCGCGTGGCTTCCATAGAGAAAGTGAACGGGGCCTTTACCGTCGGGTTCTTCATGCCGTCGTTCGTCAGGGGCCGTTACGTGATCAACTATGACCGCCTGGAGTCGATGAATAAGGAAGGCGCCCTGGCGGCCGGGGATTACCGGAAGATGCGGCATCTCCTCAAGAAACTCGAACTGATCAATACCCGCAAAAGCATCGTTTACCGCATCCTTGAAACGATCATCACGGTTCAGGGGAAATACCTTGAGACCGGCGCAGCGGGCGACCTGCGGCCGTTCATTCTCAAGAACCTCTCAAGCATGTTCAGCGTGAGCCTGGGCCTGATCTCCCGGGCCATGCAGGGGAAAAGCGTCGCGACACCGTGGGGAGAGATGCCGATCAAGTTCTTCTTTCCGAATGAGCGGTGGGGTAAACGGGAACTCGTCCGGGAGATCATCCAGCAGGAAAAGGTCGTGCTTTCCGACGAAAAGATCCGCGCCCTTATCAAGGAACGGTATGGCCTTGAACTCTCGCGCCGCGCCATCAACTCGTACCGCGTGAGCCTCAAGATCGAGTCGTCATACGAAAGGAAGAGGCAACTCGCGGAACCGGCGGGACAGTTGTCGCGGTAACGATGCCCGTTAAAGACGTTACGGGCCGCGTGACCGACGCACGTGCCTTTGCGGTTCCGAGCCGTAAACGGGCCTCGTTCCCGGTGTTGTCGTTACGTTCGTTACCCGGGTTGTCAAACTATGGCCGACTTCAGAAAGATGATCCCCGCCGCGAACCGACGCACGTTCATCCGGATGAAAACGGATGTGCCGATCCGTTATGCCGCCGTTACGCCCCGGGAAGCGGTGTTGAAACAGCTCCTGCTTCCGCACCGTTTCAGGATAGGCATTCTGCTGGACATCAGCGGCGGCGGGCTGAGGATGCTCGCGGATACGGGGATCATGGAAGGATCGTATCTCGCGATAGAGTGTATCCTGCCCACTTTCTCCGACGGGGTCGCCTCGATGTTCGGCCTGGTACTCCATAAGGAAAGCGGACGGGCGCCGGGCAAGGAGATCGTGAGGCTGCGGTTCGAGAAGATCGACAGCGCCGTCCAGGACCAGATCATCAAGTTCATTTTCGATCAACAGGCAAAGAAATAAAGCAAAAAGGCGTTCTCGTGTTCGTGTGTTCTTTTGTTCTCGTGTTAACGGCATAAAACAGGGCCGTTAAAAAAGGGAACGTAAATCCGAATACAAAGGAGCGCTTTTTTCATGCCTTTTTAACCCCGCACATCTCTCCTTTGAACACAAGAACACGAGAACTCGAGAACGCCTTTCATGTTGTTGGCACGTTTGTTGCAATATGATTAAGTGGGTATTGGTATCTCCGGGGGGCTGAAAGGGTCGAAAAGACGGTTGTCGAAGGGATCTTAAAGGAGCGGTTATGCTGCTTAAGGGTATGGAAGTCGCGGCCCGCGGAATGCTCGCGTTGACCAGGGCTCATGAAGTAACCGCGAATAATCTCGCGAATGCCGGCACGACCGGATACAAAAAGGATACGCCGGTCTTTCACAGCTATCTGGATAAAGCGACTACCACAAAGAAGAACGCGATGCAGAATCCCAGGGTGGAGGATGTTGTTACCAGCCTGGAACAGGGCCCCATGATGCAGACCGGGAACCCGCTGGACTGCGCTGTTTCCGGTGAAGGGTTCTTTGCGGTGCAGACGGAAGAGGGGACGAAATATACCCGTTCCGGCAGCTTCCGCCTGAGCGCCACCGGCGAGCTGGTCACTCCGCAGGGATACCAGGTGCTGGGACAGGGCGGAACGATAAACATACCCGCCGGCCGGCAGGTGATCATCGGGGGGGACGGCAGCGTGATGATAGACGGCATTGAAACCGACCGGATCCGCGTTGTAGGGTGCGGCGAAGACGGGCGGTTCGTGAAGAGCGGCGATAACCTTTATGTGATCGAGAACGGCGATGAAACACAGGCGACCGGGACGCTGGCGGCCGGGTTCCTTGAACAGTCGGCTGTTAATTCCGTCGCGGAAATGATCCGCCTCATAGAATCCATGCGGGGTTTCGAATCCGCCCAGAAGTCCATCCGCGCCCAGGACGAAACCCTGGATAAAGCCGTCAACCAGGTCGGAAGAGTATAGTAAGGACAGTGCAGAGAAAGTTAAAAAAGTTCAGACCATGTGAGAGTAAGTTCCGCTGTTGCGGAATGCGGTACGGTTCTAACAACTTAGGAAAGGTTCAGACCCGCAATCAGTGTAGCGGGTCGCCGAAGGCTGCGTGTTCGCGCGAATAGGCGCGAACGTGCCACGCAGGCCGCCGCGACGGCGCGGCGGCGGGGGATCCCGAAGGGAGCCAGACCGGTTTCCCTTGGGGAGCACCAAGCGGAGCATTTCCATTCGGAGCGAGGCAACCCCCCCATAGATTTGCAAGACAAATCTAGACATGGGGGACAAGTCCCGCGAACGCGGAATAAGTTCCGCTATTGTCGGAAGCGGTACGGTTCTAACAACTTAGGAAAGGTTCAGACCCGCAATCAGTGTAGCGGGTCGCCGAAGGGAAACCATAGGTTTCCCTTGGGGAGCACCGAGCGGAGCATTTCCATTCGGAGCGAGGCAATTCCGCGAACGCGGAATAAGTTCCGCTATTGCGGAATGCGACATAAGGGAGGTTCTATGTTCAGGGCATTGTACACGGCGGCGACGGGCATGTCTGCCCAGCAGATGAACGTGGACGTGATCGCGAACAATCTGTCGAACGTCAACACGGCGGGTTTCAAAAAGATGCGGGTCGATTTCGAAGACCTGTTCTACCAGACGTACCAGGTGCCTGGCACCAGGACATCCGCCACGACGCAGAACACATCAGGCATTCAGGTCGGCCTCGGGACGCGTCCGGTCGACATTCAAAAGAGCTTTTCGCAGGGCGAATTTCAGCAGACGGAGAATCCATTGGACCTGGCTGTCGAAGGGGATGGATTCTTTCAGGTCGCGCTTCCGGACGGTACAACGGCTTATACCCGCTCAGGGGCTTTCAAGCAGGACGCCGACGGGCGACTGGTGTCGGCCGACGGATATGTCCTCCAGCCGGAGATATCTCTCCCGCAGGATGCCACGGAAGTGTACGTAGGCGTGGACGGCACCGTCTCGGTGCTTCAGGCGGGTTCCACCGAGGCGACTATCGTAGGGAACATCGAGCTGGCCCGTTTCGTTAACCCTGCCGGACTGTCGAACCTGGGGAAAAGCCTGTACGCTCCTACGGAGTCTTCGGGAGACCCTCTGACGGGTACGCCGGGATCCGAAGGAATAGGGAGCATCGCCCAGCGATACCTTGAGTCCTCGAACGTCAAAGTCGTCGAAGAAATGGTCACGATGATCCTCGCGCAGCGGGCGTACGAAATGAACTCCAAGGTCATCAAGACTTCCGACGACATGATCAGCATGGCCAATAACCTGGTACGTTGATCCCGCGCATAATGAAACGAATCATGAATATCACCGTCGCGGTATTCAGCATCCTTCTTCTTGTCCCGCTCTGCGTGATGGCCGTTGAGTCGGCCAGAACCGCCGTCGTGACGGTACAGGGAGAAGAACTGGCCGGCGCCGCGCGCGCGTTCATCGGCAGGCAGTTGTCCTGGCTTGCCGGGAACCTGGAGATCGAGACGCTGAGCGTGCCCCGGGATATGGCGGTGCCCGAGGGCGACGTGCAATTCTCCGTTGACGAAGGATCGGTCTCCCGTTTCACGGGGAGTGTCTCGATCCCGGTCACGGTAAAAGTGGACGGCCGCAAAGTGGCCGTCGCGTACCCGCGTTTAATGGTACGGGTGTACGAGGAAGTGGCGGTCGCGCAGCGCCCGCTGCCGCGGGACGCCGTCATCAGCCCGGCGGACATAACCCTGCAGCGCAGGGACGTTTCCGGCCTTGAACGGAACTATTATACTTCCGCTGAACAGCTCGCTGGAAAGAGAACGAAGCTGCGCGTGGGCGTCGGTACCCTCATCATGTCCGCGATGATCGCGGTTCCGTCCATGATCAATCGCGGCGACGCGGTTGAGATCGTGGCGGAAAACGGCGGATGCCGTATTACCGCCCGCGGTATTGCCGCCGAGGATGGCAGTATGGGGGAAGTCATACGAGTGACCAATGCCGCGTCCCGGCGCATGCTCCGGGCGACGGTGACCGAGCCCGGCAGGGTATGCGTAAGCGAAGGCGGTGAACAATGAAGATCGCTGCGGTTTGTATGTTGTTGTGCCTGGCGCCCGTATCGCTGCCGGCGCTTGAGTTCAGCGCGTCCACCACGACGGCCGCGACGGTGGATGTCGCGTCCATTTCCCTTTTCAGCGACCACAAGTGCCGCAAGGTCGGGGACCTTGTGACGGTTATCGTCATGGAATCGGCGCAGGCGTCCAAAAAGGTCAGCAGTAAAGCGAACAAAAAGTCCGGGACGACGATGGATATTTCCGCCACCGATCTCGATGAAGAATTGAAAATGGACCACAACACGAAATACGCCGGCGACAGCAGCACGGAACGCCGCGGCACACTGACCGCCCGCATTACCGCCACGGTGACCGCTGTTTTGCCGAACGGCAACATGGTCATCAGCGGAAGCCAGGACATAAAGATAAGCGACGACAGGCAGAAGCTGTTCGTGACCGGCACGGTCCGCCCGGAAGATATCAGCGCGAACAATACCGTCCTTTCTACCAAACTCGCGGACGCGAAGATAGAATACACCGGCAAGGAATCGCGCAGCAGATGGATACACTGGCTCGGCCCCGTCGGCTGGTTTTACAACTGGCTGTTCTAAAGACAGTGCGTACTGCAGTGCGGGTAAAATGCTGGAAAAGTGCAAGGAAAGTAAAGTCAATGGCAATGCTGTTCTCCCCTCTTTTGTCAGGCTGTGTATAAAGAGGGGCTGGGGGAGTTAATAACTGGTGTTGCGCGCGGGACCTGTCCCCTGTCTGGAGCTCACGGGGATGAAGGCCGCGCCTGGGAAAAGGCATGATCAACACGCACCGTTCCATCTTCCATGTTCTCACGATGGTTTTTCTGCTCTCTCAATCGGTGTTTGCCGAGGTGCGCATTAAGGACATAGCCCGCGTCAAAACGGATCCGGACAACCAGCTGATCGGGTACGGGCTTGTCATAGGATTGAACGGCACGGGAGACAAGGGCAAAACCGTGTTCACGCCGCAGGCGATGGCCAACATGCTGGAGAAGATGGGTATTTCCGTTGCCGCGGACAGCATCAAGGTTAAGAATGTCGCCGCGGTCATGGTCACTTCCCGGGTCTCGTCGTTCGCCAAGGAGGGAAGCAGGATCGACGTGTCCGTGGCTTCCATTGGCGACGCCGACAGCCTGAAGGGCGGCACGCTGGTAATAACGCCTTTGAAAGCTCTGGACGGGCAGATCTACGCGACCGCCGAAGGGCCGGTGGCGATAGAGTCCGTGAAGGTCAAGGCCCTGAGGGAAGCGACGAACACTACCGGGCGCGTGCCGGGCGGCGCGCTGCTGTTGAGGGAGATACCTTCCACCGCCTGGGTCAATGAAGAGAACGGCAGGCAGCTGGTGAACCTTATACTGCACCAGCCTGATTTCACTACCTCACGCAGGATGGCCTCGATCATCAACGACCGTTTCCCCGGCCTCGCGGAAGCTATAGACCCGGGCCAGGTCCGGGTCTTCGTCGATCCGCGCAGGACGCCGGTCGAATTCGTGGCCGATATCGAGCGCATCGAAGTCGAGCCGGACAATGTCGCCAGGGTCGTCATCAATGAACGGACGGGCACCGTGGTCATGGGACAGAACGTCATGATCTCGCCTGTCGCCATATCCCACGGGAGCCTGAACATAGAGATCGGCAGCGCCACGGCCGGCAAAACGAAAAAGAACCGGTCGGCGATCGTGCTCGAAGGCGCATCCGTTGACGAGATCGTCAAGTCGCTCAACCTTATCGGCGTGACCCCGCGCGATATCATCGATATCTTCCAGGCGATCAAGCGCGCCGGCGCCATGCAGGCGGAATTGGAAATAATGTAGGAAGGCATTGCAAATCGTAAGGGGTGTCATGGAACCAGCACACGGGATTAACGCTGCACATACTGCTCCTGCTGCCGCGGCACAGA
>CAZNYG010000053.1:2728-4777 GCA_964577205.1 uncultured Elusimicrobiales bacterium | reverse complement strand
CCTGATCCCGCGCTTAAAAAGGCCTGCGCGGATTTCGAGTCGCTGTTCATATACATGATGCTGCAGGAAATGGAAAAATCCGTTCCCCGGGAAGAAGGGTACCCTGGGAACAGCAGCGAGAGCGGGATATACCGGGACATGCTGAACCAGGAACTGGCGGCAAAGATGTCCGGCCCGAACGGCATGGGACTGGCAAAGATACTGGAACAGCAGCTTCAACAAAACAACAGCAAGTAAAGGCGTTCTTGTGTTCGTGAGTTCTCGTTTTCACGATTTAAGGTAGCGCGCGAGCTTCAGCCCGTGCGGAAGGGATATCGCGCGGACTGAAGCCTGCGCCTGCCGGGAATTTGAACGGTATGGGAAAAGTATATTGTTTACAATGCTTTTCATACAAGAACACGAGAACGCAAGAACACAAGAACGCCTTACAGCAGTAAAGTATTTCGTCTTTCCTGCCGATAAATATGGGTAGAGCGGCAAAACAGCTGAACCCGCCACGCGGGGCCGCCGTTGACAGGAAGGTGTCATGACTATTAATCCGTGGAAACCCATCAACAGTATGGCGGAGAACCGTATCGACAGAGCGCAGCTCAAAAAAGCCCAGCGCAATGACGAGACAAAAGGAACGGGCCGGAGCGAAGGCCCGGTTGATCAGGTTGTCCTCTCAAAAAAGGCGAAAATAATGGTTCACATTCTCAAGGTGCTGGCGGACACACCCGAGGTGCGCGAAGACAAGCTTCTCAAGATAGCGCAGCAGCTGGAGAGGGGAACGTACGAAATAAGCGAGGAAAATATCGCGGGTGCGATGATAGACGGAAAGAACCTGGAAGAACTCCTGTAAAGAAGATATGAATAAAGAACGCGGCGTGCTTTTAGGCGAATTCGAGAGCCTGCTTCGCAGAGAAGCGGGCTTCTATGTTTCCCTGATCGAACTGACGAAGCGCGAACAGAAGGCGCTGATCAAGAACAACCTTGAAGAGATCGAGGCCGTCACGCGCGGTATCGAGAACATGACGGTCGAACTCCGCAAAAGCGAGAACGCCCGGTCGACGTACCTGAAGGAAATGAAGGATCACATGCCCGCGTCAAATGAGGAACTCACCGTTTCCATGCTTATCGCGGCCGTCGAAGAACCGTTCCGTTCCCGGCTCCAGGCCCTGTATAAGGAACTGGCCGCCCGCATGAAGGAAGTCCATTATCTCAACGAATACAACGCCTCGCTGGTCAGGCACTCGATGGAATATACGCACTATCTGTTGTCGCTGTTCACCGGGACGCCGGGGAAACAAAAGGTGTACTCTTCGAACGGCATGCTGAACAACGGAGATCAGGCCAAACTGCTGGACAGTAAGGCATAAGAGGAAAACCATGAGCAACTGGATGGGGCTATCCACCGGAGTTTCGGCGTTGCGGGCTTTTCAGAACTCGCTGAACGTCGTCCAGCATAACGTCTCCAACGCCGACACGGAAGGCTACACGCTTCAGCGGGCGAACCTTGAGAATATCGCTCCGGACAATTATGAGAATTTCGGGGGCATAGGGCGCGGCGTCAACCTGGCCGGTGTCCAGCAGCTGCGCAATTCCTTCCTGGACGGCAACATCCGCAAGGAAACGCAGGCCGCCGGCGAATGGGAGGCCAAAGAAGCGGTCTACCGCCAGATCGAGACCATTTTCGGGGAACCCGCAGAGACCGCTTTTTCATCCGTCATGGCGAAGTACTGGAGCAGCTGGCAGAATGTCGTCAATGATCCTTCGAACATATCGTTCCGCTCGACGCTGAGGCAGAGCGCCGAGACCATGGCTTCTTCTTTCAACCAGATAGATTCCCGTCTCGAGGGCCTTCAGAGGTATGCCAATGAAGAGATCCTGTCCAATGTCAATGCGATCAACTCGCATGCCCGCCAGATAGTGTCGTTGAACAGGCAGATACGCGACGTCGAGTATGCCGGGATAACGGCCAACGATCTCCGGGACAAGCGCAATCTTCTGATCGACGATCTAAATAAGATCGTGCCGGTTACGACGTCGGAGAACAACGACGGCACGATG
>CAZNYG010000053.1:0-2718 GCA_964577205.1 uncultured Elusimicrobiales bacterium | reverse complement strand
CGTGTATGTGAACGGTGAAGGGCTGGTCACGAGCGTCCGTTCGCAGGAGATACTCGCCGTGCCGCGCGAGGGCGATCTCCTGAACCGGGTGGATCTCCAGTGGGAGGATCTCGGTACGCCCGTCACTCCCCGGGGCGGTTCGCTGGCCGGGCTTTTGGAAATGAGGGACACGATCATTCCCGGGTACAGGCAGCAGATGGATACGCTTGCCGCCGGAATGATAGAACAGGTGAACCAGGTGCACCGTTCCGGCATGGGGCTCGACGGTTCGGACAGCATCACCGGTGCTACGGCGTTTACCGGCACGCTTGCCGCCGGCGGAACGTTCCAGCTTAACGGAACGAATATCAACGTCTTCGCGGGGGACGACCTGAACACTATCGTTACCCGCATCAACAACGAGGAAGCGGCGACCGGCGTCCACGCCTCCGTTTCGAACAACCGCCTCGTGCTCGGCCTGACCGCAGCCGACGGCAGATCGATCGACGTTACCGCCGACGCCGATTCGGTGATGCTGAACCTCGGCATCGTCAGCAACTTCTTTGCCGGCACCGGCGCCGGCGACATTGCCGTCGACCCGGTGATCAGGGCGGACCTGAACAAGATCGCGGCGTCCGCGGCCGGTTCGCCGGGCGATACCGCCAACGCGGAAGCGATCCTGGAACTGAAGGGCGCCAAGGCCCTGCAGGACGCTTCAATAACTTTCGACGGCTTTTATAACGCCATGATAGCTGACCTCGGCGTCAACACCGAAGAGGCGATCAGCGCCAGCGAGAACCAGAGCGTCGTCCTCGAGCAGCTTGAAGAGATGAGACAGTCTGTTTCCGGCGTATCCATCGACGAGGAGCTGGTCAAGATGCTTCAATACCAGCGCGGCTACGAGGCCGCGGCGAAGTTCATCAATGTTGTTGACGGCCTGCTCGACACGCTGATCAACGGGATGATCCGGTAAACGAGGCAAGAGAGGATTATCATGCGCATAACCAACAAGACACTCAACAACAATGTGGTGAACGGCATCCAGAACAGCATGGAGAGCATGGCCCGTTACCAGCAGATGGTGTCTTCCGGCAAACAGATCGACAAGCTTTCCGACGATCCCATCAAGGCGGTCCGTATCCTTTCCTTCAGGAGCGAGCTCAGGGATATCGATCAGTACCAGGCGAATATCGAAGACGGCACGCTGTGGCTGAACATGAACGAGTCCCTTATGAGCACGGCGCGGGGCCTGGTGACCAGCGCCAGGACCGAGGCGCAGCGCGCGGGCAACGGCACGGTCGACGCGACGACGCGCGAGTCGATCGCTAATACCATCGCGGGCATCCGCGAACAGCTGCTTGCCGTCGCCAATACCAGATACCAGAACCGGTACGTGTTCGGCGGGACGAACTCGAGCGTCAAACCCTATGCCGATGACGGCGCGTATCAGGGGAATGCCGCCGCGGTCAGCCGGAAGATCGGCCCGGGCGGGCTTACGGTGCAGGTCAATTACACGGGCCCGGAAGTTTTTCAGAGCGATCAGGATGTCTTTGCCGCCCTGTCGAACCTCGAGACGGCGCTGAACAATGGCGATACGGCCGGCATCAACGCCCAGATCGACAAACTCGCGGACGTGCAGGACCAGATGCTCACCGCGCGTTCCGATAACGGTTCCCGCATCAATGTCTCGCAGATGGCGGCGGCGCAGCTGGAAGATTCCAAGGCATACATGGAAGATTACCTTTCCAGCCAGGAAGACGCCGATTATGTCGAATCCGTCACGAAACTCAAGAATGCCGAGACCGTTTACGAGGCGTCTCTCGCCGCAAGTTCAGTCCTGAGCAAGACCTCGCTGCTTGATTACATAAAATAAGGAAGGTAGTCTAATGCACGTAGAAACGTCCAGGTTCGGCCGGATCACCGTAGAGGAGAAAGATATCGTCACCTTCCCTGAAGGCATCATAGGGTTCTCTGAATGTAAGCGCTATGTCCTCCTGGCCAAAGAGGGAGAGCGCCCGTTCCAGTGGCTCCAGTCGCTGGACGACGGAGATCTCGCTTTCGTGGTCATCGACCCGGTAATGATCGAGCCGAATTACACTGTCGAGGTCGGCGCCGAAGAGATCAAACCGCTGCAGCTCTCGGACGTAAAAGAGGCCAGGGTGCTGACCATCGTGGTGATACCCCCGGAGAACTTCAAGCATGCGCGCACGAATCTCCGCGGCCCGATCGTGATCAATCCGCGCAATAATACGGCGCGTCAGCTGGTGCTTTCAGACGAGTATCCCATACGGCGGCCACTCTTTCAGGAAGGGAGCAGCGATGCTTGTACTCAAGCGCAAGCTCGATGAGAGCGTTATCATAGGGGACTCAATAGAAGTTAAGATCCTGGACATCAAGGGAGATTACGTCAAAATAGGCATCAGCGCGCCGCTCGACATAAGTGTACACCGCAAAGAAGTATATCTCGCTATACAGCAGGAAAACATGGCCTCGTCCAAACTCCCCGCCGACATTCTCCAAAACGCCGCAAGATCAATCAAGAAACAGTAAAGGAGGTAACGACGCGGTTCCCGTTCCCGCTCCCGGGGCTGTACTATTAATAATGGAGCGGAGGGTGACACAGCGGCGCCTCAGGCATCCGCTGCCGGACAGGGACGTCCGGAAAAGACAATTCAAGGAGGAACCATGCGAATTAACCACAACATTCTGGCTCTTAATGGCTGGAGAAACCTCACCGCC
>CAZNYG010000052.1:0-14966 GCA_964577205.1 uncultured Elusimicrobiales bacterium | reverse complement strand
ACTACGTCTATTCCCGCAAACACGGCGATCTCGAGCGCGATTACAACTTCTTCCACCTGTCGGATTCCTACTTTTCGCAGGGAAACGGCAACTTTCGGGACATGAACCAGAACAAGCGCAACGACATTTTCTTCGATCCGCGGATCGGGGACCACAACGTCGTCGCTTTTTATAACCTCCTGCAGCTGGACGGCAATAATCCGCTTGTCGTAAAGGGAACGCTTTTTGTTTTTGAGCCGGCCGGGAAACAGGCGGCGCAGGCGCTCGGTTCGCTTGTCCGCAAAGAAGACATACCGGCGCTGATGGAATGCCTCGAGCATCCGTTCGAGCCGGGCGGGCTTCTGCTCCATGCCGAACACAGAGGCGTCCATTTCCTGACGGACAGGGAATCCTTCCTCAGCGGCGTCCTCGAACATTCACGGAGCATCCAGGACGCGGAACACGGTGAAGGCTACTGGACCGATCATTGGACCTACAACCTGGATCTGCTGGAAAGCTTTCTTTCAGTCTTCCCGGAAAAGGGAACGGAGATCCTTTTCAAACGCAGCGAATTCACCTTCTTCGACAATGACCATATCGTGCTGCCGCGCTCGGAAAAGCACGTCCTGGCCGCCGACGGCAAGGTGCGGCAGTTCGGCTCTGTCGTGCGCAGCGAAGAGAAAACCCACCTTATCGCGCGGCGCGGCAGGGAAAAGCATCTCGTTCATGACAACTATGGCGAAGGCAAAGTGTATAAGACCACCCTCATGGGCAAGATGGTAAGCCTGCTGGCGGTCAAACTGGCGACGCTCGATCCGGACGGCATCGGGATCGAGATGGAAGCCGATAAGCCGTCCTGGTACGACGCGCTTAACGGGCTCTCAGGCGTGTTCGGTTCTTCGGTGCCGGAGACCTTCGAGCTGAAACGCATGATGCGGTTCATGCTGCCGCACTGCGGCGACAACGTCACGATAGCGGTCCCCGAAGAGCTTGAGACGTTCTTCATACGGCTTGAAAACCTGCTTGGCAGGCAGCCTTCCCTTACCCCATACGCGTTCTGGGACGAGGCAAGCTCGGCAAAGGAGGAATACCGGCAGGCCGTAAGGTTCGGGGTCAGCGGCAGGGAAACGGTCATTACCGGTTCCCGCCTGCGCCGTTTCATCGGTTTCGCGCTTGAGAAAGTGGATGCCGGACTGTCCCGCGCGGTGGACCGTTCAACCGGGTTGTATTACACCTATTTTTCCTACGAGGCGAAAAAGTTCAAAAAACTGAACACGGTCGGCCACAAGAAACTAACGTGCGTGAAGGTGGAATCGTTCGCCCGTCATCCGCTCCCTCTGTTCCTTGAGGGAGAGGTCCATTACATGAAGACGGAAACCAAAAAAACGAAATTGCGCAAGCTCCACACCGCGGTCAGGAACAGCGCCCTGTATGACAGGGCTCTCGGCATGTTCAAAGTGAACGCTTCTCTCGCGAAGGAACCGAAGGATCTGGGACGCTGCACGGTGTTCGCGCCCGGATGGCTTGAGAACGAATCGGTGTGGCTGCACATGGAATACAAATATCTTCTTGAACTGCTCAGGGCGGGGCTGTACACGGAGTTTTTCGAAGCGTTCGCCAGAGCCGGCATATGTTTCCAGGACCCCGCCCGTTACGGCAGGAGCATCCTGGAGAACTCCTCGTTCATATCGTCCAGCGCCTTCCCGGACCCCGCGTTCCACGGCCGGGGTTTCGTAGCCCGGTTGAGCGGCTCCACCGCGGAACTGATACACATGTGGCTGATCATGACCGCGGGCCATCGCCCTTTTACCGTAAATGCGGGCGGGGAACTGGAGCTCAGGCTGTCTCCCGTACTTCCTTCGGATTATTTCACGAAGCAGGGAACGTTTTCCTTTATCTTCCTTGGAAAAACCAGAGTAACCTATCACAACGGCGCCCGCTCTGACACGTTCGAACCGGGCCGTTCTCTGCGGCGAATGACGATAACCTGGAATGACGGGAAAACGACGGCCGTCGATGGCGCCGTTGCCGCGGGTGACATTGCCGGACGTATCCGTAACCGCGAAGCACAGGAGATCGAGGCGTACTTCTGATCCTCCGGCTGCTTTAATACTGGTCGCGATGATCGTCGTTTTTTGACAATTTTCCGTCCATTTGCTACCATAAAGCCCATCGGGCAATTAGCTCAGCGGAAGAGCGCTTCCCTTACAAGGAAGATGCCGCAGGTTCGATCCCTGCATTGCCCATGTACTCCTTCTTAAACTCTCCGGCGTTTTTCACGAAACTATCTTGCGAAAAAATTGTCTAATCAATTAAGAACACGGCAGGAGGTGCCATAATGTCAGTCCGCTCCCGTACGATTTGCCTGTTGATCTGCGCCGCTCTCGTTCCTACCGGATCGTTTTCCGCTGAATCATTCACCGTTCATGATCCCGGTACCGAGGATATCGTCGCGTACGGCCGCTATGGCGTTTTCGAGAATGCAGGCACCGAGAACTACAGGTACAGGATAACCCGCCACAACGAGCTCAAAAAAGCCGTCGGCGAAGGCGTCTTCCCGAACACGGCCGGCCTGCTGCAGGATCCCGGGTTCAAGAAGATGAAAGCCGCCGGCATGCTGAACGGCAGCCACTGGGATTTCGTGAACACGGACGACAACGAGCGCAACTTTTATAAATGGGCCACGAGTTCCGAAGAACCGGGAGTAAAACAATATTATACGGCGGTGGCGCTCGAGAGATCGGGTAATCTCAAACAGGCGGTCAAGGCCTACTACGCAATAGTCGTTCATTTCCCGAAGTCTATCGGATACACCTACTGGAAAACGCCCTGGTATATCGGTCCGGTCTCGATCGACAGGATCAAATACATTACCCGTGAGCATCCCGAGCTGGGCATGAAGCTGGTCGGCGCGGAGATCAGGGTGAAGAACTGGTTCGACAACGACATCAAGAACGACGTGTTCACCGTTGACCCTGGCAGGATCGTCAAAGCTTCTAAAAAGGATTTGATTGAACCGAAGACGGATCTGTCAAAAGTACCCGTTGTCCGCACCATAGGCAAAGGTAGCGTAAAACTGCTGGAATACGGGAACAAACACTGGCAGCTGACCGTTGAGGGCAAGCCGTGGTATGTGCGCGGCATCGCGTACTCTCCGAACAAGGTGGGATTGAGCCCGGACAACGGGACACTGAACGTGTCACGCGACTGGATGTTCGCCGACTTTGACAAGAACGGCATCATAGACGGCCCTTATGAAGCATGGGTTGACAAGAACCGGAATAATGAACAGGATCCGGGTGAAAAAGCGGTCGGAGATTTCAAACTGATGAAGGACATGGGCGTCAACACGCTGCGGCTGTATCACCACGCCGATTTCAACAAAAAGCTCCTGCGCGAAGGGTACGAGAAGTACGGCTTCATGTATCTGATGGGCGACTTCATCGGCATGTACTGCACGGGTTCGAAGGCGGACTGGTACGAAGGGACGGACTACACGAAAGAAGACCAGCAGCAGAACATGCTGGACAGCGTCCGCCAGATGGTGCTTGAATACAAGGACGAACCCTACATACTTATGTGGGTGCTGGGCAATGAGAACAATTACGGCACTCCCGGCGTCAAAGGAGTGACACCCGGGAACGGGTGCCGGGCGCGGCTGCAGCCCGACGCTTACTACGCGTTCGTGAACAGGGCCGCGAAACTCGTCAAAGAACTGGACCCGCAGCAGCGGCCGGTAGCGATCTGCAACGGAGACACTCTGTTCCTCGACATATGCGCTGCGAACGCGCCGGAGATCGATATTTTCGGCGCCAACGCTTATCGCGGCGACCAGGGTTTCGGAGCCTTGTGGAGGGACGCCAGCGAAGTGTACGGACGCCCCGTCGTTGTCACTGAATACGGATGTTCGGCTTATCACAAGACCTGGCCTCAGGAGCGGAGCGAAGCCGCGCAGGCAACTTACCTGAGAGGCAACTGGACCGATATGGAAAATAACTTCGCCGGCTATGGGTCGGGTAACGCGCTCGGCGGTATTCTTTTCGAATATACCGATGAGTGGTGGAAGGCAGGCCCTCCTCCGGAGTTCGATCCCGCCAAACAGGATACAGTTGGACAGTTCGGCGCTCCGTTCCTTGACGGATGGAGCTATGAAGAATGGCTCGGCATCGTCAGCCAGGGCGACGGCAGGAACAGCCCTTTCCTGAGGCAGCTGCGGCCCGCGTACTTCGAATACAAGAGGATGTGGGACAAGTATAAAAGGTGAAAGATGACCTTGAAGAAGGCGTTCTCTTCCATCCTGTCTCTGGCTGTCCTGGGAATGACGGTTCCCGTTGCCGTCCCGGCTCAGTGTTTCGCTGAAGACGGGCGCAACGCCATACGCGCCTGCCGCGTCAAGGTGGAAAAGCGCGACGGGAGATGGCTCCTGCTGGTCGACGAAGAACCTTTCATCGTCAAAGGCGTTGAATACTCTCCGGACCCGGCCTGCAGGGCGCAGGGCGAGTGCAACGCGTGGATGCTCCAGGATGAGAACGATAACGGCTTGTGCGATGCGGCCTACGATTCCTTCATCGACGCGAACCGGGACGATTACCAGGACGCGGACGAGAACGCGGTGGGGGATTTTCAGCTCCTGGAGGATATGGGCTGCAACACGATCCGCATATACCACCATGACGGCGTGCAGAGGGAACTGCTGCGGGATCTTTTTCTGACGCACGGCATACGTTCGGTCATGGGTGATTATCTCGGCGCCTATACCGTTGGGAGCGGCGCGGACTGGAACACGGGGACGGATTATACCGATCCAGCGCAGCGTGAAAAGATGAAGGAAAGTGTCCGCGCGATGGTCATGGAGCATAAGGATGAGCCGTACGTTCTAATGTGGATGCTGGGCAACGAGAATGATTCGGCGGGAAGTCAGGCCAATTCGACAAGCAACAATACCAACGCGGCCAGGCAGCCTGAAGCCTACGCCCGGTTCCTTAACGAGGTATGCCAGATGATCAAACGCCTCGATCCCAACCATCCCGTGGGTGTTTGTAACGCGACCACTCGCCTGCTGACATACTACAAGCGTTTTGCGCCAGCCATAGACATTATCGGATATAACGCGTACACGGGCCCGTACGGTTTCGGCCCTCTCTGGACGCGGACCAGCGGCAGTTTCGACCGCCCGGTACTGATAACGGAATACGGCACCGACTCTTTCAATCAGAAAAAGGGCGTGGAAGACGAGCACTATCAATCCGAGTACCACCGCCGCGCCTGGAGGGATATCGAGGCCAACAGTTACTGGGGCGGCAGGGCGGGCAACGCTGTCGGTGGAGTGGTGTACTCCTGGCTGGACAAGTGGTGGCTGTGCGGTTCCGCGAAAGAACACGATACCGCGCTGGGCGCCTGGCAGGGCAACACCATTGACGGCTGGTTCAATGACGAGTGGCTCGGCATCTGCGGCCAGGGTAAAGGCATCCGCGCTCCGTTCCTGAGGCAGCCAAAAAAGGCCTACTTCCTTTACAGGGACGAATTATGGAACCGTTCGTTCCGCATGATAGAACAGGATGATTTTGACGTCGAAGCGGCGACAGGGACGGCGAACTGAACCGCCTGCCGGGGCCGCTTGACTCTTATTGAAAGAAGATATACAATGACAGCGATGAAACCCGCACTGCTTTATGGCCTTGCCGCCATTGCCCTGGCCGCATCGGTTTCGATCTCCTCAGCTCAGGACACGCTGCTGGAGACCGGGTCTGTCAGTATTGGGGGCTCTCTGCGGCTTGAGACCTTTTCGCACAAACTGGGTGACGACTGGACGGCGCGGCGTTCAGGCGATAAAGACATAAATTACGATTATACCTTCCATCTTTCAACTCCCGGGTCTCCTTCCTGGGAACATTCCTTCGGACAGACATTGTTCCTCAACATCGGCTTCAGGCCTCTCGATAATCTCTACGGCGACCTCGGGCTTGAGTTCATAGCGCAGTATGCCGACCGCTACTGGATGCCGGTCAACCTCGAACACCGCATGTATTCGAACGATGCCAGCTTCTACTGGAAACGCGCGGATATAAAATGGGATTTTCTGGACTGGGCGAACCTGCGTTACTTCCGTAATGTCGGCCATTTCAACTGGCAGTACGAGGGCGACCTTTTCGATCTCTACCCCGCCCAGAACGAATCAGAAAAATACGTGCGTGTTTCCGGCCGCCCGGTTCCCGAAGGGTGGGAAATGACCGCGAAGGGGAAAGCCGGCAAACTCGATCTTATTTACGGCACGGAAGCGATATGGGATTATCGCAACGGTGTTTACGCGAACTATGGCTTTACCCTGCTGAACAGGAACATGCACCTGATCTACCGCAACCACATCATCCCGTACGGCGATCCCGACGAAAGGATGCAGTCGGCTGAGATCAGCGGCGATTTCTTCCTGATGGAAAATCCTCTTCAGGTGGGCATTCTTTACCAGCCGTTCAGGCTCAACCGGGACTACGTGTATGTTGAAGACGCCGCTCCCGGCGCCGGGTATCTCGGCACATCATACGAGCGCAAGACCGGGACGACCGGGCAGCAGGACGCGCTCGGCTTCAGCTCCAGGCTCTCCATTAAACCGAAGTCGATCTTCAGCCAGATGTCCTTCCAATACACCTACAGGGGACTGGTCGCGGGAAACAGGCAGGAGGTGAACGCTCAGTTCATGCGGACCATAACCAGGAACGTGCAGGGAGCGGTCGAGTATACTTACCGTAAACCGCTGCTCGGGCCTCTGCCGCTGGTGAACAACGGGACATCCGGCAATACCGGCCCGTCCATATTTTCACCCCGCGGCCCGGAAAGCCCGTTCTGGGTCGGCTGGGACCAGAACCTCCAGGGCACCGACTGGAACAACCGGGAAGCAAGCATTATGTCGGCGGTCATCACGTTCGATCAGACGCCCGGGACCTGGTTTTACAGGTATCAACCCAATATCCCCGAGGAATGGAATATCAACCCCGAAGAGAATTCTCATGTCGCTTTTGCCGGAAAGTATACGCTCACTAAATATTTTACCGCGACCGACCGGCTGCGCTACTGGAACGAATACAGCCATACCCTCTGGGAACCGCCTTTTGTGACCGGGGCGTGGCCGACCAGCGACTATATGGGGGAATTCAAGCTCCTCTCGGTCATCAACATCCCCCGCTGGGCATTCATTGTGGAAGCCGGAGCGGGAGAATCGCTCGCGACCACCAGTTTTGCCTACAGGACGACGACTGAAAAGGAAAAACCTTCCACGGGATACTACTTCGGGAGCGTCAGCGCGAAAACCGGTCCATGGCGCGGCAAGTTCCGTTACGCGCAGGATCACTGGGGGCCGGAAGACTGGCACCGCATGTTCGGCCAGACGTTCGATCAGCTGTATCAGCTGTGCGTGAGCCGTGATCTCGGAGAATATATCAACGCGGGGATAGATTACACGGCCGCCCGGGAAACCGACCGCCGGTACTTCGCGAGCGAGCTGGGGAATTATGACGAAATACATTGTTTCGTCACTCTTTCCTTCGGCCCGTACATTCCGTATTTCGGTTCGGGAAAACCCGAAACCGGAGAACGGATAGGCGAATCTCCGGAATCGGATGTTACGCCGCCTCAGGTCGCTCTTACGGTATCGACGACAACTTTCAATCCCGAAGCTGAAGGGCTAAAGGTGCTGCCCTGGGCGTCGGATATCTCAGGCATAGCAAAATGGAATATCGCCGTAAAGAACCGCAACGGTAAGGTAGTCAGGAATATAGGCGGCGACGGCCAGCCTCCCTATTCAGTGGAGTGGGACGGGATAGACGATGTCTACAACGCTCCCGTCCCCGACGGGGAGTACACGCTGGAGCTGAGCGCGACGGACGAGAACGGGAACTCGGCCTTCGCGGAACCACGGAAGGTGGCCGTGTCCGTTCCACCGAAAGTAATGATAAAAGAGGTGATCCGCGAGGTTCCAAAAGAGATCAAGGTGACCGAAACGGAACGCGGCCTCAAGGTCTCTCTGACGTCCCGGTTCCTGTTCGACACCGGCAAGTCCGCCCTGAAACCGGCGGCTGAAAAACCGCTGGCTGAACTGATCAGGCTGCTGGAAACGTATCCCGGGAACAGGATATCCGTCGAAGGCCACACTGATTCGGTCGGCAACGACGACATGAACCAGAAGCTGTCGGAAAAGCGCGCGAACAGCGTTGCCGGACGTTTGATCAAGGCCGGTATCCAGTCCCAAAGGATCACGGTAACCGGGTTCGGAAAGACTCGTCCGGCGGCATCCAACAAGACCGCGGCCGGCCGGGAGGCGAACCGCAGGGTGGAAGTCATTATCCTGAAGTAGCTGCTGATGTTTTAAACCAAGAATTCCCGCGTCTCAGCTCTCGGGCCTGGATGTACGGGTGGCCTGTTACGCTTCGCGTCCGCGGGGATCAACTAAAGGAGATGCATCATGAAGAAGGCATTCTATGTGTTGGTTGCGGTTTGCATGACGGCAGTGTTCACGCAGGTCTCCTGCGCGGCGCCGAAAGCGGCAAAAACAGGCGGCGATGTAAAAGCGGCGGCGCAGAAAACAGGGTTCCAGCCTTTCTACGTGTACAAGGACCAGGGAGCGAGAGACAATCATTTCGCGCCTTCAGGATGGATGGGCGATTACGGCGATCTCAAAGTCAACCCGGGTTCTCCCGAAAATCCGCATAGCGGCAAAAACTGCGTTAAGATCACCTACAGCGCGAAAATGACCCAGAACGCGGGATGGACCGGCATTTACTGGCAGCAGCCGGCCAACAACTGGGGCGACAAAAAAGGCGGATACAACCTGACCGGAGCCAAAAAGCTTACGTTCTGGGCACGCGGAGAAAAAGGCGGAGAGAAGATCTCTGAGTTCAAAGTCGGCGGCATTACCGGCGAATATCCGGATTCTGATTCCGCTTCACTCGGGCCCGTGGAGCTTACCACTGACTGGAAAGACTACACGATCGATCTCGCGGACAAAGACCTGAGCAATATCATCGGCGGTTTCTGCTGGTCGGCTTCCAAGGATGACAATCCCAACGGATTCGTCATGTACATCGACGACGTGGTCTTCGAATAAGGCTTGTTTCAGGATGCCGCGGGGAAGCGGCCTTTTCCCGCGGCATCCGGTCTTTTCGCTCAGGCTGACACTTGACGGTCCATGCGCTGTGGCGCGTTGAGCGCTCACAGGGGGCAAAGCTATGAGAAGAATGGATGCTAACACCGCGGTTTCTGTTTTTTTAGCCGGCCTCGCGGCGCTTTTTGCGGCCGGGTGTTCCACCGCGCAGACAAGCGGCGAACCGCGCGATATGCAGGAATTTTCCGTGGCTGTTTCAACCGGATCCGGGACCGCCGAAGCGGCAGTCGAAAAAGGGCAGTTCAAACCGTTTTACGTTTACACGGACGAAAAATCGCAGCAGAACCATTATTTTCCGTCGGGCTGGATGGGGGACACGCAGGATATTAAATTTACGGGGGCGTACCAGGATAATCCGAAACTGGGAACGACCTGCCTGAGGATAACTTATCTCGGCACGGGGCCGAAAGAATGGGCCGGCATCTACTGGCAGAATCCGGCGAACAACTGGGGAACGTCTAAAGGCGGATACGACCTCAGGGGAGCCCGTTACCTGACCTTCTGGGCGCGCGGAGAAGAAGGGAAGGAAAAGATCTCCGAGTTCAAGACGGGGGGTATCACCGGGAAGATACCGGATTCGGATATAGCGTGGATCGGCCCGCTGAGACTGAAAAAAGAATGGACGCAGTACAGGATAAGCCTGAAAAAGAAAGATCTTCGGTATATCAGCGGCGGCTTCTGTTTCACCGCGCTGAAGGCTGACAACCCCCGCGGATGCACGTTCTACCTTGATGAGATACGGTATGAATAACAGTAAAAACATATTTTTGACGATCCTTGTAACCGGGCTTTTGCCGCTGTTCAGCGCGTGCGATCGGGCTCCGGTACAGAAGATCGTGAATCCCACGGTGTATACCAATACATGGACAAGCCCGGTCTGGGTCTTGTACGATGACGCGGTGCGCACCGGCGGGACCATCGGGATGCATACCACACTTGAGGGTCAGTCGCTCGATGCCGCTGTACGCGATAATCCGCACTCCGGATCGCAGTGTTTCAGGTTTTCCTGGGATGGCAGCGAAGTTACGCAATACAGCACCGGCTTGAGAGAATATACATTTGCCGGTTTCAGCTTTATAGTCGCCGATGATACGTCAAAATGGGATACGACGACGAAAGACCTCACGCCCGGCGGTTTCACCACCCTGACGATGTGGGTGCGCGGCACTCTTAACAGCAACGTCGTGGTATCGGTAACGGCTTTTTCGAATACGTGGAATGGGACGGTCAGCGATACCTGGCAGAAGATTTCCATTCCATTAACGGGCGCCTCCTTCAGCGGGGCGAAGGAATATGTGTCGGTATTCCTGGTCTATTCGCCGGTTTCCCTGTCCGGACGGGGCAACGGCGGGACGGTATTCATGGACGACGTGCAACTTGAACAATGAAAAAATACCTGAGTATCATCATCACGGCTGCGCTTATCTGTCCTTCCTTCGCGCGGGCGGAATCCAGGGCAATTAACATGAGCGATCATACGCCGGGCAACGCGGCCATTCGTTCCACGCTGATCCCCGGATGGGGCCAGTCGTTCAACGGGCAGCAGGCAAAGAGTTACGTTGTCGCCGGCGGTGTACTGGCATCCGGGATCGCCGCGTTTTATTTCTTTAACAAGGCCGGCGATACATATGAAGACTATGAGCGGCGCGGCATAAAGAACGACGCGTTGTACAATGACTATGAAAGCCAGTCCGATCAGGCGTCGCTGTATACCGGTATCGCAGCCGGGTTCTGGGCCTATGGCATCATCGATGCCTATTTTTCCGGGAAGAAAAAGTATGACGGCGGCCAGGCCGGAACCCGCAGAAAAGGTTTCGACTGCCGTTATAACGGCGAAAAGCTGGTTTTTCTGTATTCGACGGGATTTTAGACCAGAGGAACGATATGAAAAGACTGATGCTCATCACTTCCCTGTGCGTGTTCGCGGCCGGCATGATCACCGCCGGATGCGTCAGCCGAAAGGACAGAGTGTCATCAGACACGGTAACCATTTCGATAGAACCTTCCGGCCTGAGTACGATCCCGCAGGGCAGCCAGGTGCAGTTGCGCGCGATATGCCGCAGCGCCAAGTCGGATGATGCCGATATCAGTCCCACCTGGTTCGTTGAAAACAATCTGGGGACCTTCAATCCTCCCGCCGGCAAGACCACGGTTTTCACGGCCGCGAACACCAACGGAGGCGGGAAGATCTTCGCGATGTACGGTTCGATCCGCAGCAACGAAGTGTTCGTCCCGATCGGGACATACCAGCTGCCCCTGGTTTTGCTTGCGGACAGCGGTTATGATCCGGACTTTGACCGTTATCCGGCCGGGTCATCCCAGCTGTATCTCCATTACTACGATACTACCGACAGCGCGCCCTGGCAGATCTACACGCAGGAAGTTTTTCCCGGCTGCCCGCTGGATCCCGCGAAAAGCATTCAAGTGGATTATCACAACATTCCCGGTGGCTGGGGAGGCTTCTATCTCCAGTACAGCGCGCCGAAGAACATCACTGCCTATACCAATCTGACATTCTGGATAAAAGGCGCCGCCGGCAATGAAAAACTGAAAATAGGGATGAAGGACAACAGTGCTCCATTCAAGGTTAATCTCGCTGATCACGCGGCGATCTCGACCGATTGGCAAAAAGTGACTATTCCGCTGACCGCCTTTATCGGGGTCAGTAAGGGCAGCATCACCCAGCCGTTCATCATTGCATTCGAACACGGCTACACAGGAGCTGATGCCCGCGTGTCCATCGATTTCATAAGACTGGAACCCTGAGCCGGTCCGTGTCTTTACAGCCTCTTCAAAAAACCCTTGCCAATCTTCAAAAAAACAGTATAGTATTACTATATGTTTTTTGAGGATCCAAAAAAAATTATTGATTCATTTATCAATGTGTTTATTAAGGGTTCACCGCTTCCGTGCGCGCTGGCCTTTTTTCTTGCGGTCCCTTGCGTCCCTATCTATGGCGCCGATTTCGTTAATAAGGGCAACCGCAATAATTTCCTTTCTCCCGGCCTCCAGAAGGACTACTACCGCATCGAAGTCAAGACCACGCGGTTTTTCGACCGGCAGAAATCCGACGTCACGGGCCTTGTCGAAAGCTTCCGCGGCACATCTCTCTACTACTACGATTTTTTTACCCGCGCCTTCTGCTACGGCAGAGGGGGGGTGCTGGACTGCGAGGCCTTCACGTACGATAATGCCATCGTCATACTGAGTTACCTCGTCGCGGGACAGCCGCGTAAGGCTGAAGCGGTCCTGAAGGTTTACCGGCGCGAATTCTACTGTGAAAAGAACGGATTGATCGGATTGTACAACTCGTACCGGACGGACCGGCCCGTGACCTACGGCAACCTGACCCTTGGTATTGACGGCGACCGCATGCATCTCGGGCCCACGATGTGGATCGCGATCGCCGCGCTGCAGTATACCGCGGTAACCGGTGACCTGCAGTTCCTGAGCTTCGCCATAGACACGGCAAAATGGGCGCAGAGGCTCGATCACAGCGCTCTGGACGACGGCGAACGCGGAGCCGTGAGCATGGGCATGGGGTGGGGGCCGGACTGGTCGCGGATATGTTCGACGGAAAACAATATCGATTACTATGCCGTTCTCCGCATGTTGAAAGAGATCCACGAACGCGGCACTCCCCGCGCGCGGGCGGTCTTTGAGCGCAAAGGGTACGGCATCAACGATATCGAGTCGGAAATGCGCGGCGTATCGCGATGGTTCGCGGAAAAAGCGTATGACCGGGAACGCGGCAGTTTCGCCTGCGGCTTTAACGAAAAAGGCGTGGACAGGACCGATGCCCTGGACACCGTTTCCTGGACGATCGCCGCGTTCGGGCCGGATACGCTGGAAAGCATGGGCATCGACCCTTTCGCTTTGATGGATTTCGCGGACCGCCAGTTCCGGGTAAGGACGACTATCGGCGAAGAGCCGTGCGAAGGTTACGATTTTACCAATAAAGCGAGCCGCCGCCGCGAGACAAAGATGGTATGGCTTGAGGGGACCGGCTTCCATACCGTAGCTTTTCAGGTGATGAGCCGCTACGCGGAACGCAGGGGAATGGCCGAAAAGGCGGAGGAATACCGGACGCAGGCGGTCAAGTATGCCGACGAGATGGAAAAAATATCCCGCGCCGCGGAGCTCATTGACGGCGCGCTGCCCTATACGTCAAAAAAACCGGGCGACAGGCAGTTGATCATGACATTCGCGGAGGAATGGGAGATACCCCGCGGCAATAAGGGCCAGTGGGTATCGTCCGCTTCCTCAACCGGGTGGCGTTATCTGGCCCTCTCAGGTTTTAATCCTCTCTCCTTTGACGACGGTATTGTCCGCTATGCCGTGTTCCAAACGACCGCCTCGCTGGCTTTCAACAAATGATCCCGCCGAACCGCTTCCATGCCTTGATTTTGATCCCGTAAGTATGGTATCATTAGCTGGCGGCTTCCAAAGCGCGCAAAATTTCATAAATATTTCACAACTATTTCTTATTGATTGCATAGCCGGGACATACAAACAAATAGCACCAGCAGCGGGTATTCTGTACTGAAAAGGGCAAACCCGGAGCAATCCGGGGACGCAAAGCCATAGGTCCTCAAGGTGGACGGTGCGAATGCCCGTGCACAAAGGACAGCTAGGCTGCCAGGTAACAATGGCAGCCTTTTCTTTTTTGGCACAAGAGCATTACGATCGAAAGGGGTGAGCGTTTTCAGGATACAAAGCCTATTTCGCAAGAGTACCCAATAAACGTAAGGAGGAAATGTATGCGCAGGTTATGGTCACTGGCAGTTGGAACACTTGTACTTTTCGCGGCGGCGGCGCCTTCGTTCGCGTTCACCACCGTGGCAAAAACTACGACGACGGCTTCTGTTGAATTCTCGGGCAGCGGCATCACGGCGTTCTCCATCGAGATACGCGTTGTCGATGGCGGCGCTCTGGCGTCTCCCGCGGCGATCAGCTGGAATCCCTCGACCCAGAACATCGTCCCGGGAACGACCGGATGGAAAGCGGCTCTCCAGTACATCGTGCTTCGTTCTACGATGACCAACGCGTCCGGCGGGATCCAGATCTACACGGACAACAAAGGCGCGGGAGCTGATCCGGTGTATACCGGCATCGGGAACCCGGCGGGCCTGGTCGGATACTCGGCTACGGACGCGACTCTTTCGTCCACCACGATCCCCATGTGCTGGCGTGTAGTTGACACATCAACCAACACGCTCACCATCGTTCAGGGATCGGACAACAAGCTTTACTCTGCCGAACTCGGCGGCCAGGCTGGGACTTTCCCCTGCTTCGCGTGGATGAAGGACAAGAACACTCCCACCATCGCGTCGGCCGACACTACGGCTTTTTCTGACGGCGAAGATTACATAACCGTCAAGGAAGCCAGGCGGGGAATTCATTATGCGGAAGGCCCGAACATCGGTCAATCGTGGGGATCGTCCGCCTCTCCCGACTACATCTATTTTGGCGCGAACTTCAGCACCGCGTTCAATGCGACGTACCGTACGAAGACTCTCCGCATCGAATCGTTCACCGATTAGTTCAGGGCTCGGCGGGAGGGCAAAAGCGGATATTCCGCTTTTGCTCCCCGCCGGACGTTTTTCGCCGCACTGCGTAATGAAAGGCTGAATCGATGAAAAAGACCATTGCCGCCGCTGTTTCGTTGCTTTGCTTGAGCGTTCCCGCTCTCTACGCCGGTCTGTCCATACAACCGGCCCGGGCGGAAATAAACATTCAGGCCGGCGGTTCGTACGAGGGTTCGTACAGCGTCATGAACCAGAGCGATGAGCCGTCCGTGGTGAATGTGGAGTTCCGCGACTGGTTCAACCTT
>CAZNYG010000051.1:13936-15043 GCA_964577205.1 uncultured Elusimicrobiales bacterium | reverse complement strand
AGCCCGCCGATGTATCGGCGCCGTTGATGTTCAATCAGAATTGATAGTTCGAGAGCGTTCCGCCGGTAAGGGCCGTTCGTAAAAGGCCTATGGCGCGGCCATGCAGCTGGCAGATGCGCGATTCGGACAGTTTCATGACGCACGCTATCTCTTTCAGCGTCAGGCCCTCGTAATAATAAAGAGCGGTAACCTGTTTTTCCTGGGCATTCAATTTTTCGAGCGCCTGTTTGAGAGCCGCTTTCGTCTCCTCGGCTTCTACGGCCCGCGACGGTTCGGAAGGATCGCGCAGCGTGTCCAGAAGCTGACGGCACTGCCCTTCCTTTTCAGTGTCTTCTTCCGGAGGGCCGTCGAGCGACAGCGTCCGCGCGGCGTTCAACTGTTCCACCAGGAGCGCGAGTTCTTCGATCGGCACACCCAGATGCGCGGCCACTTCCGCGTCCATCGGCGGGCGGCCCAGAGAATCAGCCAGTTCCTGCCAGGCGGCCTTCACTTCCCTGGCCTTTGCCTTGACTGTGCGCGACACCGTGTCGGAAGAGCGGAGAAAATCCAGAATGCTGCCGCGAATGCGGTACACCGCGTAGGTCTCAAAACGGGCATTGTGCGCCGGATCGAACCGATCAACAGCATCGATCAATCCCAGCCCGCCGGCGCTGACAAGATCATCCCGTTCGATGCCCGGCGGAAGCAGGATACTCATGCGTCCGAGTACAAAATGAATGAGACGCGCGCCGCGCGTAAGCACTTCGTCCCGCGCGTCATCGTCACCCTGCGTTCTGTATCGTTGGCACAGCTCTTCAAGGGTCTGGGGCATATTTTTATAACGGCAACGGCGACTTTCAGACTTTCAGACGTGCGGACTTGCAGCACCGGCGAAACGAATCTGGACGGCAACACCACACTCTTGTTTGCATTTTCCTTGCATTGTAGTTTGTTCGCCTGTGCTGACAGTCTGCTAATCTGCCAGTCTGCAAGTCGCCGTTATTAACGTCGTTGTATCAAACTCACCATGCGGCGGAAAAAATTTTCGGTGCTGGCGCCGGACAGGTATTCCTCTTTGTTCCGGCACAGGCGCGCGGCAATGATATTGACGCAGTTGGTCGCAGGCGA
>CAZNYG010000051.1:0-13926 GCA_964577205.1 uncultured Elusimicrobiales bacterium | reverse complement strand
ATACGGATAAGTGGTGACGAACGGCTTCTGCTGTTTCACCGCCTTGCCCACGTTGGCGTCGGCGTAGATATACCCGAGATTCCCGACGGTGATGTTCAGGAATTTATGCGCGACGTTGTTGATCTTTTCCACGATATCGGACGCTTCCTTCTGGGTATTGACCTGGTTCACCACGAGCTTCACGCTCATGTCTTTCCCGGCCGTTTCCTTCGCTATGACCTTTATCATCGCGTACGCGTCCGTTATCGCGGTGGGATCGGGCGTGGTGACAATAATGATCTCCTGCGCCGCCAGTACGAAGCTGAGCACGTTCCAGGAAAGGCCGGCGCCCGTGTCGATCAGAAGGACATCGACGTCGTCGTCAAGCTCGTTGAAACGGGTGATGATCTCTTCCGTCTGGTCGAAACTGAGGTTGGCAAGCTCCCGCACTCCGGACGCCGCCGGAATGATCTTGATCCCTTTGGGGCCGGTCACCACCACCTCGGAAATGGTCTTGGCCCCGGTCAGCACATGCTGGATGTTGTACTTGGGAAGGATACCGAGAAGCACGTCAATGTTGGCCAGTCCCAGGTCGGCATCAATGATCATGACTTTCTTGTTGTAGTCGGTCAGCGCCATGGCGAGGTTCGCCACGAAATTGGATTTCCCGACTCCGCCCTTCCCGCTGGTGACCGCGATGATGCGCGCGGGCGCCTTAGCATTGGGGAACCGCTCGCTCTTGGTCTGGGTTGCCAATCGTCTCAATTCGTCCGCCTGATCCTGTTCGTACATAATCATTCCTCGTCAAGTCCCGTCTGCCGCCCCTCATGGCCGGCACGCGTCCGTGCCTGCCGGCCCGCAGATCAGAACCCGGGTTGATCTTTCAATTTTCCCCTCTTCCAGTCACGAGACGGGCAAGGCGTGCCGCATCGGCGACGTCGATGTCGCGCGGCACGTTCTGTCCGTTAGTCACGTAGGATATAGGAAGGGTGATCATATCCTTGATGTTGATGATGGACCCGAATTTGAACACTTCGTCCACCTTGGTGAGCACCAGCCTGCCGGCATTGATCGGGCCGTACTTCTCAACGATGGAGCAGATCTCGCGATGGCGCGTGCCCGCGCTTAATACGAGGTGTACTTCCACCGGTGCGATGGCGTCCATATAGCCCTTCAATTCCGAGATATAGAGGTCGTCCTTTGGGCTGCGTCCGGGCGTGTCGATCATGATCAGGTCGGAGTCGGCGTGTTCTTTCACTTTGATCTTCAATTCCTGCGGATTGTGCGCCACTTCGACGGGGATGTTCATTATATTGGCGTAGGTCCGCAGCTGTTCGACCGCGGCGATTCGGAACGTGTCAAGCGTGATGAGGGTGACTTTTTTTCTCTGAAGGAAAGTGAAATCGGCGGCCAGCTTGGCGATCGTGGTCGTTTTCCCCACGCCGGTAGGGCCGACGAAAGCGATGATCTTGAGGTTTTTGTCCACCAGTTCTATGGGGCCGGACACGTTGATGATCCGCGTGATACTTTCTTCGAGCGCTTTCATGACGAGCGTTTTGTTGTTCAGGTCCCGATCGTCCAGCCGCTTGGCGATGGTGCGCACAATGTATTCCGCGAGGTCTTCGTCGACCTCCTGGCGCAGCAGATAACCATGAAGTTCGATCAGGGCCTGCGGCGCGACTCGGCTTGAAGCGGCCCTCAGCTTGTCCATGTCAAGATCATCCGGGGTTTTACTTTCAGCCGTTCTCAGCTGGTCTTTGAGCCGTGAACGCCCGCGTTTGCTTCGTTCAGCGGGGCGGGGCAGGCGCATCCGGCTGTTAGAATGGGTCTTCGGCTGAGGATCGCTTTCTTCTTCTTCCGGTCCTTCCTCCTGGACGGGGACGGGAGGCACGGCGGGATCGGGATCCTTGACGGGAACAGGAACGGACAAAGCCGCGGCGGCGACTGGCGAAGTTTCGTCGACAGCGACGGTCACCTGCACCACGGGCCTGGTGAACAGCCCCATGATCCCGCCTTTGGCCAGGGTCCGGGTGGACAGGACCGACGTGGAATACCCGTCCAATTCCTGCCTGATCCGCTGATAAGCTTCTTCGAGAGACGGCGCTTCAAAGGTTTTTATTTTCATATCAGTTCCGGGCAGGCGCAAGACCTGCCCCTACACGGTTCCCCACACTTTCTCTGCACTTTCTCTGCACTGACTTCTACTGTCTCTAAACGTCCATGCTGATCATGCCGATCGGTTTCACCTTGATGCTTGGCACTATCTCGCTGTACGAAAGCACAACGAGGTTCGGCACGAACTGTTCTATGAATTTCTTGAAATAGAGCCGGATGTTCGCGGAACAGATAACCAGAGGCTGATAGTTCCCCGTGGCCGCTTTCTCGGCTTTTTGCGCTATCGAATCGAACAGCTTTCGGGCGGCCGAGGGATCCATGTTGATGAAAGCGCCGCGATCCGAACGCTGCACCGAATCCGAAAGCATTTTTTCCAGCCGCGGGTCCATGGTCATGGCGTAAAGAGTGTCGTCGTCGCCCTGGTACTGTTTGGAGATCTGGCGCGCCAGCGCGTGGCGGACGTATTCGGTAAGCACTTCCGTGTCCTTGGTAAACGCCGCCTGATCGGCCAGCGTCTCCAGGATGGTGACGAGGTCGCGGATCGCGACCCGTTCCCTGAGAAGGTTCTGCAGGACTTTTTGTATGCCGCCGATGTTGAGGAGGTTTGGCACCAGTTCATCCACTACCGCGGAGTATCCCTTTTCCTTTATCATGTTGATCAGCGTCTGGACATCCTGCCGCCCGAGCAGTTCGTGCGCGTGGGCGCGCAGGACTTCGGTCAGGTGCGTGACGATTACCGAAGCCGAATCGATGACCGTGTAATCGTTCATCTCGGCGTCGCCGCGCTGAGCGTCGCTGATCCAGTACGCGGGCAGGCCGAACGCGGGGTCCGTCGCCGCTATGCCGTTGAGAGGGGCGGTGTTCTTTCCCGGGTTGATGGCCAGGAAATGGTTGACCATGACCTCGCCCCGGGCGACGGCGATCCCCTTGATCTTGATGACGTAACTGCTGAGCGGCAGCGTGACGTTGTCACGGATGCGAACGGGAGGGACGGCCATGCCGAGTTCCTGCGTGCATTGCCGCCGCACCATCGTGATACGGTCGAGCAGTTCGCCGCCATGCGCTTTATCCGCGAGATGGATGAGGCTGTACCCGATCTCCAGCTCGAGCGTGTCGACCGAGAGAAGCGGCGTAACGTCTTCAGGTACCCGGGGCCCTTCTTTGGCTGACGCTTCCTTTTTCGCCGTGACATCCGCGGCCGCTTTCTCCTCCGCGTTCTTTTTCTGCTTGAGCGAATATACGATCGCGCCCATCATCGCGGCTATGGCAAGGAATGGAACGGCCGGCAGCCCGGTGAAAAAACCCGAAACGCCGAACAGCAGCAGGGCGCCCGCGGCGATCTGCAGCGCCTTGGGATAATTGAACAGCTGGCCCGCGATATCGTTGCCGAGGTTCTCGCCGCGGGATACCGCGCGCGTCACGATGACGGCGGAAGCCGTGGAGATGAAAAGAGCCGGGATCTGGGTGACTAGGCCGTCGCCGATGGTCAGGATGGTGTAGGTCTTGAGGATGTCCATCCAGTCCATCTTGCCCTGCATGAAGCCGACGATGATGCCGCCGATGATATTAATGGCCACTATGATGATGGACGCGATGGCATCGCCGCGGACGAACTTGCTGGCTCCGTCCATGGCGCCGTAGAAATCCGCTTCCTGCCGGATCACCTCGCGGCGGTGCTGCGCTTCTTTTTCGCCGATGATGCCGGCGTTAAGGTCGGCGTCGATGCCCATCTGTTTTCCGGGCATGGCGTCGAGTATGAACCGCGCCGCCACTTCGGAGATGCGTTCCGCGCCCTTCGTGATGACAATGAACTGTACGATGACAAGGATTATGAATATGATGAAACCGACGACCGCGTTGCCTCTCACCACCACCTGCCCGAAGGCGGTGATGATGGAGCCCGCATCCGCCTGAAGAAGGATCAGCTTGGTGGACGCGACCGCCAGCGCGAGCCGGAATATGGTAAGCATGAGAAGGAGCGAGGGGAACGTGGAGAACTCGAGAGCGTTCTGGATGTACATGC
Organism: uncultured Elusimicrobiales bacterium; assembly: GCA_964577205.1. Taxonomy (GTDB): domain Bacteria; phylum Elusimicrobiota; class Endomicrobiia; order Endomicrobiales; family CAIRNS01; genus CAZNYG01. The sequence continues at coordinate 9,809 of CAZNYG010000051.1, read as the reverse complement.
TTACCAGAAGGACGATCACCGATATGGAAATGTTCAGGACGAGAAGCAGGCTGAGAAAACCGGTCGGTATGGGGATGATCATCAGGATAAGGACCCCGATGATCCCGAAAGCCATCAGGCCGTCGGCATTGCGCATCAAAGCTCCGATGGGATTCGATGGCGCGGGTTGTTGTGCGGTCTTAACAGCCATTATTGCCTCTTATTGTACTCAATTCCGCAGGCGATTACAACAAAAATCCTCAAAAAGCCGGGGCTTTTTGCAAGCGCGCGCCGGAGCGCGCGCGAAAAAAACAGGGCAAAGCCAAACATCCTGTAAAAACTATATGGCTTTCCTTTTTTTGAGGCCGAAAACGTACGCGAGGACTTCCGCGACGGCCTTATAAAGGTTTTCCGGTATCTGTTTGCCTATATCGACCGACTTGTACAACGACTGCGCCAGCGGCTTATTCTCCACGACCGGCACTTTGTTCTCCCGTGCGATCTCGATGATCTTCAACGCTATCAGGTTCGCGCCTTTAGCCAGCACTTCCGGCGCGCTCATTTCGCCCGGCGTATATTTGAGGGCGACCGCGTAATGCGTCGGGTTGGTGATCACCACGTCGGCGGTGGGAACCTTCGCCATCATGCGGTTGCGCGCCAGCTGCTGCTGCACGGAACGGATGCGCGATTTTATCTGAGGGTTCCCGTCGGATTGTTTCATTTCTTCCTTCAGTTCCTGCTTCGTCATCATCACCTGTTTGTTATACGACCAGCGTTCGTATCCGTAATCCAGAACGGCTATGATGACGAGGGCCGCGATGCATTTGAACAGCAGCGTGAACATCGCAGAGCTCATGAAAGCGGCCATGTCCGGAACGCTGGCGTCCACGAGCGGCACGAATTTATCGAACACTTTCGCGATCACGCTGTAACCGATGTACCCGATCACGATCATCTTGATCAGCGACTTGACCAGTTCCATCATGGACTTGCCGGAGAACAACCGCTGCATGCCTGAAACCGGACTGATCCTGTTCAGCTGCGGCGTCAGCGACTCGGTGGAAAAAACCAGCCCCACCTGCGAGGCGCTGACCGCGAACCCTATGATGAAAATGATCAGTATCAGCGGCCCGAGCGTCTTCGCGATGAACAGCATGACCATGAAAAAGAGCGTTCCGGTGCTTTGCACGGTCAGATGGAACGTATCGATGCTGTTAAAGATCTCCGCGCTGAAACGATGCAGGTTCCCGGACATTTGCCGCCCGGCGAGGTACAGAAAAAACGTGCCCGCCAGGAGTATGAACGCCGAATTGACCTCGACGCTTCGGGCGACGACGCCCTTTTTGCGCGATTCCTCTTTTTTTCGGGGGGTTGCTTTTTCTGTTCGCTGCTGCGACGATTCTTCAGCCATGGGACATTCCTTCAGTGAAAGCCGGACGTTCCCCGGCCGGCGGCCGGAAGATCACCGGGACGTCAGCGCGTTAAGTATCACATACATGTCCCGGTGCATGACGGCGAACATCTTGCCGAGGACATGGGAGAACAGAGGGAGCGACAATGACAGCGTTATGAACCCGACGCCGATCTGGAGCGGGAACCCCACGATGAACACATTCATCTGCGGCATGGTCCTCGCGAGTATGCCGAGCGCCGTGTTCACCAGCATGAGAGCTACGGTGATCGGCGCGGCTATCTTCACCGCGATGATGAACATGTCGCCGCTCAGGCGCATCAGGTACTCGATGAACTGGCCCGACATATGCGCCGGCGCGCGGGCCGTCAATTCAAAGCTGCGGCAAAGCGCCTCAATGATCCAGTAATGCCCGTTCACCGTCAGGAAAAGGATCAGGGCAAGCATGTAGTTCAGCTGCGATATGACCGTGACCTGGTCGCCGCTGACGGGATCGTACACGTTCGCGATGGCAAGCCCCATGTTGAACCCGATGATCTGGCCGCCGAACTCCACCCCCGCGAAGACCATGCTTACCAGTAATCCGAGAGCCATGCCGATAAAGAGTTCTCCGAATACGGCCTGCGCGTAACCGACCGGTTCTACCGGAACCCTGACGTTGCCGCTCACCATCGGAAAAACAGCGAACGAGAACATGACGACCATGACAAATTTCGTCCGCGTATTTATGAGCCTGCTGCCATAGAACGGATCGAAGAGAAATATGCCGCTGACGCGCACCAGCACCAGGAGGAAGTGATACAGCTGGCTTGTGAAAAAATCGACTAAGTTAAACATGATCGACACCGGGACACAAGATACTGGATGCTGGACACCGGATAACGAATGACAAACACCCTGGCTTTGCCGTGGTAGGCGCGGGTTTCAGCCCGTGCTGACGTTTTGAAATCCCGCGTCATTATTTGATGAAGTCCGGGAATTTTATGAAAAGGCCGGACGTGTAATTGACAAGCGTGCGCAGCATCCAGTGGCCGAAAATGATCAACGCGGCCGCGACTGCCAGTATCTTGGGAACGAAAGTCATCGTCATCTCGTGGATCTGCGTGACCGCCTGGAACACGCTTATGGCAAGGCCGGCGATAAGCGTCAGTATGAGCAGCGGCGCGGAGATCAAAAGCGCCTGCCAGAGCGCGTCCTGGACGAGAGACAAAGCCATGTGGGAAGTCATGTATTACTCCAGAGCTTTCAGCAGAGTCAACAACTTGATAAACGATGTTGCGCATATGATTCCTTCTCCCATTTGGGGAGAAGGCCAGGACGAGAGTATAAATATGATGACGTTCGCAGCCCCGGTGCTGACAGCTGTCATTAATGGAAACTCAGCACGATGCCGCGCATCAGGAGATACCAGCCGTCAACCAGGACGAACAGCAGCACCTTGAACGGCAGCGAAAATATCATGGGCGGTATCATCATCATGCCCATCGCCATCAGGACGCTCGCGACGATCATGTCTATGACCATGAAAGGGATGAACAGCATGAACCCTATCTCGAACGCGGTTTTCAGCTCGCTTATGATGAACGCGGGGATAATGACGTACGTCGGGACTTCCCTGACGCTCTTCGGCTTGTTCAGTTTCGCGAGATGGATGAACAGCGCCAGGTCCTTTTTCCTCGTCTGTCGCAGCATGAACTGGCGCACCGGCGCGATGCCGCGTTCGTACGCCGCGGCGCTCGATATCTCGCCGGCCATGTACGGCTTCAACGCGGTGGCGTTTACCTGGTTCCAGGTTGGAGCCATCACGAAAAACGTCAGGAAAAGGGCTATGCCTATGACGACCTGGTTGGGAGGCATGTTCTGCAGCGACATGGCCTGGCGAAGAAATGAAAGGATCACGATGATCCGCGTGAACGACGTCATCATGACAAGGATCGACGGCGCCAGTGACAGCACCGTCAGGAGAAGCATGATCTGCAGCGTGGAGGAAATACGCGCCGGAGACGTCGAGCCGCTTACGGCATTGCCGATCTCGGCGGCCAGCGGAGCCGCCCACGACGGAACCGCGCACAGGGCCGTGACGGCGGCGGACAGGCAGAGGAACCGTATCTTCCGATATATCATTTGAACCGCTCCAGGACCGCGTTCAGGTATCCTTTGAAACCGGAGGATGGCTGCCGTCCGGGTGCAGGAGGTTCGATCTTCTTTTCCTTCAGTGTTTTTTCCAGGATCGCCGGATCCATTTCAGTAAGCATCTGTATATTCCCTTCCGTCGCGCCCAGCACCAGTATCTTTCCCATGACCTCTACGACATAGATCGTTTTCCGAGGGCCGAGATACGTCTGGCTGAGCACGTTCACCAGCGGCTGCTTGAATGTGAACGATGAACGTTTGTCCATGAATTTTTTCAGTCCGAAACCGCACAGGACTACGCAGCCCGCGACCGCTGCAAGGGAAAGAACGATTGGGGTGAATAGAAGGAGACCATAGAGGCACGCGGAATACCGCGAGGATAAGGCTCGGCCGATCCCGTGACGCTGGATCTTCATACACCAGTTCTTCCACACCCGTCTGCTCGGTGGCCGCGTCGGTACTTGCCGCCGGCGCGGCTGATAATGAAGACTCCTGCGATTTCTCAAGGAGCAGCCCGGCACGCTCGCCGTCGGAAACAGCAGCAGCGTCTATGTTTTTCAGGCGCGCGCGGCCTTCATCGTCGGCAGGGCGGTTCTTCCGCTCCTCGAACACAGGCGGCACTGATGGTTTTACTTTGGCCGGCGCGGTTTCGGGAGAGACATGCTTTTCACCGGATGCCGGCGAAGCGTCCCCTGATGTGTTCCCCGGAGCCTTATCCACCGGGCCGCCAGCCGACTGTTCCATGAGAACAGGCCCGGAGATCTCGCTCGGCCGGTCGTTGCTGCGGACGGCGGAGAACACGCTGCCCGCCGTTACCAGCGCGAGAACTGACGTGAAGAATAGTGTGTTTTTGGCGGTCTGGTTCATTGGATACTGTTCATCCTCTCCTGCGGGCTGGCGATCTCCGTAATGCGGACCCCGAAATTGTCTTCAATAACTACGATCTCGCCTTTGGCGAACGGCTTGCCGTTGACCATTATTTCGACGGGCTCGTTCGTTGTTTTGTTCAGCTCGACGACCGATCCCTGGCCCATTTTCAGCAGGTCTTTGACGAGCACTTTGCTGTCGCCCAGCTGGACGCTGATCTTGAGAGAGACATCCATCAGCAGGCTGAAATTGATCTCGGGTTTCGCCGCCTGGGATTCCAGAGGGGCGAACTCGACCGGATGCGCCTCGGGGCCTTCCGGTGCCGGAACGCCGCCGGCAGCGCCGCTCAACTGCTGTTTCAACGCTTCTTCGTCGCCGGCGCCGGGCGCCGCGCTCTGATTCATTTCATCATTCATAAAAACCTCTTTCAAAGGCGTTCTTGTGTCCCCGTGCAACCACGTCTCATTTAAATTTCTATGGCAGCGGTGTTACCGATACGACCTGGATAGCCTTATTGTTCTTTACGCGGCCCAGGCGCGCGGTGATCTTCGCCGCGTTGCAGACCTTGAGCTCCACGTTCTCGTTGATCTTGATGATGGGAATGACGTCGCCCTTCTGCAGCTTGAGGAATTCGCCGATGGTTACCGGCACTTCGCCCATGAAAGCGCTGACCGAAAGAGGGACTTCATCCAGGTTCGACTGGGTGATATGAGCCGCCTTGAACGCGAGCTTGCCCTTCCCTGTCGGCGCGATCAGTTCCGCCGCGAAAGCCTTCAACGAACTCTGCGGTACGCATATCTTCATTTCGCCGATGCTGAGGCCGAGCTTCATCTCGCAGTGGACGACGAATACTTTTTCGCCTTCGATATCGCTCAGCCCCGCGGGCAGCTGGGAAGGAGATACCGCGGCTTTGTCTATTTCAAAGCCTATGCGGTCCACTTTCCTTTTCCAGGAAAAGCTCATGTTCTCAAGGATCTTCCCGACCGGCTCTTTCATGATCTCCAGCTCTATCGCGCTGAGAGGCCTGGTACGCGCCGGTTTCCCTTCCCCGCCAAGGATCTTGTCAACCATAGCAAGCGCGAGATCGTTACTCCATTCCAACAGCCCCAGTTTGCCGCTGGGGGTAACCTGGAAGTAGTTTAGAAAGACGGTCTCCGCCAGGCCGCTGAAATACTCGGTGTAGCGCTGTTCCTTTATTGAATGGACGACTATTTGTGCAGGTATGCCGAAATAAGTTGTAAGCACGGCGCTGGCCGCTCCCGCAAAATCCTGGTAGATCGCTTCCAGCGTGCGAGTATGCTCATTTATGAAAAGACGCGGATTTTTGAAGTCGTAATTCCGCGCCTCCTTTGCGGCTATAGCAGTATCCCCGCCCCCCGGCAACGAAGATGCCACAGAAAATAGCGCCTTCAATTCATCATCTGATAAGATCTTGTCGGTCACCTAAACCCTCCACGCAGTACACCAACAAAAATAAATGCAAATCCCCAGCCAACCCCTAACCCCCGGTGTCAACCCCCGGTGTCAGACTTGCTTTAATTGCTTTTACCCATGGCTCTGGTTATCGAAGAAGGATTGCACCCGAGATACCCTGCCACCTCATTATTCCTGTACCCATGTTCCCGAACAGCCTTGTTGATAAACTCCCTCCGGGCCCGACCCGCTTGACGAATGGATCTCTTTTTTTTAAACACCTGTTCGCTGATCCCGGAATTACGGCATATCTGCGCGCATATCTCGTCAAGCGACAATTTGACACCTCTGACATCGCACTGGACACTGTGTTCCAGGACCGCAGCCCCCAAAAACGGATGTGCTTCGCCGGGGTGGAACTTCTCCTCATATTGCTTTCCCATCCCATCATGAAGAAATTCGACATATCTTCCGTATCCCTGTTCTCCATCGCCAAACAGTTCCCGGACAATTTGGGGAGAAATTATACTTGTCGAATCTGTGCCTGCGTATTCCCCGTGGCCGCTCCATCGCCATTCCTCAGGAGCCGTGACGATCCCCGCCCGAACCGGGTTCAGATGAATGTACCGCACCAACTCCATGGCATACGAATCTTTTCCACACACGATGGCCTTATACCTGCCTTGGAACAAATGCCCGATACGCTCATGCTTTTTGTTTATCGAACGCACAAACGATGTCAGCATGGATTGCATGACGCGGGAGAGAGGCTCCTCGCCGACTTCTATCATCAGGTGAACATGGTTCGGCATCAGAGCGTACGCGTACAGCAGGAACGGGTACTTTTCCGCAGTCCCGGCAAGGACTTTCTGAAACAAACGATAATCGTCGTCGCCGCTGAACACAACCTGCTTGTTATTCCCTCGCACGATGACATGATACAGAAGGCCGGGCGCGTGAACTCGGGGATGTCTCGGCATTTATTTCTCCTTTTACTACGGATGTTAATGCAATCAAAGCAAGTCTGACACCGGGGTTGATTGCAGAAGGCCGGGCGCATGAACACGGGGATGTCGTGGCATCATTTTCTCCTTTGATTATTAATGCAACAAATGCAAGTCTGACACCTGAATACCCTGAATTATACTTAACTTCGGGGTTATTGGGTACTTAGTTTTTGGTTGATCGCTTGCAGCGACTGTTTCAGGGAGTTTATGTCTTGAGTGATCTGATCATTCTTCGTTTTAAGGGCGTTCAGCTCTGCTCGCAACGCGTTGTTTTCATCCTTCAGCGCGCGCATGCTTTCCACGGCAAGGCCTTCAAATCCGATATAGCCCAGCATTTTGTAACCCGTTTCGGGATCGGTATCGATCCATTCAGGAAACACATCTTCCACTTCCTGAGCTATCATACCCATATATACGCCTGACATGTCACTATGTTTAGCCGGATCCTTCCATTGATAAGTGACGCCGTGTAACCGCAGCATTTTGTCAAGCGGATCTTCTATGGTGGCTACGTTTTTTTTAAGACGCCGGTCGGAAGAAATTATCCAGGTATTGGCTCCCCCGTTCTTGCGGCAATACGCGCTGTTGACATACAAATTGGAGCTGACGTACAGTTTGTACGTTCCAGGGTTCGAGGTGCCGACGCCGACTTTTCCGTCAGCGGTAACCACAAAGGCATCTTTATCGGTTTTGTCTTTAACATGTATCAAGGACGCCAGGTGGGTCGAACCAGGAAGTATTTCCAAACCTGCGCACCAGTTACTATTAGAGGTTGGACATATCGCGAGAGATGCCCACGTGTCCTCCGCATTCCCTATGTTCCATAGTCCGGAAACGTCCATGAATGACATCAACGTGCCATTCTCTAGACGAGCGTCGATCAGATGATTTGTTCCATCATCGTCAGACGACTGCAGTACCAGGCCTGACATGGACGCTGTGGGAGCCTTAATATGCAAACGCGCTTGCGGAGCTGTCTCGCCGATGCCGATCTTCCCGCTTTCCATATTGCCGTAAAAGAAATTCGCCGAGCCTATGACTACCTGATAGCTGCCCGCGGGATCAGGCACATCCGCGTCGTTGCCGATCACGATATTACTTTCCCCGCTGGTAAGAAAGCTCCCCGCCCACCATCCCAGGAGGATGTTCCCCGATCCGGTCGTCAATCCGTTGCCCGCAGAAAATCCGAAAAGACTGTTGGCGTAAAATGAATTGCCGGTCGTTCCCAATCCGGCCTCGGCGCCCACTATCGTGTTTTCATTCCCAATGCTGTTATAATATCCCGCGTCCAAGCCGATGCCGACATTGTTGTCACCGGTAACCAGGTTCCGTAAAGCATGCTTTCCTATCGCGACATTGCTGTATCCATCGGTTAGCAGCTCCAGGGCCCAGCCTACCGCCACGTTATTGTAACCCTGGTAAATGTTTGCCAGCGCACGGTAGCCGATACCGACATTCAAGCTTGAAAGGCCCGCGCTGCCGCCTTCAATGTCCATGCCGAAATTACCTGTTCCGTACCCCATGAATATATTTCTCCCATTAGAACCTGGCGCGATATAATCGTGAATGAAGGGAAGCCCGTTTTTAAACATAATGCCGGTCTGGCTGTTGGTCGTTTCAGGAAGCGATATGTTTTTTACGCTAATGCTTGTAGAAACAAACACCTGCGGAGCCGTCCAGGTGTTGGTGCTGTTCAGAACATTTGAGCCGGTCGCCGCCGTTGTCTGCACCGTCCCGTCCGCGAAGGTTATTGAGCTGGTGGCGAGGCCGTAGCCGATGTTGCGGATGTTGCCCGCGACTTCGAGGCGTTCCGAGGGGTTGGTGGTGCCAAAGCCTATGCGTTTTGTGTCGATGTTGCCGTACATGAATGTCGGGGAACCGATGACCAGCTGGTAGTTTCCCGTCGGGCTGGGGGCGGGTATATCATAGCCAATGACCACATTATTCGCTCCGGATGTTATGTTATAGCCTGAACCGTAGCCCATAAAAATATTGTTGGAACCAGTCGAAAGAGCTTCTCCTGAATAAGCGCCGAAAAGACTGTTTCTTGAATATGAATTGCCTTCCGTCCCACGTCCGGCAAACGCGCCTACCCCAGTATTGAACGTTCCTGATTCGTTATAGGCTAACGCGCCTGATCCGATCGCAGTATTGTCAGATCCGCCTACATTCCTTCGGGCAGCGGAGGAACCCAGGGCAGTATTCTCACATCCGTTTGTATTGTAATACAGAGATCCATCTCCAACCGCCGCATTTGAGTACCCGTAAGTAAGCTGCTGAAGAGATGTATAGCCTATCGCCGTATTATAACTCGACTGATCTCCCGCTGTTCCTGTCAAATCAAAGCTGCCCGCATCCTCGCCGACGAAAACATTGTGTCCCGACGTCCCGGCGGGATGATAATCGTGCATGAATATGGCCCCGCCTTTGTAAATGGCTCCTGTCTCTAAGGTGGTATTGTCCAGAAATATGTTTCCCATTAATGTTACGGTTGACGCGAACGTCTGCGGAGCGGTCCAGGTGTTGGTGCTGTTCAGGACATTTGAGCCGGTCGCCGCCGTCTTCATCACCGTCCCATCGGCGAAGGTGATGGAACTGGTGGCAAGGCCGTAGCCAATGTTGCGGATGTTGCCTGCGACTTCCAGGCGTTCGGAAGGGTTGGTGGCTCCTATACCCACTTTGCCTCCATCGGTCACCGTCATCAGCGCGTGAGTGTTCTGGGCCGTTTCCGAAGAAGGATCGGCAAGATCGGTTGAACGCGCGATAATGTACCGGTCGCTTGCTTCATAGGGACGCCCGGCAAACCACTGCGTCTCGCCGTTTAGATCGTGCATGAACACGCCCAGGCCGCGGTAGTTCTCCGACGTCCGCGCCTGCATGAATATCCCCGCGTTGATGTAATCAGTTTGTGATCCCGATATGTAAATCGAGGCGGTATCCGCGGCATCGTTCACGTGCAGATTACCGGACGGGTTCGTCGTGCCAAGGCCGATCTTTCC
>CAZNYG010000050.1:12673-15320 GCA_964577205.1 uncultured Elusimicrobiales bacterium | reverse complement strand
TTACCATATTCTATCGATAAGTTCAGTGAGAGGTAAAAAATGAAAAAGTATATTTTTGCTGTTTCCGTAATAATGGCCGGGATACTGATTGGCGGCTGCTCACAGAAAGAGGCCGATGAGTACGCCGCTCAGCCTGCCCGGGATCATTCCGGGGAAAGCGGGACACGGCAGGCAACTCCAGGTGTCAATTCCATCAGGATCATAACGGACGGGCGTTTGATCCGCGGCAGGGGTAAATGGTCACTGACAGCCATGGAAACGGCACACAACGGCCGCGGTGTGATCATCATGCACGAGGCGCTGGCGCGGGCTTTGGGCGAATGCGGCCCGGAAGAACGCGGCAGGTGGATCAGGCTGACCGTCAAACACGAGATGGATGAACACGGGTGGATCCTGCGGAGCCGCGCGGCGGGCATTCTGATGAATCCGGACGATTTTCACCGTGCGGCGTTGAAAGACCCTGAACAGAAGGCCCTATACGATTTTTGCGCAAAAGCGGCGGCATCCTGGAAAGGGCTTTCTTCTGCTAAGACGAACGCGGCTCCGGGCGGCCGCGGCGGGGCTACGTTGGCAAAAAGGGATGGGAATAGAGAAGCAACACTGCGGAGGGCCATAAACGCGATGCGCCTGAAAAAAGACGCGGCGGCGCAGATGCGCGTGATAGAAAGCGCGGGATTCCCGCTGGGCTATCACAATTCGAACACCGTTTTGCGAAATTATAATCGTTCATCACGGTCCGGTTGGATCGCAGCCCTGAAGGCGGGGGTTTCCGATGAAGAGTGGGCCCTGTGGGGCGATGATGAACAGGATGTCCTCAAAAGGCTGCTTTGCGGCGACCTGGGATCTCTCGCGGTCGTGGCAGCCGTCGGCGGCCTTGACGATCAGGCGGTTTTCGCCATCACGGGGAAATACGTGCCGGCGTACGATGATTTGACCCGCTCGCAGCGCGACGATATTATTAAATACGCGCGGGAAGTTTCGCGTTCTTTCAGCAGCGTCGTAGCTGATGAAAGGATCATGCAAATACGCTCTGTCTTCCCGCTGCCCTATGAGAAGCTCATTTCGTGGATCGAGGGCCGGGAACTGGCCATGGAGATCGTAGCCGGCAGGAATTCCAAACCCAAATCGGGCTTTATGTCATTCGACGAGATTGAAGAGATCATCGTTCAATACGAAGGCCTTATTGATCCTCGGGAGATAACGCGTATCATGAGGCGCGGCCCCGCCGAAGAAATACGCAAGAAACTGGAGAAGTCAGCTGGAGCCAATTCGCCGTCGGTTGTCACTATGGCGAAAAACGTTGCGCGGCTGGCCGCTCATCTGAGCGGGGCGGCCGCGGCGACGGACGCGTCCGCAGACATATACAAGAAGACCCGCGAGGCCTTTTTGTTCCACCGGCAGAAGGGCATCCCGGAAGAGTTCAAGAAGGACGCGGCCATGATAAGTAAGGAGATAGCGGCGATAGTCGGGTTCCCGGTGAGTCATACGTATGTCTACATGAGCGTCAACCGCATGCTCATTCTGGAAGGCAGCTGGGCCTTCGCGCTGTCGCGGGTATTCCCGGAATACCGGCACTTTGCCGTGGATACTAATGCCGATTACTTCCGGGGATTGCGGGGTAAACCCGGGCAGGAAAGAGATATGCTCAACAGGGCCCTCGCCCATCACGAGGCGTATGAATACCTTGCCGTGGTGAAGCGGGAAGGATGGGCGGCGGAGATGTTCACCGCCTGGCTCATAGAGAAGTTCGGCGCCGCCCGGCCGGAGGATTATACGGCTGAGAAGTTCCATGAGTTTATTTTAGAGGCCGATCCCGGACAATACGCTTCTCCGCAGGCCCCCGGTTTCTTCAGGGAACAGCGGCTGCTGTTCACGTATCTTAAAGACAGGGCGGCGGCAGTGCTTGCCGAACGCGAAGCGGCAACAGATCCGGAGCTGTGCGCGCAGGATGAAATAGTAAGCCGTCTCGAGGCGCTTTCCCGGCGGGACCTTGTGTTCAACACCAGGGGAGGCAGTATCCCCGACGCCTTGAACAGTCCGTTGAAAACTGAACTGCTGAAGCTTTTTAAAGACAACCGGTACCTGACGGAAAACAACCTGGCCGAAGAGCTGGCTGATGACATCTCCCGCATGAGCATCGCGGGGGTGGAGGCGATGTATGCCGCCGGCACGTTGACCGCGGATCAGCGGGACATCCTGGCCGCGATAAAAGAGAATATCGAGCAGGAACGAAAAGAACTGGAACGGCATTCAAAACGCGCCCAGGGAAAACTGCGCCCTTCCGCCGCGGCGCGAGTCGGGGACATGATCGCTGCCAGCGGCCTTTCCGGCTGCGGCCTTGCCGGGCGGCTTGAAAAAGTGATAGCGGACCTTGATAACGGCGATCTCAGCGGTCATCACAAGGCGATACTGAGAAAGCATCTTTTCTCCCGTCAGCTTGCCGAACTGCTGGAGGATCGCTTTCATCTGCAGGGCGCGCAGCAGTACGGCCTTCTTGAAGCGGACAATTATTTCTTCCGCACCATCTTTCTGGCGTTCCCGGCCGTCCTCGAGATACAGAAACGTACCGGCAATATCAACCAGGCATGGAAACATATCATCGATCACAAGGATATTGATGGCATACTCGCTCAGCCCATCGCGCACC
>CAZNYG010000050.1:0-12573 GCA_964577205.1 uncultured Elusimicrobiales bacterium | reverse complement strand
CGGCCGCGGGAACGTAAGGCCGCTGAACCTGTCAGGGGAAGAGTGTTCCCTTTCCTTCCGGCAGTGTTGAAAGAGAGCATGGGAACAGTGGAACTCCCTGCCGGTTTCGAACCCGGACGTCCGGAACGGGAACGCGGAATGCTTTTCCTTTCTCTTCTCGAGGAATTTTTCCGCGAAGAAGAGGCCGCTTCCCGTGATCCCCGATCGCCGCTGCACAAAGGGTTCGAGGAATTCCTCATCAACAGATACCCCCGGTTCAATAAGGACAATGCCGCGTACGGCAAGCACGCGTTCATGTTCGTGGAGTATGTCAGACATATTGCCGCGCGGGGGAAAAAAGATCCGCGGAAGCTTTCTCTGGCTGAAAACGGGCTTTTGAGATATATTTATATAACGGACTTTATCGAAAATGCGGAGCGGGAAAAATACCTTGAGTTCACTCAAAGGCACCCGGGGAAGTCGGCCCTCCGGTCGTACACGAAAAAAGGGATGAGCCGTTACTGCCGGTATCTTAAAAACCACGTATTCAAAGGCAAGAGTGATCCGGAAGCATTGGCGAGGAAATTCACGCGGATATCCGAATGGCAGTGTTTCCAATTCTATCTTTCCGGTGTCATTACATGGAAGGAGTGCGAAGCTCTCATCATGAGAGACCAGTCCCTTTTCGAGGGCATGGATCTCGCGGGCCTCGGCAAACGGCTCACCGATTTTGTCATTGCCGCTGAAAAAGACAAGAACGGGAAAAGCGGCCGCATGTTCCCCGGAGTTCTCGATGATTGGTTTACGGTATCCCGTCAGCAGCTTTCCGACGGCCCGGCTTTTGTGCCATTGTTATACAATATGGAGAAATACATTGTCCCACCGGCCGCCTGCTGCGAGCTGTCTTCAGCGGCGATAGCGTACCGCAGGAAAATGCTTATCCTGCTTCTGCCGGGAGAGCGCGCGGCGGGCGCTGTCGATACTGATGCGATCCCGGGCGCGGATGTCGTTCCTGTCCTGTTCGGGAAACCGGACAGGTATCTTTCCGCGATATTTTTTCCTTACCAGCCGCGCGTCGGCGGGCGTCCAGGCATGGCCGTGTTGTATCCGTGCCGTGATGGGAACAAACCGGTGTTCTATCTTGATGTACCGGCAGACGGCAACTGGCGTCAGGATCCCGCGCCCGTCGTGAAGGGGATGGTCGAAGTACTGCAGTACAAGAACGGCGATCCCGTCACAAGAAGGCACGTAAGCTACATCGGGCTTTCCTCTGAACGCTGGACTTCGATCTGCCTGCGCGGAGATACCGGCGCGGCGGGTTTGCGGCCCGGCGAAGGCAGGCCGGGCCGGCTGCCGTCTCCATCGCCTGCGCCGGAAGCGAACGTGATAGAAGTATGCGATCCCTCGCGCATGGGGCCTCGTGGAACCTGCGCTGACGCCCCCGCTTATTTCGATGAACTTCTGTACACCGGCGTGGACACAGTGCTGCTGACAGGCTTTTTCCCCGGCGATGGCGAAAGGCATGCCGGCCGGGATATTAAGGATATTGAACAGCTTTTTATAGCGGCGCGTGACCGCAGGATCAGGGCTCTTATAGAGTACCCGCTGGACGGAGACGGTTCGCTGGAGTGCCACAGGGACACTATTATGCGATTGATGAGACAGGGAGCGGGCGGCATAGTCCTTTCCGGGAAGACGGGCCAGCTCAACGCGGAACAATGGGAAAAATGGCTTTACTCGATATGGAAGGATATGTATGCGGTCTCATCAGACGCGGTATTCGCCTATGACCCTCTCCCTGAAGACGCCGAGGCCGCAGGGCAGTGGGCGTTGAAAGGCGGCTACTTCGTCGTCCGCCGGGTGAACGCCGGCGGGGTGATCAACGAAAAGTACACCGGCAGCGAGCTCGTTCTGCTTGATAACGATGCCAGCGCCCTGGACGAAACGGTCAGATCGAACGCGCTATCTCGCCTCCTGGAGCAGCATGCCCCCTTTGTCGCTTATCCCGCTGGCATGCGCCGCGGGGACGGGACGGATACGTGGCAGTACCCCGCTGAACGCCGCGGTGACATAAGCCGTAAATTGAGCAATTTTATCAGGAACAGGATGATGTGGCTGCGGTATTTCGCGCTGGGCGAGGATATTCAGCTCATGTTCGACCCGCTGTGCGATCGCCGCGAATCTGATCTGGAGAAAATAATAAAGAACGCCGCGGACCCGCTGTTGAGCCGGGAGATGCTGTCCGCCGCCTGAGTCTTGGAGTTTCCGTCGTTCCCCCCCTCTTTTGTATAAAGAGGGGTTGGGGGGAGTTATTAACTGGTCTTACGCACGATACCTTAGCTGTTATTGAGTGTTCCATCGCATCAACGGTGATATTTCAATTTGCGATTTGAAATTTGAAATTGACATATGCTCACTCGAAAGGTGTTCAGAACCATAATGAATAAAGCATTCCATAAAACCATCGCCGTTCTCATCGCCATAAGCCTGGCCGGCTCCAGCCTGCCCGCGCAGACGTTTACCGCCGCTCCATCGGCGATCCCCGCGCGGGGGGCCGGGCCTCTTGCCCTGTCGATCCCCTCGCATCTCGGCACGGTGACGGAAAGCTGGTCCGGCGTGCCCGGACGTACGGTCGTGCTGGTGCAGGACCTGCACGGCGATCCCGGCGTCCAGCGGAAAACGAAAGAGATGCTGGAGTTCTTTACCCGCCGTTACACTGTGGGAAGCATCTTCGTCGAAGGCGGATCTGGCAGGATCGACACGTCATGGCTCTCGTGCCTGAGCGATGAAAAACTCCGCGAAGGGTTTATTGAAAAGCTGGTGGAAACGGGACGCCTGAGCGGAGCGGAATACTTTGGCGCGACGCATCACTATCCGGATAATCTCTACGGGCTTGAAGATAAGGAAATGCATCACGCCAACCTTGTGCGTCTTAAACAGATCAGGGACAACCGGGAGATCAAGGATCTTCTTGATGGCATGGACAGGGAATTGCTGCGGGTGGAAGACCGGTACCTGCATGGGCGGCTGGGACGTTTTGTCCGCTCCCTCCGTTCTGATGAGCATCAGTCGAAAAGGTATTACGCGAGGCTGATCAAGGTTGCCCGCGAGTTGAACATGGATCTCGACTGGTATCCCACCCTGACGGCCTGTGCCGGCATGGAAAGAACAGCGCGCCGCCTGAGTGTCCGCTCCGTGGGTAAAGAACTTTCCGGATTGACGCGGGAACTCAGGAAGAGAATGCCTTACGGTAAATACCGGGAACTCCTTGCGGTGACGGACGATTTTCAGCATATTGAGGGGCTTGCATCCCGCTGGGGATCCCTGAAAACAACGTACGGCCTTGGCGACAGATATGCCCGCCTCGAACGCTATCTTCACCTTTGCGACACCCGCGGATTTAACCCGGAAGAACTGGTTATCGACGAACAACTGATAAAGCGGGATATCATCTGGCGGCTGGCTCCGGGCGAAAGTGAACGGCGGATCGCCCTGCTGCGGGACTACTTCAATAGCTTCAAAAGATACTGGCAGGCGAACATAACACCGTCAGAACTGCGGTATGTTAAAGGCGGGGAACGCTGGTTCATGGAGAACTGGATACGGTACACCGGGGGCGAAAGCTACAGGCAGCTGGACCCGTACCGCGGCCTTGCGGAAACCTATTACCGGATCAACGACGAACGCACCGCGCTTTTCATGGAGAAGATCGGCGCCGCGCGGCCCTGTGCCGCGCCGGCGGACGGGAAACCCGTCACACCGGAAGAACTGCTGGCATCTTCAACGCAGATAGACATAGCCGTCATGGGCGGTTTCCACGCGGGCGACAGCGCCGCGAAACTGCGCGAAGCGGGCATTTCCCATCTCGTCATCATGCCGAAGGTTGAAAACGACCCCTCGATCGCCGAAGCCAACTACCGCCGCATCATGAATGAACAGTGCATCAACGTGGCGCTCGAATCGGGACGGCCTGTTGAGGAGCAGATCAAGATCGTGGCCTGCTATGTCTGCGAAGCCATGCTCGCCCGGGATGCTTCCGATGAAGAGATGAGGAGAGCGGTGGGGGAAGCGATACGACGCCTTCTGGAGCGCCATACGGGTGAAGACGGGGACAGCGGTGCGGGAGAGATCTCCGTAACGGGCGGCAGGGGCTGCCTTGTCGTTCCCGGCGTCAGCGAACCTCTTGTCTGCGCGCTGGAAAATGGCACATGGAAGGCGTTATTCTTGGATGGATTCAGGCTTGACGGAGCAGGCCCGCTATCAACCAACTTCGGTTACAGGATAGCTGATATCGCCGTTTTGGCAATAGAAGCGGGATTATTGCCGGGCACCGGGCTGGCTGATTCTTCAGCGAGGATCGCCGAATCGATACTCGAGCTGTTCAGGAAAGGCGCGATGAAAGAAGGAACCGCGCGTGAGCGGTATGGCGAAGTCATTGAACTGATCAACGCCGCCGAAGGCTGGGAGGATACCGGTGTTATTATAAGCCGCGCCTCCGGGCTCATTCACCGCGACGCGTGGTGCCTTGCCCAGTTAACGGTAATAAACGGACGCAGGACACTGTATCTCCACGAGTCGCTGGCGTGGACGCTGAAGAAAATGGATGCGGCGTCGCGGGAAAAGACGATCCGTCAGCTCCTCGACCATGAAACACGGGAATTTGACGCTTTGTATAAGTCCGGTTCCCGGGAATACGAGGGCCTGCGCCGGTTCGCAATAGAAAAAGGATTAAGCGAAGCGGCGATCGGCCCTGATCTTTACCATATCTATATCAAAGAAGCCATAAGTCCCGAAGACTTCTTTTCTAAGGGTCAGAAAGAACTTTTCAAAACAGGTGAAAACGCGCGATCGTCGTGGATGTCCATGCGCATGATGGCGGAAGGCGAAGCCCACGTACCGTCAGAACCCAATGTGAAAGAAACGCGCAGAGCGGCGTTGTATGCTCTGCTTGAACGGCTGCGCGAAGCGGAAGGGCTTCCTCTTCTGGAACGTTTGAATATAGTTCAGCAAAGCGGCCTGATCACGCACTACTCAAGCGCTCAGAAACCGGGCAAACTGAATAATTTCATCGCGAGACAGATCAGAACCAAGGAGCGTGAAGTTATTATGTCGTTTGGAAAGCTTGATTACGGCGGTATCGCGCTGCTGGTCGCTCTCGGAAGGCTTGACGCGGGCACCGCGGGTGTTTTAGGGCCGCTGGCAAGCAGGTTCAAGTTTTTAAAACCAGAAGACAAGGCGATGTTAATTGATTTTGCCCGGGAGACGCTGGATTCGTATCGCTCATATCATGGTAACCGCATGGCCGCCGGCATCCGGCGCTGTCTGTCCTACGACAATGTCAGGGATATTGCCGCTGAGTACGGATTTTCGCCTGAAACCGTGTTGGCCGTTATTGAAAGGAATGAAAGGAAAGAAAGGAACGCGGGGCCTTTGTTGAATGAATTAACGGAGATGAAAAGGATCGCCGATCGCTATAAGGGCTATCTGACGGACGAGGAGATAGACGGATGCGCCCAAAACCCCGGCAGATTCCATATGAACTTGATTAATGCGGTTGCGGAAAAGAAGAAAAAAGAAATCGATCTGCTGCGAAAGTACCTGAGTAACGATCTGAAGGCCATGCCTTTGAATGAACGTCTCAACCTTCTGGCTGAATCAGGGCTGTCCATGGGGGAACTCTTCGCAGGTGCTCCCAACAGGGAATATCTGCGCGGTAAGCTGCGGGATCTTTTTTTTGCAAATGGATTCGACCGCGATGACGGAAAACAGTCACGGGAGGCGGAAGAGCTTGCCCGCGGCCTGTCCGCTGCCCGCCCGGGGAAACTTGCGCTGCTGGCCGCGTTCCACCCCGAACTGGCCCCTTTCATCCTCAACGTCGCGCCCGCCCACAATGGGAAGATTTATTACTATGGCCTGCGCGGCCAATCAGGACAAGAGTTCGCCCGTTACATCTTTTCGGCTCAGCGTTCCAACGATGGCTTTCCGGGGGAACAATCAGCGGCTGCCGGGGAGTTTTTCCTGGCGAGGGAAGATATCAGGGCCTTGGCTTTAAAGTACCGGGTGCCGGTAGGCACGGTTTTTTCTATACTCGCTTCCGATCCCGGGACGCTTCTTGGATCGCTGGCTGACGCGAGTAAACAGCATGCCGTCGAACGCCATAATGCCGTTCAAAGGCATGGAGACGCGGACGTTGACTTTTTTATTTCCGAGATCGAAAAAGCCCCGGATCTTTACGCGAAGCTGATGATCATTGAACGCTCGCCTTTTTCCACCGGAGCGGGGATGAAGAAAAAAATGGGCGGGCTGAAAGTACTCCTGGCAGCGGTGTTTGAGCGCCATGACATAGCGCGGGAGAATTCGGAATTTATCGCGGGCGCGCTGTGCAGGGAAGGGAATGAGGGGATTCTGCTGGTGCTCCTCGCTCTGGGCGAGATCGACGGCACAACCGCCCGGATGCTGGCATTTCAGGACGTATCCGCCTGGAATGATCGCGGCGACAAAACAACGCGGCAACTTGAGCGTATCGCGAGCTCTCTTGTCGAGTCCTATAGAGGGCCGGAGACAAAATACACCCGAGGATTGATGCAATTGTGCCTTACTCGCGGATCGATTGACAGGATATCCGAAGCTTTTGGAACGAAAAGAAGAGTCGTGTCAAACGCGGTCTACGGCAATGCGGGCGGGTATCTCACGGAATTGGATAAAAAAAGCGTCAGCCGTATCTCCGAAGAATTGGACAGCCGTCGCGGCGGCAGGCCCGGTTCAACATTCGATCATGAAGCATTCGAGCAGCTTTTGTCGGATGTCGCGAAAGCGGAAACCTTGAGTGACAAACTGGCGCTGATTCTTGGTTCCCCTCTGAAGTTCGGAATAGATCGTACGCTTACTTATCTGCGGCACGGGAAAAGGCGGGAGTTGGCCGGGCTGCTGGCCGCGGGCGGACTGGAACCTTCCGACGCGGATCAGCTTGCCGGACAGCTGCTCATGTTCCAGGGGCAGTCACTGGCTCTGCTGGTGGCATTGGGCGAGCTTGACGAACAAGACGCGTTAAGCCTGGCGCGCTGGGACCTGGAAGAGATCAAAAAAAGGGGATCATTGGCAAAGAACGCGCTCAGGATCGTCAACTCTTACGATAGCAAGCCTCAGTACATCAGAGAGGCGGGATTGAAACAGTGTGTTTCGTATGATGGGGTGGAACGGATAATGAGCGCGTACGGATTGAATAACAGGACGGACGCGTGGAGAAAGGCGCTGCGCGAGCAGCCGGGGCGATGGCTGGCAGCGCTCAATGAGATCAGCGGCGGCGCCGCCGCCTTCAGCCATAACGCCGCGGAGGTTTTGCGGCTTGTGTTCGGGGCGGAATACGGGCTCGCCGATATGTCCGCGGGGCTGGCGGAGCTTTTCACGCGGGCTGCCGTGGAAGCGGAGGAAATGGGCGTGGGGGATCGGCAGTTAAGCGGTTTGACGCAAAAAGTATTGAAGCTCAGCGGTGATATCTTTCCTCCGGACACCGGGTTGAGCAAAGTCCTTTTCACCGGCAGCGACGATATGGTCTCCAAAGACGCGTGGTGCCTGGCGGCTCTCGTGCTGAAAGACGGAGGCGCGGAGCTTTACATACACGAAAGCCTTGCCGCGGAGATCCTGAAAATGGATGAAGAGGGGCAGAACCGCGCGATCCGCGCGCTGTTGGAGCATGAGATACGCGAACACGAGGCTTTGCGCCCCGGCACCCCGGCCAACCTCGCCCTGCGGGCCTTCTCTGGGAAAAAAGATGAATTGACGCCTGATGATTATCACGCTTTCATCGAAGAACAATTAAAGAATGACGACCCGGAGTTCCATGCCCGGCAGATGCAGCTGGCATTCACGGGCGCGAACGCGGTTTCCGCCTGGCTTTCCCGGAATGCAACTAATGAAAAAAGATACGGTTCTTTCACGAAATCGGCGCTGAGAGCAAGAAAAGACATTAAGATCGAGTCATTCGGCCGGCTGCTCGATCTCCTGAGCAGGACGGAAAACCGCCCGTTGTCAGAACGTGTTGACATGGTCATTGACAGCGGCCTTCCCATTGGACGCGTCCCCAATGTTAAAAAAAGGATCTACTCTGTTTCTCTGCGGAACGCTCTGAAGGGATCGGATGATATTGAAAGCCCGAAAGACGCGCTCAGGATAGTGAACGCGATGTTAAGATTGGAATGCGGCAGCCTTGCTTTGCTTGTGGCTCTGGGAGAGCTGGACGCGGATACGGCGCGCTATCTGATTAAAAAAAGTAAAAAACCCATCCTTCCCGAAGAAAGGTGGCTGGTTGAGCGCGCCGCCGATATGCTGCGTTCGTATGGCGCGCGGACCGAAGAAACGCTGGAAACCGGGATCAGGCATGGTTTAAGCTGGCGCGGGATAGATAAACTGGCAGAGCTTTACGGCCTTGACCCCGAGATCGTTTTGTTTGAGATGCACCGCAACCGCTGGACGTACCTGCGCTATCTGCGTAGAAAGAGCGAACTGTCCAGGCGATACCGGTCCGTTGTTTCCCCGGAGGAAATGAAAAAGATATTCCGGAAAAAGGATGTCCGCGAAGCGGATATGGAGCGGGCTGCGCGCTCGCGCCTGAGCGCGTCAGACTATTCGTACATGGCAATGATCCGCCGGATCGAACACGCTCCCGACACCCGCGCGAAAATGCTGATCCTCGAAAGGTCAGGCCTGCCTCTGGGAGGAGGAGCTGACAACTCAAAGGACGGCGGGCTGCAAAAGGAGCTGGCTGAACTATTCATGTCCCGTAACATCGATCCTGACAAGGCCCGCTATATAGCGGGCAGACTGTGCAAAAAGGGCAACAGGGGGCTTGTGGCGATGCTCGCGGCAGCCGGAGAGATAGACGGGTCAACCGCCCTGCTGCTGGCGTATCAGTACCGGTTCGCGTGGGATAATCGTGACGAAAGTACGACCGAAATTCTGGCGCGCCTTGCCGGGCGTCTCGAACGGGACTATGAAGGAGCGGAAAAGGAATATGCGTTACAGGGTTTTCGGTTGTGCCTTCCCCATTCGGCTGTCAAACGCATCGCCTTTGCCATGGGATTTGAAGGGAAGGATTATGTCGTGCGGAACGCGATCTACAATAACACCGGCAGCTATTTGTCATACATGAAGAAGGAAAGCGCAAGGAGAAGGTCGTTCCGGGTGAATGCCGGAGCCGGTATGGACAGTGAGGCATTCCGCAAATTCCTCTCCCGCGTGATGGAGCAGGGCAGTGTGAGGGAAAGGCTGGATATGATCCTTGCGTCAGGGCTGCTTTTCGGGGCGAACCATTCTCTGGTTAGTTCTCAGGAAAACAGAAAGGATAAAATACTCGAGATCCTGGATGGGTACGGTTTATCGGAGCTCAATGCAGAAGAAAGAAAAGCGGCGGAGTTGCTCGCGCTGAAGATCGGACAGCTGAACGGCGGTTCCCTGGCCGTGCTTGCCGCGCTGGGAGACATGGACTGGCATGACGCGCTTTGCGTCGCGTTGTGGAATCTTGAAAAGATCATAGACAAGAAAGCCTTCGCCGGCCGGTATTTCGCGGTTCTGCGGTCCTATGACGGCCGGGAGGGCTATATAAGAGACCTGGGCCTGGCCCATGGGATCTCCTGGCACGGGCTTCTGAAAGCCGCGGAAGCGTACGGACTGACGGAAAACAGGGCTCTCATTTACCTGGCCCTTAAGAACCATCCCGGGGGATGGCTGCAAATGACAGCTGACATTTCCGCTCTTAAACAGGCCGCGGTGTGGTCAATGTCCGATATTAACCGGCTGGCGAGGAACGGGCCTTCCGAAACATTGATCGCGCGCGCTGAGGAGCTGGCGCGGGGGCGAAGAGATAATTTTGAGGCTGAATACGCCTTTTTAGACGAAATAGCGGCGCTGGGCACGCTGGGCGAACGTATCAGGGAGATTGCCCGGAGAGCGCTGCCTCTCGGAGCTGATAAAAAGCCGAACAACCCCGTGCCGTGCGTCAAAAAGATCTCGGACATCCTCTTTTCTTCAGGGTTCAGGCGCGATAACCCGCGGGATGTTGAGGCAGTCTCTCGCCTCAGCGAGCGGCTCAGCCTCCTTAAACAGGGGTCGCTGGCTTTACTTGTCGCTCTGGAAATGTTAACGCCGGAAGAGGCAAAGCTCATAATCAGTTTAAGGCTGGATTTCCCGTATGAAATGGATGAGGCCGCGAAGAGAGCGTTCGCGGACAAAATTCACGCGTCCGTTGGATCGGTGAATGGCATGGGGGCCCTGGTAAAACAGACGGCGCTGAATCAGATCGTCGGCTTAAAGGAATTGGAGCGGCTTGCGGATCATTACGGCCTGGTTAACATGCGCGGGTACGCGGGCAACGCGGAGGAAAGATCCAGCGACAGCGATTATAAACACGGCATAACACTGACCTGCGACGCGATGAAGTTCCAGCCCAGAGATTATCTGAACCGGCTTGAAAGGGTCGCGAAGCTTTACGCGGCGCACAAAGATATGAAAGATGGCGCGGGACGCCCGGTATACACTTTCGGCATGCTGCAGCAGGCGCTTCGCGGCAATCTGGAGAGTGACAGATTTCAGGCGAACCTGGCAGACCAGCGGAAAAAACTCCGGCGGACCTCCGCCTTCAGCCATAACGCCGCGGAGGTTTTGCGGCTTGTGTTCGGGGCGGAATACGGGCTCGCCGATATGTCCGCGGGGCTGGCGGAGCTTTTCACGGAAGAACCGGTGGATGAAAGCGATCCCCGGTTCGGGGATGTGGCGCGGAGCGCGCGTGAGCGCGCCGTGGAGATCCTGCCGCCTCACGTTACGCTGGGACATGTGTTCATCGGGAGCAGCGGCAGGCTGATACATCGCGGCGCCTGGTGCCTTGCCGCGCTCGTCGTGGATCAGGGCGGGAAAGCCTCGTTGTATCTTCACGAGGCTCTCGCGGAGGCCCTGGCGGATATGGATCCCCGGGAACGGCTTGAGACGATCGAGGCTGTCCTGCGTCATGAAGCACGCGAGTACGAGGCCCTTTACGACAGTTCGAGCGAAGAGTACAGGCGCCTTCGGCAGTTCTCCGGCAGGGAGACGGGCCTGACCCCCGAAGATTATCACCGGTTCATCGAACAGGGGGTATCGTCGTACGGCCCCGGGTACACGCGGGAACAGCGCGATCTTATGGATAAAGGCCGCCTCGCGGCGAATGCCCGGCTGGAGAAAGGCAGGGGGGCGCGTGGAGATGATGAAGCGCCCGTGCGTGATTTTTACGGCGTGTTGAACCTTGTGGACGCCGTCGACGGAGATGACGACGAGGCAATCGAAAGGCGGATACGTATACTGATGGGGTCCGGCCTTCCGATGGGCAATAACAGGGGCAGGGTAAATGTGGATGAGGCAAAAATGGGGAGCATAGTCAAAGAGGCCATCGACGATGGGGGCCGTGATCTTCAACTGACAGAGAAAGCCGCGCGGCGCGTTACAGAGTCGCTCCTGCGGATGCGGCCGGGATCCATAGTCATGCTCTACATTATGGGCCGCATCAGCAGGCAGGCGGCCGTCTCCATCCACGATGAGGGCATAGACGGCGTGGCCGGGCTCGCGCCGGTGGAACTGAAGGATCTGATACGGACGGTTTGTTCGTACGGCGAAGGGGCGTCCAGCGAGGTGGCGTACCGGTTCATTCTTTCTGACGAAAATGTCGGCCAACTGGCCCGCATATTCCACTGCGATAAAGAAAAGGTATTCAAAGCGATGTGGATGTCTTCCAGTAATTATCTGGATCACATTGATCGTTTACCAGAAGCAGATCGCAGCGCGAATTCGGCGGCTGTCGCGGCGAGAGATGCGGCAAATCCGTTGAAAGTCACTGAAAAAATCCTCAAAACCGTCCTTCCTTCACGCGGGCCGCTTACGGTTGCAGTCATACCGGAATTTGACGCGGTTGACCAGGCCAAGCTTTTAAATGACCTTTTGAAAAAGGCCAGGGAAAATATCCCGGTTATTGCCATCACGCCCAAAAGGGGCCGGATATCCGGGAAGTTCCTGTGCAGCGTTCCCTGCGAGGCGGGCGGGAAATATCCTGTCGCCGTGAAGCTTTATAAGAGCAACTGGTGGTCGGTCCCCGTTATTTACGCGCATATGAACGGGTCCGTGCCTGAAAATGAGCAGCGGAAGATATTCGCCCAGGTTTCCGATGAGTTCCTGCGCAGGATGCAGACCGATCCAGTCCTGCGTGGCAACCTGGGGGACCTGGGCGTTTCGCTTGACGATTACGACGGAGTGCAACCGACAGGGCGCCTCGCCGCAATGGACGGAAAGGGCCCTGATGACATTCTTCGCCTCAGTTCTCTGAACAGCGTCCGGCGCCCAGACCCGCAGGCCGCGGCCGTCTGCGAGCTGTCTGCCATAGGCCCTGATAACATCGCCGGGCAGATATGGCTTCTCACGCGCTTAAAGGAGCACGGCATTTCAACTGTGTTGTTCAGGGGCTCTTTGCGGGCAAAGAAAGAGGAGATGAAGCAGAAAAGAGGGTTTATCAACGGCGCGTTAAAAACCCGCAGGCTCCTGAGGCGGAGCCACCAGGCCGGTTTCAAAGCCCTGTAC
>CAZNYG010000049.1:0-16012 GCA_964577205.1 uncultured Elusimicrobiales bacterium | reverse complement strand
TATCTGCAGGAAGAGAACGCCTGGGAATACGCGCTGCGTTTCGACCGGTATCAGGTTTCACTTTATCGCGCTGGCAGGTACGATCCGGTACTCTCCAGGACGTTCCGCCTCGCCCGCCGGTTCGAAGTATCCATTCCCCGCGCCATTTTGCGCGGGAACCCCCTGCATTGGGGCTATCAGGTCATTACCATGGAAAAAAAGGATGTCGCCGCTCCGTGGCAGGTGAACGACTTTTTGGCTCAGGACGCGTCCTCGCGCGCGCTCATTACCCGGAGATCTCCCCTCCAGCTGCCGGCATTCAGAACGAAATAGAAAAAACGACGTTCATGGGTTCATGAGTTGCAACGGATCTCATGCAAGACACTATTCAATTCTATTCTTCCACCAGGTGAGAGGGGCGTATGTGTCGGACCTTTCAGGAGGGCTCCATGCTTTTGAAATCTATTGTGCCGATAGTCATGTTTGTATTCCTGTCCATATCCGGGATGCCGTGGACGGGATTCGCCGCGGAGCCGGAATCCGAGGCGATAAACCTGCAGGAGTCTTTCGTCAAGATCGCTTCAGAAGTGAAGCCGGCGGTCGTGAATATTTCGGCGGTGTTCGAGGAAAACTACCAGGTGCCGCAGTATGAGTTCTTTTTCGGTTCTCCGTTCGAGGATTTTTTTGACGATTTCTTCGGCGGCCAGCAGCCTCAGGGCCGCCGCCAGCCGCGCGACCGGCAGTACCAGCGGCGTTACGAAGGCATGGGATCCGGGGTCATCATCGATCCTGACGGCTACATCCTGACCAATGAACATGTCGTCCGGGACGCCAAATCGATAAAGGTAGTTACCGCGGATGAAAAAAGGTTCGACGGCACGTTGGTGGGAAAAGATGCGAGGACCGATATCGCCGTCATAAAGATCAAGGGCGGGAAATTCCCTTACGTCAAACTCGGCGATTCGGAAAAGATCCGTGTCGGGGAATGGGCCATGGCGATAGGCTCTCCGTTCGGGCTTGAAAAGACGGTAACCGTCGGCATCATTTCCGCTGTCCGGCAGTCGCTGCCGATAGAAGGGCGGGCGTACAAGGACCTCATTCAGACGGACGCGGCCATCAATCGCGGTAATTCAGGCGGCCCGCTGTGCAATATCCGGGGAGAGGTTATCGGGATCAATACCGCCATCTACGCGCCGACGGGCGTTTTTTCCGGCATAGGTTTCGCGATCCCGATCAACGGCGCCAGAGAGATCATGGGCCAGCTGATCGAAAAAGGGAGGGTCGTGCGCGGCTGGCTGGGGGTGGATATCCGGCCGGTGGACGCGGCTATCGCGCGGCAGTTCGGCCTTGCAAGCCCGAAAGGCGCGTTGGTCAATAATGTCCTGGAAAACTCACCCGCGGCTAAAGCGGGACTGACGCGCGGCGATATCCTGATCGAGTATAACGGCAAGCCGGTAGATGATGTGCGGGCCCTGCAAACCATGGTCAGCCGGACGCAGCCGAAAATGAAGGTCCCGGTCAGGGTCATCCGTGACGGAAAAACAGTTTCTCTTACGATAACCACGGGAGAAATGCCCCTGGAAGAAGCGTCGGAAGGGCCAGGCCTGGAGCCGGGCGGGCAGGGACTGTCCGATGGGCCTCAGGCTCCGGCGAAACAGGATTTCGCGCAATGGCAGGGCGCTCAGGTCGTTACGCTTGATCCTTCGCTGTCGCGCCGGTTCGAGGCCCCGGTCGGAGAAAAAGGCTGCGTCGTTGTGGACGTCCAGGAAGGCAGTATCATGGCGGAAACAGGCGTGCTTCCCGGCGATGTCATACGTTCCGTGAACAAGGCGCCGACGCCTTCCACGAAGGAATTCCGCGCCGCGACAAAACAGGCGGATCCCGCCCGCGGTTTCGTCCTCGACATCAACCGCCAGGGCCGCCTGCTGTTCCTTTCGTACGCGGGAAAACAATAAGAACTAGTGAGTAAGTGAGTACGGGATGGCGGAAAGGCAAAAGCCAGACGAGTAAGGAACGGCTAAATAAACCCTGAGAAAAGGCGAAAAAAAAACGACGATATCGGCGGCAAAGGATACAAGCGATCGAAATAAACGGTGCTTTATCCAGTGTCGTTAATGTTGCCGTTTAATGTAATTATCACTTTTGTTCTTGTCTTTTTTTGTTGTTTACTTTTCCTTACTCACCTACTCACACACTCACTTACTCACTTTGATTTTTGGGTTTTCGCCTGAGAGGCGGTGACCTTCTCCGGGGTGAGGTCTTTGGGGATGGCGAAGATGAAACGCGAACCGCGGCCGAGGGCTGATTCAACCCATATTTTCCCGAGGTGCGCTTCAACTATATGCCGGCAGATGGTCAGGCCAAGCCCTGTTCCCGCGCGGTTCTGTCCCGCCACCTGGTAGAACTTATCGAATATCCTTCCCACGTCTTCCGGCGGTATGCCCTCGCCGGTATCCTCTACCGTCGCTTCTATCGCGTTGGCGGCCTCACGCAGGCGGATCGTTACCGTGCCCTGTTCCGGGGTGAACTTCAGCGCGTTGTTGAGAAGATTGCTGAACACGCGTTCCAGCAGCTCGGCGTCCGCGATGACCCTGGGCAGGTTATCCGGGCAGTCCAGCGCGACGCTGATCTCTTTTTTCAGCGCGATACCTTCGGACAGTTCCATCGCTTTCTGCGCGGTGTACTTGAGGTCCGTTTCCGACACTTTCAGCACCAGCTGGCTGGATTCCAGTTTCGCGATGTCCAGGATGTCGTTGATAAGGGTCAAAAGGCGGAACGATGAACGGTCGATGATGCCGAGCATCCTTCGCTGGGATTCGGTGGTCGGCCCCGCGACTTCGTCGATAAGGAATTTCAGGAAACCGCGGATGGACGTCATCGGGTTCCGCAGGTCGTGGGTGATGGAATGGAGGAAATCCTCTTTCATCTTCTCCAGTTCCTTTTCGAGCGTGATGTTCCTGATCACGGTTACCAGGCCGATGGCCTCTTTTCTTTGCGGGTTTGTGACCTCTTTCGTCGTGAAAAGAAAGTACCTTTTAAGCGTGGGGGTGGAAAGGTTGATCTCCCGCACCGCGTTCTTTTCCGGGCTGCGGATGATCTCCTCGAAGAATTCCCGGAACAGCGGCGTCTTCACGAAATGCCACAGGGGATAATCCTGCCAGTTGGTCGCGGGAAGGCCCAGCAGGTCGCAGGCATGCTTGTTCGCCAGCTGCAGCCTGCCTTCCCTGTCCATCATCAGTATCCCGTCGTTGATCGAGAACATGACGCTTTCGGTCGTGATCTTATCTTCGATCATGCGGTCCACCTGCATGCGGTCGTACCGTTTCAATTCCGAGGACATCTCGTTGAACGTCGCGACGAGCAGGCCTAATTCGTCGCCGGCACGCAGCTCGTCGCGCAGCGCAAGTTTTTTTCGAAGCAGCTTGCGGGCCGGGCGGATCAGTTCGGTGAAAGGGCGGGTCAGCCAGCGGGCTGTCTGGATGGCCGCGAGTATGACGAAAAGGCTGATGATCATGAGCAGTATCCACGCGCGCGTCCGGGAGCGGTCGGCGGCGGCATACGCTTCATTGCGTTCCTGCTGTACGATGACGCCCCAGCGCATGCCTTTTATGGGCGCGAAGGCGCCGACGATATGTTTTTGCGTGTACGGCTGGATATAATCGATCTGGCCGGTGACGCCGGACCTCAGCCACCGTTCGGCTATCGGGAAAGCGACTGCTGCGGGATTACCCGGGTAAGTGATGAGATGCCCGTAAGCGTCCGTAAGAAAAGCGTGCCCCGTGGCGCCTACGCGCGTGCGGGTCAGCATGCGCCAGACGCTGTCCATGCTGATGGTCGCGAAAAGGCAGCGGCTGCCCATCGGATAGATCACGTTTATCATCGGTTCGAGGCCGAAAAAGTAGACGTTGCCGTACGTGGTGGCGTGGCGGTTTTCGCGGAATTCCTTGAAGAACGGATCGCGGGAAAGGGTCTGGGAGACAGGGGAAACTCCGTAAGAGGAATTTCCCTCGCTCAGGATGACGCGGCCGCTACGGTCGAGGAGCGCCAGGCGGACGATGTCCGGGTTGGTGTTGAATATCTCGCGCATGATGGTTTTGCCATCGCCTTTCGAGGTAAGCGCGGCCCTGAGGAGGTGTATCTCCCTGTCGATCCCGTTGAAGTGGTTTTGTACGTCGTCGCCGAGGTGGGAGGCAAGGCGGATATGCAGCTCGCCTATGACTGATCTCGTATTCTGATCGGTGGCCCTGACGGAAAGAATGCCGACTACTGCCGCCGGGACAATGGCCAGTACGGCCACGATGATGGCGAGTTTGGTGAAGAGGTTCAGTTTCATGACTTCCTAAGTTTAGTGGAAAAGCCATGAAATGTCAACGGAAAATTCGAAAAAGACGTTCACGTGTTCTCGGGTTCGTGTGTTCTCGATGAACCGTTAAATTTAGATTTCCACGAACCACTCGGCTTGGGCATGGTCTCTCTTTGCGCAAGATGAATTCCCGATGCCGGCTTAGACCCTCGTGAACTGTGAAAGCAATTCTCTTTTTTCCGCCTCAAAGCTCTCCCGCTCTTTGCCGCTTATAGTGACGGCGGTCGGGATCTTGATGTTCAGGAAATTCATGAATTTCCCGTTCCGCGTGAAGCGGAAATCAAGATGCGGCCCGGTCGAAAGCCCCGTAGAGCCTACATATCCGATGGTCTGGCCCTGATCGATGCGCTTGCCGGGGCGGATGCCTTTCGCGAACTGCCTGAGATGGCCGTAATTGGAAGTATATCCGTTGGCATGGCGGATGGAAACGAACTTTCCGAACCCGCCTTTCCAGCCCGCGAAAGTTACCGTCCCCGCTCCGACGGATGACACCGGCGTGCCCGAGGGGGCGGCGTAATCGATGCCCAGATGGGGGCGGAACCGCTTCAGGATGGGATGATAGCGCCGGCGGGTGAAATAGGAGCTGATCCGTCCGTACCTGAGCGGGCTGCGGAGAAAAGCGCTGCGCAGGGAACGTCCGTCGGCCGAAAAGTATTCCGGTTTTCCGCCGGGCATCGTGTACAGTACCGCGGTACAGGTGCTGGATGCCATGCAGTATTCGGCGGCCAGTATCCGTCGCCTGACCACTTTCCCTCCGGGAAGCGCGTGTTTTTCGTACAGCAGATGGAAACGGTCGCCGGCCTGCGGCTCGGTATAGAAATCGATCTGGCATCCGAAGATGTTGGCAAAGCCGACGATCGTCTCGCCGTCGATATTCTGGGCCGTCATGGCTTCCCACAGCGACGACTGAATGACCCCTTTCGCGACTTCCACGCTCTTGTGCGCGGCCTGAGTTTTTTTCTGCGAGTCGATCGTGCCGTCCGTTGATCTGTGCAGCGAATAGAAGTCCAGGCCGCCGGGATAATACCTGAACTGAGACCACCCGGTAACGGGATCTATCGAAATTTCATATTGCTCTCCGACCCGGTAAAGGCGCATGTTGAACTTCTTTTTCAGCTCCAAGGCGATCCTGTTGCTTTCCGTGGATGAAAGGCCGTGGTTCTGAAGGCTTCCGGCAAGGCTGTCCCCGGGAGCGAGGGTGACCGTTTGTACGGGAAGCGCGGAGGATATTGTTTCGGGAGAAGGTTCTGAGCGGCGGCACGCGGGGAACAGGATGGTTGCGGCTGAAAGGCACACAAAAAAACCAAAAAATGAACGTCCTTGTTTCATCCCGGACCACCTCGACACCATATGTTTTCGACGGATTTTTGATACTATACCAATTATTTCCTGTTTTGACAATGGTTTTTTTCTTATGTACAATAATTTTTTGCCGCAAAACATCCGTAAACCAATTTAAAGGACCGCGACCATGGCAAAAGTAAAGCCGTTCAATGGCATACGCTACAACGAGAAAGAGGCCACAAAGCTCATCTGCCCGCCGTACGATGTTATCCCTCCCGCCGAAAAAGAGCGGCTGAAAAAGCTTTCTCCTTACAATATGGTCAAACTGGAACTGTCCGACCCCGCTGGGAAACTGAACAAATACCAGACGGCATCCAGCCTGTTGATTGCGTGGCTCGAAAAAGGCGTTCTTACGGCCGACGAAGTCCCGGCATATTACGTGTACGAGCAGCAGTTCACTGACCACGGGAAAAAGATGGTCCGGCGCGGGTTCTTCGCCGCGCTGCATCTTGAGGACCCGCACAGCGGCGTCGTAAAACCCCATGAAAGGACGCTCGCGGGCCCGAAGGCGGACCGGCTCAAACTGCTGCGCGCCGTCAAGGCGAATCTCAGCCCGATATTCGGCCTTTTCCATGACAACGGAAAAAAAATCCTTAACTATGCTAAGAAGCTTTCCCGCACCCGGGAGATCACCCGCGCGCGCGACAGCGAAGGCACGCTGCACCGCGTATGGAAAGTGGACGATCCCAAAGCCACGGCGATGATCGGCGCCGCGCTGAACGGCAGGGATATTTTCATCGCCGACGGCCACCATCGCTACGAGACTGCCTGGAACTATTCGCAGGAACGGAAAAAGAAGGATAAGAGATTTTCGTCCGAGGCGGAATACAACTATGTGCTCGCGTTCCTCTGTCCGATGGATGAACCCGGCCTCTCCATATGGCCGACGCACCGTGTTGTTGAACCGCCGGCAGATCTGGAAGAGAGGATCGCCGCGAATTTCAACGTTCTTCCGGCCGGCGCTTTCGCGAAGCTGTCCGGGAA
Organism: uncultured Elusimicrobiales bacterium; assembly: GCA_964577205.1. Classification (GTDB taxonomy): domain Bacteria; phylum Elusimicrobiota; class Endomicrobiia; order Endomicrobiales; family CAIRNS01; genus CAZNYG01. Next base: position 9,342 of record CAZNYG010000049.1, on the reverse strand, counting down.
GTCTCCTCAGCCGATCATGGTTTCGATCAACGGAAAAAGCCGTACGCTGGCGATAAAGAACAAGAGCATCCTTGCGAAAGCCATGCCGGACAAGTGCCAGGCGTACCGCGATCTCGGCGTCAGCATTCTGCATTCGCTGCTCCTTGCCGGCGTCGCGCCCGAGAAGATCACTTACGTCAAGGACGAGAAAGAGACTTTGAAGCTGGCCCGCGGACGCAAATGCCTCGCGGTGATAGTCCCCGCGACCCCCGTAAACGCCATCAAAAAGATCGCGCTTGCCGGACAGACCATGCCGCAGAAGTCCACGTACTTCTTCCCGAAGGTCGCCAGCGGCATCGTCATCCACGCCCTCGATCCGAACAATCGGGGCAGGTAACGATCCGCGCTGCGTCGCGGGTGAGATCGAGTTGTTTTATTTCGCGGGGTGATGCCGGTGTTCGGATCGTCAAAGGGGAAACCAGTTTCCCCTTAAACCCTTTCTTTGAAAGAACATCAGTTATCATCAGTGGAGCAGTGTCATCCACGAGGTTTTGATCGGGAATCCATGGATTTCGGAACGCAATAATGTTCAATCTGTTTGATGTTATATTCCTTGTTATTCTGGCGGCCGGGGGCTGGTTCGGGTTCAAGACCGGATTTGTCGCCAGCTCTTTTTATCTGGTGAGCGGCTTTACGGCGATGGCGGCGGCGCGGGCATACTCGGCTAAAACCGGGGCGGACTTCACCCTGGTGTTCACGGTAACCGTGCTGGCGGCCATCCTTGTCGGATACCTGCTGGGCAGGATCGTGGGCGCGCTGATCTTCGGTATCTTTGACCGTCTCGGGGGGGCGCTCCTGGGCATTATCCTCGGGCTGCTGGCGGCGGCCTTCGTCGTGACGACGCTGCCGCCGAAGTTTTCGCCGCAGAGCAGGGAGATGCTCCTTTCATCGTTCACCGCCGCTCGCGTCATAAAACCTGTCCAAAAGGCCGCGTCTTTCGTTCCCGGTATGCGGCATCCCCGCGCGCGGCAAAACGGTATGACGGACAAAAAGACATACAAGAAAATATTCAGCACCATGACGGATAAATTGAATCTCGAAGTGACCAGGCCTTCCGGCAGCGATACTTCAGAAGAGAAAAAGAGGGAACAATGAAGAAACTCAAACTCGGATTTCCCAAAGGGAGCCTCCAGGAATCGACCATCGAGCTGTTCCGCAAAGCGGGCGTGCGCATACATGCCGGCGACCGTTCATACTTTCCGACCTGTGACGACGAGGAACTGGAAGTCATGCTCGTCCGTTCCCAGGAAATGGCGAAATACGTCGAAGACGGCGTGTTCGACGCCGGCCTGACGGGCCACGACTGGATCTGCGAGAGCGGCGCGAAGGTGAAGGAAGTCTGCGAGCTCATCTACGCGAAATCGGGTTTCCGCCCGGTGCGCTGGGTGCTCGCCGTGCCGAACGATTCGAAGATCAGATCGGTCAAAGACCTGAACGGCAAACGCGTCGCGACCGAACTTATCAACTACGTGAAGAAGTACCTCGCGAAAAACAAGGTCAAAGCCGACGTGGAATTCTCCTGGGGCGCGACGGAGGCGAAAGCCGGCCGCCTGGTGGACGCCATCGTGGAATTGACCGAAACCGGTTCGTCCCTGCGCGCCAACAACCTCCGCATCGTTGAAGATATCCTGGTGTCTTCCACGCGCTTCATCGCCAATAACGACGCCTGGAAAGACAGCTGGAAACGCGAAAAGATCGAGAACCTCGCGATCCTTCTCAAAGGCGCTCTTGCCGCCGAAGGCATGGTCGGCCTCAAGATGAACGTGCCCTGCGGGAGCCTCGGCAAAGTCACTTCGCTGCTGCCCGCGCTGCGCAAACCGACCATCTCCCAGCTCAGCGATCCGGAATGGATCGCCCTGGAAGTGATCATCGACGAAAAGATCGTCAAAAAGATCATCCCCGCCCTCAAACGCGCCGGCGCCGAAGGCATCATCGAGTATCCGCTTAATAAGATCATCTACTAAAACGGCAAAAAGGCGTTCATGAGTTCATGGGTTGATGAGTTCATGAGTTAACAGCGAATAAAAAATGGCGAAGATCGAGAGCTTTCAAGATCTTATTGCATGGCAGGAAGCGCGGATATTGACGCGAGAAATATATCTTCTTTGCAAGCAGGTAGTAGAGAAGAAAGATTTTGGTCTCGAAAACCAAATGAAACGCGCGGCAGTTTCGGTTATGGCAAATATTGCTGAAGGTTTTGGGCGACACGGATTAAAGGAATCAAAACAGTTCTATATTCAAGCACGTGGGTCTCTGGCGGAAACGCAAAGTCATTTGTTTCTTGCTCAGGATCTTGGATATTGCAGCAATTCTCAGTTCTCTGAGTTGTTTGCTCGATCCGTTACAGTAAATAAGCTGATTAATGGACTGATCAACGCAACGCTGAAATGCATTAGCAGGTCAAAGCAAGACAATTAGTTTGGCAATACTTTTGTGAATCGAGGTAAATATGTGTAGTTCAACTCATGAACCCATGAACTCATCAACTCATGAACGCCTTTCTTCTATTCGCGTTAGATTTGCTCCTTCACCGACTGGTTTTTTGCATATCGGAGGTGTCCGTACCGCTTTGTTTAACTGGCTTTTGGCTAAAAAAATGAACGGGACGTTCGTTCTGCGTATCGAAGATACCGACGAAGCGCGTTCCACCGAAGAGTCGGTGGGCGCGATCATCGAGGGCATGAAATGGGCCGGCCTGGACTGGGACGAAGGTCCCGGGTGCGAGAAAGAACAGTACGCCCCGTATTATCAGATGGTGCGCAAGGAAAAAGGCATCTATCAGAAATACATCGACGAGCTCATCGCCAAAGGCTTGGCCTATCCCTGCTACTGCACGCCCGAAGAAGTGGAGAAGATGCGCCAGCTCGCGCTCGCCCACAAACACCCGCCGAAATACGACGGCTCCTGTTCGTGCCTGACGCCGGAACAGCGCAAGCAGAAAGAGGCCGAAGGCCGCACCGCGGTCATCCGGTTCAAAATGCCGTCCGAAGGTTCCGTTGAGTTCGACGATATCATCCGCGGCCACATGGTATTCGAGAACGCGCTTCTCGACGATTTCGTCCTGATGAAAGCCAACGGTGTGCCGACCTACAACTTTGCCTGCGTCATCGACGACCATCTGATGGACATGACCCACGTTATCCGCGGCGACGACCATCTGTCCAATACGCCGCGCCAGATACACCTGTACAAGGCGCTCGGCTGGAGCTGGCCGGTATTCGCCCACCTGTCCATGATCCTCGGGCCGGACGGCACGCGCCTTTCGAAACGCCATGGACACACCTCGGTGCTTGAATACAGGGATGAAGGGTATCTGCCCGAAGCGCTTATCAACTATCTCGCCCTGCTCGGCTGGTCGACGGAAGACAGCCAGCAGCTGTTTCAGCTCGATGAGATGATACAGAAATTCTCTCTTGAACGCTGCTCGAAAAGCCCGGCGACCTTCGATCCTCCCAAGCTTCTCTGGATGAACGGGGAATACATCCGCAACAAAGACACCGCCGCGCTCGTTCAGGCATATTTCGACTGGGCCAAAGCCACCGGCGAGGAAGAAAAGATCAAGGGGTGGGACCGCGGCCTAATGGCAAAAGCAATCGCTCTTGAGCAGGAGAAGATAAAGCTTCTCAAGGATATCTACGGCCTGATCGATTTCTTCTTTACCGATAAAGTAGCCTACAATGAGGAAGCGGTGGCCAAGGTCTTCAAAAAGGATCCGCCGAAGGCGAAGTTAGTCCTCGAAGAGGGCGCCAGGCAGCTGGCCGCGTGGCAGGATTTCACCGCGGACGGCCTTGAGCGTTTCGCGCGCGAGTTCGCCGCCGCCAACGCGATGAAGGCCGGGCAGGTCTTTCATCCGCTCCGCGTCGCCATATCCGGACGCACCCAGGGCCCCAGCCTGTTCCACATGATGGAAGTCATGGGCCGCGACGAAGTAATCCGCCGCGTCAACGCCGCCACTGCTCAGTTCTTTTAATTGAGGTTGTGCACCCCCTCTTTTGTTATATAAAGAGGGGGGTGGGGGGGAGTTCGTCGTTCGCTTGATAACGGATCATTCTTTTGGTATAATATTGAAGCTGCTTCCAGAGGCAGTAGTGGCGCGCTTCTAATTTCCAATGTTTCGCAATTTGCGGAGCACATTGCCCGGTGGTGTAATGGTAGCACGTGCGGCTCTGGACCGCAAGGCTCCTGGTTCGAGCCCAGGCCGGGCAGTACTTCGACTCGCAATTTGTTTTGCGAGGCGAAGTACCCTGAGCAAGCGAAGCGCGTCGAAGGGTAGAAGGAAGTATTCTCTGGTAAGCTCGCTCAGTACAAGTACTTGAAGGATTGATACTATTAAGTAATAATGTTAATATTAACTCACCTTTCCAGGGTGAGTTTTTTATTTCCATACTGAGCTGCCAAAGGGAGTCGAAGCAATGGAAAAATGGTTTGTCTACATTCTCCGATGTTCCGATGGGCGTCTATATACAGGGATGACCAATGATGTGGAACGCAGGTTTCAGGAACACAAATCCGGGAAAGGCGGCCATTTTACCCGTGCCTTCGGCGCGCATGAGCTGTTGCATACGGAAGAATACTCTTCCCGATCAGAAGCGATGAAGCGGGAGTATCAGATCAAAAGACTGACAAAGCGCGGGAAACTCGCGTTAATATCTGCAGATAAAAGACCGTTAGAACCGGCCCTGAATGCTGCGATGGTAAACATAAAATGCAAAAGCGAAAAGCAGAAGATGATCGAGGGTGAACTTTACAACGCGTACGACCCTCAACTGGCCGCGGAACGGCAACGGGCTCGGAATACTATTGAGAGTTTCAACAAGACAGGCGCCGGGGACGAGGCGTTGAGGCGGGGCCTGCTGAAAAGACTTTTCGGGGGGATCGGGGCGACAATTGAGATCGAGCCCCCATTCCATTGCGACTACGGTAAAAACATTTTCGCGGGGAATAACTTCTACATGAATTCCGGTTGTGTCATCCTGGACTGCGCCGAGGTGCATATCGGCGACGGTGTCCTTTGCGGTCCTTATACTCAGATTTATACCGCTCATCATCCCACTGATCCGAAAACCCGGCTTTCCCGGCTTGAACTGGCACACCCTGTATTCATCGGCAATAACGTATGGATAGGCGGCGGCGTCATCATCTGTCCAGGAGTGACTATCGGGGACAACACCACTGTCGGCGCCGGCAGCGTTGTGACGAAGGACTTGCCCGCGAATGCAGTCGCCGCGGGAAATCCCTGCGGGGTCATCCGGCGGTTGTAACCTTCCTGAAGCAGAAATAAGAAAAAACAGAACGAGTTATCTTATTATCTTAAGACCGTCCCCTATGGGCCTGTGCTTCTGCTTGCGTTTATTCAGCTTTTTTGATAGACTTACTTGTAAATTTTTGACGCGCGGGGATGGCGAAGACCGCGTGGTTTTTTAATGTAAAGACGGATAGCGAAAAGCGCTTTTGCCGGGTTGGCGGCGGGTTTCAAAAACAATTGAAGAGAGGATTGCAATGAGCGAAATTGAGCGTGATGGTGCCGGTGCGGATGGCGCTGTGCCTGTCCCCGGTACGGTAAACGAAGCAAAGTATTCTACCAGGGCCGAAGACATTGTCCCCTTCTACCAGAAAATAATTTACGGTTTGGGGATGTTCGTCAACAACCTGATCCCCGCCGCGATGGGATGCATGGCCGTGGTGCTTAACCTTGGATTGGGAATGAACCCGGCTCTGGTCGGTTATATAATGTCGCTGCCGCGGCTCGTGGACGCCTTCCTTGATCCGGCGATGGGATATATTTCAGACAATACTAAATCGAAATACGGGCGGCGCAAACCTTACATCATTTTCGGTGCGATCACCCTCGGTATCACGTTCGCTTTGATGTGGCGCATCGGCTACGGTTTCAGCGAGAATTTCTACTTCGTGTTCTTCCTGATCGGCTCTTTCGGCATGTTCCTTTTCAATACCATTTTTGCCATCCCGTTCAACGCCCTCGGCTATGAGATGACCCCTGACTACCATGAAAGGACAAAGGTCATGGCCTGGGCGCAGTGGCTTGGGCAGATCCCCTGGCTTCTGTGCCCCTGGTTCTGGTGGATGATGGCGAACAAGAGTTTCTTCGCCACGCCCGTGGCCGGCGCGCAGGCCATCGCGTTGTGGGTGGGCATTACGGTGGTCATATTAGGCGTATTGCCGGGCATCTTTGTTCGTGAACCGTATAAGGCTATCGCCGGAACCGAAACGAAGAAAGAGAAACAGCCGATAACCAGAACGTTCGCGAATTTCTTCAAGGGGTTTGCCATCACCTTTAAGAATACCGCGTTCCTGAAGATATGCAGCGCCACCTTCCTGGTATTTAACGGTTTCATGCTGATCAGCGGACTGGCGACGTATATTTTCATTTACTTCACGTTCGGCGGCGACGAAGTGATGGGCGGCAAGTACAACGGGCTGTATGGAACCACTTCCGCTCTTTCCACCATATTCCTCGTTATTCCGTTCGTCAACTTCCTTTCGAAGAGGATCGGGAAGAAGAACGCTTTCATGGTATCGGCGTCGGTCTCTGTGATCGGATTTCTGATAAAATGGTGGTGTTTCAATCCTCTGTATTCTTCGCGTTTTGTGGTTGACATGCCTTTTATCGGAGAGATACAGGCGTTGATCCTTCTGCCGGCGATCTTTATTTCCTTCGGCATCGGGAGCGTCTTTACGCTCATGGGATCGATGATGGGAGACACCTGTGATCTTGACGAACTGAGCAGCGGCCAGCGCCGGGAAGGAATGTTCGGGGCGATCTACTGGTGGATCATAAAGCTCGGCACATCGCTGGCTTTCGCTCTTTCCGGGCATATACTTAACTTTTCCGGGTTCGATGTGAAACTGGGCGCCAATCAGGCAGCGGAGGCCTTGAATAAATTACGCATGTATGACGTCGGTCTCCCGATCATTTTTACGATCATCGCGATACTGTCGATAGCGTTTTACAACCTGGATGAAAAGAAAGTGCGCGAGATCCGCGCGGAACTGGAAAAGCGCCGCGGGAAAACCGCATAACGGCATAACAACAGAACAGTTTCATATACCATCCGCGGCATTTCGATGAAACGCCGCGGATGGTTTTTTTGGTGGTGGGTGAGCCGGTGTTTTCGTGGCATGGCGAGAACTCTTTCCGCAGTACAAGAGGCGAGACGTTACCGGTGGAATTCGACGGCGGCGGGCCTGTCTCCGGGCGTCTTTCCTTCTAAAACGTATCCTTGCAGAACATGATGATCAGAGGCACATGAAATGGCCGGAAACCCGAAGGCAGTTTCAGTCATTTTCCAGGACGTATCGTTCAGGTATGACGGCATGGAACGTCTGGTCGTCGAGCGTCTCACCGCGCATTTCCCCGCGGGGTGGACGGGAATAGCCGGCGCGAACGGCGCGGGGGAAAAGCACGCTTATCCGTCACATTCACGGTATCGCGAACGTCGAACCGGAGTGCCCGTGCGGCCTGCTGCTGGCCAGCCATGACACGGCATTTATTGGCCGGCTCGCGCGCGTTCGATGGGAAATTGGCGTTGATGAAAGACGGAACAGTGGCTATGAAGGGATGATATTGAGGATACGGTATTGATCAGTTGGACAGGGAAAGCGCCGCTTCGGTTTCGCGCACCAGTTCCTGTATCAGGTGTTTCACAGGGACTATTCCGGTGACCCGGTGGACGTTGGCGCCGACGAACACAAAACCTTCGTCGAAATTTCCTTCGGAAGCGTTCAATAGAGCGTCGGCGATGCAGTACGGCGACTGAGAGGGAATGCAGTTCTTCAGGCAGCGGTAGTGGCAGACAAATTTTGTTTCGCCCCTGCCGGAACGGTCCAGAAAACTGTTGCGCAGCGCGCGTCCCGGCAAGCCTACCGGGCTGTGAATGATCGTTATGTCTTCTTTTTCGGCGTCCAGGTAGGCTTGTTTGAACGCCTCTGAAGCGTCGCATTCGTCGGTACATACGAAACGAGTCCCCATCTGGACGCCCGCGGCGCCCAGGCGTAGGAACCTCGCGATATCGTCCCCGTCGAAAATGCCTCCCGCGGCAATAACCGGTATTTTTTTCCCGGAAAGCTTTTCATAGCGTTCCGCCACTTTTATGACATCGCAGACAATGCTTTCCAGCTTTCCGCTCAATTCCTGTTCCAACTCGGCGAAACTGTATCCCAGGTGCCCTCCCGCCAACGGGCCTTCGACGACGATCCCGTCCGGCAGCCGCTGGTGTTTACGCAGCCAGCTTTTGCAGATGATCTCAGCGGTGCGTCCGGACGAAACAATGGGGCATATCTTCGTCGCTGTACCCTTCACCAGCCCTGGCAGGTTCATGGGAAGCCCCGCGCCGGAGAAGATTATATCGATGCCTTCCTCGGCCGCGGCCCGCGCGATCTCGTCGTAATTTGTAAGGGCCACCAGGATGTTCACGGCCAGCACCCCTTTGGTCTGTAAACGCGCTTTCCTGATCTGCGAACGCAGTTCGCTGAGCATTATCCGAACGTCATTGACGCCCGAAAGTCCGCCGGTGATCGCAGATATCGTACCTACGCACCCTTCGTTCGCCACTGCCGCAGCGAGATTCGCCCGTGATATATTTACGCCCATGCCTCCCTGAATGATAGGGGGGTAAATGCGCAGGTCGCCGATGTGCAATTCCTTCATCTTGGACATTTAAAAATACCTCTCGTGTTTCTGACATGCCGATGGTTTTGGAATATTGGCGCGGCCGCGGATCGATGGCCGCGCCCGCTGAACGGGAGTGGCTGCTCGGCAAGTAAGCTCAGGCTTTTCTTCTTTTGATGAAATAATCAAGAGAATCTAAACGTTTGCCGCCAGAGCGTGAAGGCCCCGGCTTTTTGTGGTGGGAAGGAGCGCCGTGTTTGACTCCGGGCCGGCCCTGATGATATTGTCCGCGCGCGGTGGCGCTTGACGACATCCCCTGGCTGAACGTTTCGCGCGGCACGTCCGGATGGTTGGAAAGAGGGATGGTTTTCTTGATAAGGCGTTCGATGGTCTGCACGTCGCTTTTCTGGTCGGAAGTCGCGAGTGATATGGCATGCCCTTTACGTCCCGCCCTTCCGGTGCGGCCGATGCGGTGGACGTAGTTCTCAGGGTCGTCGGGAAGGTCATAATTAATAACGAGCTCGATGCCGGTAACGTCGATGCCCCGCGCGGCGATATCCGTCGCGGCGAGGATGCGGTATTTCCCGCTTTTGAATCCTTCAAGCGCTTCTTTCCGCTGGTTAAGCGAGCGGTCGGCATGGATCTCCGCCGCAGGATAACGGTTCATTTTCAGG
>CAZNYG010000048.1:0-16066 GCA_964577205.1 uncultured Elusimicrobiales bacterium | reverse complement strand
TGAATAAAATGGGACTGAGTGTTGCAAAAAATTCAGCCAAAGGCGTAAGAATCACATCGTTAGGAGAATACTTTTTAACTGATGGTTACGATCTTGGAAAACTTTTCTTTATCCATTTTCTAAAGTGGCAATTGCCTAATCCTGATAGCGATGAATTTTCTGCGGGAAATGGTTTTGGAATTAAACCTTTCATAGGAACGTTACATTTGATAAACGAGGTTAATAAAAAATGGAAAGCACTTGGGAATGACCCTGTTGGTATTACCAAGGAAGAGTTTGCGCTCTTTGCCCCTACGCTTATTCATTATCGAAACATAATTCCGCAAGCAGAGAAATTAATTGAGTATCGAACAGGTTTGCGCGCACGGACTATAGAGATCGATAAGCGAACATTTAAAAGGAAATTTCAAAAAAGATTTGCGCAAGAGTTTTTGCACACAAGAGCAACTATTGAGGTAAATGCATTGCTGAATAATCTTTGGGATTACGGAGACAATGCAATACGATATTTTAGATTGACTCGCTATATCTATATTCGCGGAGGAGGATTCAACATTGATCTTGAACCGCGAAGAATGATAGAAATAGAAAGTATTTTATCTTCAGATAATGCGGCCCCGATTGCCTTTGCAACTTCCGATGCTTATATTGACTATTTATCCGATCTCAATCTGCCCGTGCTTCCTTGGGAGACAGATAAAGAGCTTAAGAATATTGTTAGGGTACTTACGGATGATATAAATCATCTTGTAAGAGATTTAAGTGCAAAATCAATCACAGTGCCAGTCTTTGGATTCAAAAATATATCGTCCTTAAATAGAGATGGGCTGAAGTTGTATGCGGAGGAAATGCGGACATATCGAAGGAAGCTTCAGGAACTTGAAATCCATTTTGAATCTCAGAATATCGAGAAAATAAGAGAGTACATAGAGGCATTGAGAAATATTCATAATGCTGTAAATAAGAAAAGTATTGAATTGGAAAGACTTACAACCCTTGCAATCAATGCGCTCAACGACGCAATTAAAATTAAGCCCAATTATCCTGTGGGCGATGATAACGAACCGACATTTACGGCTCCAGCTGGCAAGCCAGACATTGAGTGTTTTTACGAAGCATTTAATTCTGTGTGTGAAGTAACTATGCTTGTTGATCGTTCGCAGTGGTATAACGAGGGTCAGCCAGTTATGCGTCATGTGCGGGATTTTGAAGTAAGTTATCCTGAAAAGGGTGTTTACTGTGTCTTTGTTGCTCCCCGACTACATCCAGACACAATAGAAACATTTTGGATGGCGATTAAGCACGGATATCATGCGACACCCCAGAAAATCGTACCCTTGAGTATTACTCAACTTATCAAACTTCTCGAAGTACTAGTAAGCCTAAAAATGTCTGGTAGAAAATTAAATCATGTTGAATTGGCGCAACTTTACGAAGAAATTATAGCGCTTACCAACAATGTTTCAAATTCTCTCGAATGGATCGAGCAGATACCAGCGACCATAGACTCATGGAGAGAGCGAATACTTGCGCAATAAATATCTATGAAGATAAATCATTTGTATCTAGGAGATTGCATAGAGATAATGGCCACTCAGATTGAAGATAAATCTATTGATCTTATCTTTGCTGATCCTCCTTATAATTTATCAGGGAACGGTTTGCGCTGGAAAGGCAATAAAACTGGCGGAGATTGGTATATGGTGAACGAGGAATGGGACAGAATGTCTGCACCAGAGTATTTAAATTTTACGAGAGATTGGATTAATAATGCTTATAAAGTTTTGAAAGATAGTGGTTCAATTTATATATCCTGCACTTATCATAACATCTCGGAAGTAATGATCGTTTTGAAACAACTAGATTTTAAGATTAATAACATAATTACTTGGCATAAAACCAATGCAATGCCCAATATGACAAGGAGAGTGTTTACTCATTCCACAGAATTTGTTGTGTGGGCGGTAAAAGGGAAAAAATGGATTTTTAACTATGGAGAATTAAAGAAGATAAATCCAGATAAACAAAAAGATGGCTCTCCAAAGCAAATGCGTGATGTTTGGCAATTACCCCTAGTCCAAGGTAAGGAAAGAATCAGAGGAAAAGATAATCGAGCTATTCATCCGACACAGAAACCAGAAGAGATGCTTCGCAGGATTATTCTTGCATCATCAAATATAGGAGACGTTGTTCTTGATCCATTTCTAGGAAGTGGTACGACGACGTTTATAGCTAAAAAACTTGGAAGAAATTGGATAGGTATTGAGAAAGACAGTAAGTATCATAAAGTCGCAAAGACAAGAATGCAAATATAAAATTTCTTTTCACCAAAGGAAATTTAAATTATAGCTATGGCCATTATGTCCCAATAAGCCGGTGCTGCAAGTCTGCCAGTCTGCTAGTCGCCATTTATAAGGAGCCTCTATGCTTCGCTACGTTACCGCGGGTGAATCCCATGGAAAGGAACTGACGGTCATACTGGAAGGGCTGCCGGCGGGGCTTTCGCTCAGCGCGGACGACATAAATAAGGACCTGCAGCGGCGCCAGCAGGGGTTCGGTCGCGGCGCGCGCATGAAGATAGAAAAAGACGCGGTCGAGTTTACCGCCGGCGTCCGCCAGGGAGAGACTATCGGCTCGCCCGTGTGCATGGTCATTAAGAATTACGACTGGGAAAACTGGAAGCACATCATGTCGGCGGCCAGCGAGGATTTCGACCGGAAGGTCTCTCAGTACCGGCCCCGTCCGGGGCACGCGGACCTCGCCGCGGGGATGAAGTATGACCGCCACGACCTGCGCGATATCCTGGAACGCGCGTCGGCCCGGGAGACCGCGGCCCGTGTCGCCTGCGGCGCGGCGTGCAAACGGTTGCTGCGGGAACTGGGCGTGACGGTGTATTCGTTCACCCGCGAGATCGGTGACGCGAAAGCGTCGCTGGAAGGCCTGACACCGGAAGAGATCATGGCGCGCGCGGAAGCCTCGGCGGTGCGGACGCCCGATCCGGCCGCGGAAAAAAAGATGATCGATTATATTTCCCGGGCTGAAGCTGAAGGGGATACCGCGGGCGGGATATTCACGGTAGTGGCGCGCGGTGTCGTCGCGGGCCTTGGCAGCCACACGCAGTGGGACCTTAAGCTCGACGCGCGCATTGCGATGGGCCTCATGTCGATCCAGGCGGTAAAAGGCGTGGAGTTCGGCCTGGGATTCGAGTTCGGCCGGCGCCGGGGATCAGCATCGCATGACGAAATATTCTATTCGCCGGAAGCAGGGTATTACCGGAACATGAACAGCGCGGGCGGCATCGAAGGCGGTGTTTCCAACGGGGAAAACATCGTGGCGAGCTGTGCCATGAAGCCGATCCCGTCGCTCAAGAAACCCATGCGTTCCGTCAATATACTGACGAAAAAAGCGGACAGCGCGGAAGCCGTGCGCAGCGACGTGTGCGCCGTGCCCGCCGCCGGCGTCATCGGCGAAGCCGCCGTGGCCTTAGCCCTCGCCGAAGCGTGCCGTGAAAAGTTCGGCGGCGACTCTCTTTCCGAAATGAAGCGGAATTTCGACGGCTATGTTAAACAGATAAAAGGATATTAAGGCGTTCATGAGTTGATGAGTTCATGGGTTCATGTCGTTCACTAATGAACTCATGAACCGATGAACCCGTGAACGCAGTTGAATAATATAATGAACATCGTCCTTGTCGGGTTCATGGGTACGGGGAAAAGCGAGACGGGCCGCGTCCTGGCGAAGCGGCTCGCGCGGCCGTTTTTTGACACTGACGAGATGATAGAGAAGGAAGCCGGCATGAGCATCGCGGACATTTTCGCGCGCGACGGCGAATCGTGTTTCCGCGACCTCGAGACCAGCGCCGTGCGGCTTCTGGGGGTCATGGACAACATCGTCATATCCTGCGGGGGCGGGGCCGTGCTCCGCGAAGAGAATATGTCAGCCCTGCGCGATCACGGTGTCATGGTATGCCTGACAGCGAAGCCGGAAGTTGTTTTTAAGCGGGTAAGCAAAACTTCGAACCGTCCCCTCCTCAAGGTGAAGGACCCCCTCAAAAGAATAAAAGAACTGCAGGAACAACGCGCGTCGTATTACCGGGACTGCCAGATCACGATCGATACGAGCGTTCTCTCCCCTCAAGCGGCGGCGGATATAATTCTTTCAAATCCTCTGATAGCGAAAAAGTAAACGCATCCTCGTGACCGCGGAACGGGGCCTTGCCCGCGCGGAAGCCGTCCGCTGTTCACCGGGCAGTTTTTTTGTTCAAATTTTCAGTGTTTTCCCTGCTCATAACGGCAACGACATCATCCGTGTTCACTTCAGTGTTGACGCAGCCGTCGCGGGTGAGCGAGATGAACTGGACGGGGATGCGGGCCTTTTCGCTCTGTTCCATGCCCTGCGCCCCTTCAAAGTGACAGGCCACGCCCAGAAGTGCCTGAGGTTTGTATTCGGCGACGAGCTTTTCTACAGTCCGGCCGCCTTTAAGAATAAAAAGGCCCTTGTACCCCAGTTCCCGGGCTTTCTTTTGCAGTACCGCGATCGAGCAGGCGCCGCACTGCACACACAGGTAGTAACTGCCTTTATCCGCGGCGCGGCATTTATCCGCATTGCGCAGGCAATGAGGGACAAGTACGATACGTTCGGGAAAGGGCACGGCCGCGAACTTCTTTTCCATGGCCCGGTTCTTTCTGGCCGTGACATTTCGATAGACAGCTTCTTTGTCCCGTGAAAAACGCGTGCATAGTTTCATAGAGAAAATGTACTAAAAATATAGATTAAAATCAAATTGCTTGTCGGAACAGATTTATGTATAATTACGGGACAACTCGTAACGACAAAACCGTGTATCGGCAACGATTCCTGTTTACGGCTTGAGACTTTAACGGGCCTCGTTACCGATGTTGCCGTTACGTCTGTTTCCCGAGTTTTAATAATTATGAAAACCCTTACTGTGCATCTTGGACAACGTTCCTATCCCATAGTGATCGGCGCGCCGATCAACGGCCTTGGCCCCTGGCTCAGAAAGAAGGGATACCATGGCACGGTCATGATCGTTACCAACACTACTGTTGCCCGCTTGTACCGGAAGCCGGTTGAGAACAGTCTTTCCGGATCGGGTTTCAAGGTTTCCTGCGCGGTTGTTAAAGATGGGGAACAGTACAAGACACTTGACACCGTACAGCGCCTCTACCATGCCGCGGTCAAAAACGGGCTGGACCGGTCCTCTCTGGCAGTGGCTCTGGGTGGTGGGGTGGTGGGTGACATTGCCGGTTTCTTTTCCGCTACCTACATGAGAGGAATACCTTGTGTACAGGTGCCGACAACCCTGCTTGCTATGGTAGATTCTTCGGTTGGGGGTAAGACCGGTGTCGATCTGAAAGAGGGTAAGAACCTTGTCGGCGCTTTCCATCAACCCAAAGCCGTGTGGATAGATCCAGGTGTCTTGTCCACACTTTCGCGGCGGCATGTGAATAACGGCATGGCAGAGGTCATTAAATACGGTATTGTTGCTGATTACAGCTTTTTTAAGTATTTAGAGAAGATATTATTTGGGGATAAGAAGATAACGATCCGGCAATGGGAAGCCATAATCCACCGGTGCTGCGCGCTCAAAGCCAGCATTGTGGAACGGGATGAATTTGAAACAAAGGGCCTCCGCGCTATACTGAATTACGGCCACACCTTCGGCCATGCGATCGAAGGGGCGACAGGGTATAGAAAGTACCTTCATGGTGAGGCTGTCGCGATCGGAATGGCCGCGGCGGGCCGCTGCGCGGTTAGCATGGGTATGTTTAGTAAGGAAAAAGAGACACGTGTTGAAACGCTTATTTCGAAAGTTGGATTGTCTTTAATAACAACATCAAAAATACCTTATATAGCACTTATACGATATATGTGCAGCGATAAGAAGGTCCACCAGGGCAAGCTACGCTTCATTTTACCTGTAGATATCGGCACCGTAAAAGTAGTCTCCGACGTGCCGGAGGAAGTACTCAAAAAAGTAGTTTGAATCACTTAATCGCCCCAAATCAAGGAGGGGTTTTTAATGACAAAGATCCTGGTCATTCATGGGCCTAACCTGCATTTGCTGGGTACGCGGGAACCGGAAACATATGGTTCGGTGACGCTGGCAGAGATCGATCAGTCTATCGCCTCCCTGGCTGCTGAGCTGGGGTGCGCGGTTGAGAGTTTCCAATCCAACCATGAAGGTGAGATAATTGACCGTATCGGCAAGGCCAGGGGCGCATTCCAGGGTATCCTTATAAACCCCGCGGCTTTCACCCACACATCCGTAGCAGTCAGGGACGCGATAGCCGCTGCCGGTCTTCCCGCGGTAGAGGTGCACCTTTCAAACATACATTCGCGTGAATCTTTCCGCCACATTTCTTACATTGCCCCGGTTTGCCGCGGACAGATCTCAGGTTTCGGCCCGGACAGCTACTTGCTAGGACTAAGGGCGTTGATGAAGTACATTTGAGCTATCAGCTTTCAGCCTTCAGCTGTCAGTAGAGACAAGGACAAGTAAAAAGACCAAAAGACTGAAATATGAAAACCCCTCATCTCACTGATTTAATGAGATCACTTAAGATTCCGGCCCTGCTGGTTACCCTGCAAACGGACCTTGCATATCTGACCGGAGTGAACCTGGAAGGGTTCTGGCTGCTGGTCACGCCCGGGGAAAGCTATGTTATTGCGCCGAAGCTTATCGCTGGGCAGCTGGCTTCTCTGCTGCCGGGACTGGCGGTCTCCGGGACGGACAGCATGCTTGACCAGTTAGGAGCTATTTGTAAAAAAATACATGTAAAATCATCTGGAATAGATACGGCATCAGTCACATATTCCCTGTTCAACCGTATCAACGACAAGGTCAGGTTAAGGCCGGCTAACGATCTTGTGACAGCGCTTCGCATGGTAAAAGATACCGCGGAGATCTCAGCTATCCGTACCGCGTGCAGGATAACGGTGGCAGCCTGTAAATATGCGCATAGCATCGTTCAGGCGGGGATGACCGAATCCCGGCTTTCATTTAAAATTGAAGAGTACTTTGCCTCCAGGCAGGTGCGTCCCTCATTCCTTCCCATAGTAGCTTCAGGGCCCAACACGGCTGACCCCCACCACATAAGCGGAGGGCGCAGGATAGGCAAAAATGACGTCCTGCTGATCGATATCGGATGCGTCTATAAGGGCTATTGCGCCGATTTGACAAGGACATGTATATTAGGTAAAATTAGTCACTTAACGAGAACGGTTTACGCTCTGACGGAAAGGGCGCAGAAAGAAACGATCCGCGCGCTTCGCCCCGGGATCAAAGCCCGGCAGGCGGACAGCGTGGCGCGTTCGATCATAGCAGAGGGCGGATACGGTTCCCGGTTCATTCATACCACCGGCCACGGTATCGGTGTCGAAGTGCATGAGAGCCCGCGTCTTGGCCCAAAAGACGAAACCGTTATCAAGCCCGGCATGGTTGTCACTGTGGAACCGGGAATTTACCTGTCAGATAAGTTTGGTGTCCGCATAGAAGATACCGTACTGGTGACAGAAAAAGGCTGCGAGGTATTAACAAAATGATAGCAACGTCAGATTTCAGGAACGGCGTGACCCTCCTTGTGGATGGCGAACCCTACCAGATCATATGGTTCCAGAACCATAAACCCGGCAAAGGCGGAGCGGTCATGCGCACAAAGATGCGCCACCTGCGCAAGGGCGGCATTATCGAGCGCACCTTCAAATCCGGTGAACGGTTTGAATCGGTCAGCCTTGAAAAGCATAAAAAGCAGTTCCTTTACGCGGATGGTACCGATTTCCATTTCATGGACACGGCATCGTTCGAACAGGTCAGTTTCCCAAAAGACCAGCTGGGAGACAACGACCGCTTCCTGACCGAGAACCTGGAAGTGGACGGCATCTATCTTGACGGCCAGTTCATCGGCATAGAGCTGCCGCTTTCGGTCGAGCTCATGGTCTCATCCACAGTGCCCGGTATTAAAGGCGATTCGGTTTCGAACATGATGAAGCCCGCCACGCTCCAGACCGGCGCGGAGATCCAGGTCCCGCTTTTCATCAAGGAAGGCGACAAGATCCGGGTCGACACGCGTACCGGGGAATACCTGGAAAGGGTGTCCTGAAATGAATCCGGAAGAACTGAAAGAATTCCTTAAAGCACTGCATGACACCGATATTGAAGAATTGCGTGTCGAGTCCGGCGCTGCGCGGATATTCCTTCGTAAAAGTGAAGTAGTTGCCGCAAGCGTTCCTGTCGCGGCCGCGCCGAAAAAGGCGGCGGCGGAGGAAAAGAAGGTCGTGCCCATCAAGTCCCCCATGGTCGGGACGTTCTATCATTCGGAATCTTCCGACCACCCTCCCTTTGTCATCGAAGGCAATCACATCGTTCCCGGCCAGAAGATAGGCATTATAGAGACGATGAAACTGAACAAGGACGTGGGTTCCAGTGTCAGCGGAAAGATCGTCAAGGTCCTGGTGAAGAACGGCCAGTCAGTAGAATACGGCCAGGAACTGTTCATGGTCGATACCGAGCCCGAAGAATTTGAAAATGAGTGAGTTGCCCGTTTTTTTAACGTTTTTTATCTGAAATCTTTTAAGAAAGGGTTTAAGGGGAAACTGGTTTCCCCTTTAGCAAGATGAATGGAATATGCTTTTTGTTCCATGTATCTTGGGAGAGAACGATGTTTAAAAAGATCCTGATAGCCAACCGCGGTGAAATAGCCTGCAGAGTTATACGCGCCTGCCGTGAAATGGGAATCAAGACCGTTGCCATCCATTCGGAGATCGATCGTGAATGCCTTCATGTAAAGCTCGCGGACGAATCCATTTGCATCGGGCCTAACCCGGCGTCTGAGAGTTATCTCAACATCCCCAGCATAATTTCTGCGGCCGAGATATCCGGCGCCGACGCTATCCACCCCGGCTACGGATTCCTCGCGGAGAACACATATTTTGCCGAAGTATGCGAATCCTGCGGGATCAAGTTCATCGGCCCCGATAAGAATTCCATTGAGAAGATGGGCGACAAGATCGCCGCCCGAAAACTCATGCAAAAATCCGGCGTCCCGGTGATCCCCGGTTCCGACGGCCCGGTTTCGGTTGACGATCCAGACCTGCTCAAACAGGCTAAAAAGATCGGGTATCCGGTCATCATAAAGGCGACCGCCGGCGGTGGCGGAAAAGGGATGCGCGTGGTGGTCACTGAGGAAGCGCTTAAGAACGCCATCGTCATGGCCCAGACCGAAGCCAAAGCCGCTTTCGGCAACGAAGCGGTCTACATGGAAAAATATATTGAGGAACCGCGTCATATCGAGTTCCAGATACTGGGCGACCGCAAAGGCAAGGTCGTCTATCTGCCGGAACGCGATTGTTCCATTCAACGCCGCCACCAGAAACTGGTGGAAGAAAGCCCCTCCCCGTTTATCGATTCTTCCCTGCGCTCCAAGATGGGCAAAGCGGCCCGCCACGCCGCCGAAGCGGTCAAATATGTGACCGTCGGCACGGTCGAATTCCTTGTTGACAAGCACGGCCATTACTACTTCATGGAAATGAACACCCGTATCCAGGTGGAACACCCGGTTACCGAGACCATCACCGGAATAGACCTGCTTAAGGAGCAGATCCGCCTCGCGGCCGGCGAACGGCTTTCTTTCGATTCAAAGGACATTGAAATACGCAGCCATGCAATTGAATGCCGCATCAATGCCGAGGACCCGAACCGCGACTTCATCCCGTGTCCCGGAAAGATCAACCAGCTCATCCTGCCCGGCGGGCCGGGCATCCGCGTGGATACCCACGTCTATGCCGGCTACACCATCCCGCCTTTCTACGACAGCCTGATCGCAAAGGTGATCGCCTCCGGCGCGAACCGCAACGAGGCCATCGCGCGCATGCAGCGGGCGCTCAAGGAGACAGTGGTGGACGGTATCAAAACGACCGCCCCCCTGCACCAGAAGATCATGGCGAACGACTACTTCCACAAGGGCGACGTCGCGACCGATTTCCTGCCGAAATACATTTTCGGCCAGGAATAACGGCTGCCGTCCCCGCGACTACCATGAGTACGACTACCGAACAACTCATACGCGACAGTATCTCGACCGCGGAACAGCTGCTTTCCGGCAGCCATGTCGCGGCGATAGACGCTGCCGCTCACGCCGTCATCAATGCGTACCGGTTGCGCCGCAAGGTGCTGGTTTTCGGCAACGGGGGATCCGCCTCCGACGCCCAGCATCTGGCAGCGGAGCTGGTCTGCCGGTTCGAAAAGAACCGTCCGGCCCTTCCCGCGCTGGCCCTCACTACCAACACCTCTTCACTTACCGCCATCGGCAACGATTTCAGTTTTGAAGACGTTTTCAGCCGCCAGGTCGAAGCCCTTGCCTCGCCGGAAGACGTGGCCATCGGCATTTCCACCAGCGGCAACTCGCCCAACGTGCTGAAAGCGATCGAACAGGCAAAAGCCCTGAAGGCCGTCACAGTCGGTTTTACCGGCGGCGGCGGAGGAAAGCTGAAGTCTTTGGTTGACATATGCTTCTGCGCCCCGTCAACGGTCACTGCCCGGGTACAGGAATGCCACATCCTGGCGGTACATATCATTTCCCGGCTGGTGGAGGAGGCGTTGTTCGGTGAAAAAAAATAAGGTCGTCCGGTCACGCGCCGCCCTCCGCGCCGTCATTTCCCGTTTACAAAAGCAGCATAAACGCGTCGTTTTTACGAACGGCTGTTTTGATATCATGCACCTGGGCCATGTGCGTTTGTTTGAAAAGGCCCGTTCCCTCGGCGACGCGCTGGTCGTAGCGGTCAATTCCGACGCCTCGATCCGCCGCCTGAAAGGGCCGAACCGTCCGCTGGTGCCCCAGAAAGACCGCGCCGCTCTGCTCGCCGCGCTGGAAGCCGTGGACTATGTCATTATCTTCGGCGAAGATACTCCTAAGGAGCTGATCACGGCTGTCCGGCCCGACATCCTTGTGAAAGGCGGCGATTACGCCGTTGACCAGATAGTCGGCCGCGACGCGGTCAAAAAAGTGATCCGTTTCCCGTTCATCAAAGGCCGTTCCACCACGGACCTCATTGAGAAGATCGTGGAAAGATACGGCAAAGGCTGAAGTGAGTAAGTGAGTAAGAAAGTGAGTGAGTAAGGAACGCCAGAGTCAACGTCGTTCATTAGATCACTCCGACATCGCAAGCCTTTTCCGTTGTTGAAGTTCCTTACTCACCTACTCACTTACTCGCTTACTCACTTGAGGTCACATGGATCATTCAATCCTGCGCGTTATCGACGCCAACGTCAACCGCTGCCGCGAAGGGCTCCGTGTCATCGAGGATACGGCGCGGTACGTGGGCGGCGACGCGCGGAAGTACCAGGCCATACGCAGATTGCGCCACCGCGTAACAGATATTACCCGGGAGATGTATCCGCAAATACTGCGCGAACGCGATTCGCTCAAAGACGGCGGCAGGACGATCCCGGAAGGCAGGCGGCAGAGCCTTGAAGCGGTACTCATAGCGAACTTCCGCCGGGCCGAAGAAGCGCTGCGCGTCCTTGAAGAATACGCCCGGCTCATCGCGCCGGACGCGGGCCCCTCCTTCAAGGAGATACGCTACGCCGTCTATACGCTGGAAAAGAAGATGATAGCCGGAAGCAACGAAAAATGTAAAATGAAAAGTGTAAAATGAACGACAAAACGACTGAATAGTTGGTTTGATTGTCTGTTTTTTTCGTGTATGCAAGATATCAATAATCATGCTGTTGTCGCTTGTTTTTCATTTTACACTTTACACTTTACACTTTTAATTGCCTTTATAATTTATGCCAAAGATACGTCTTTACACTGTCACCATGCCGCACGCGAACCTGAGCTATGAAGACCAGGTGGAACAGGCCTGCGAGGGCGGCGTTGACGCGATCCTGTTCAAAGATCCGGGCCTCTCGCCTAAAGCGATACTCGCACAGGGCGCGGCGCTCAAGGATATTTGCCGCAAACACCGGGTACAGTTCCTGGTCGCCGGCCGGCCGGACCTGGCTTTCGCTTTGAACGCCGACGGCGTCCATCTGGAACCGGACGATATTCCCATCGAATGGGCGCGCCAGGCTACCGGCCCCGGCAAACTGATCGTGGTTTCCGCTTTCTCGTTCGGCCACGCGACCTCCGCCGCGCAGGAAGGCGCGGACATGGTGGTTCTCGGGCCGATCTATTCTCCGGCGGGACAGGATGTTGCGGCTCCGCCGCATGGCGTGGACATTATCCGCCTTGTAAAAAAGCGCGTCAAGGTCCCGCTGATAGCGGCGGGCGGTATTACACTGGAAAATGTGGGTGAAGCGGTCTCCACCGGAGCCGACGGCGTCCTTGCGATGCACGCCATCATGGGCGCGCCGGACATTCGGGCGGCGGTAAAGGCGATGAAGGAAAAAATAAACGGCATTCAGGAAAAAGGCATCCAATGACCCTTATAGAAACGCTGCGCAGCAACAGGATATCGGACACGATAAAGATAGTGGCGGACGCGGAACACGTGAGCCAGGACGCCGTCCGTTCCGGCCTTCTGGACGGGACCATCGTCGTCCCGAAGAACCGGAACCGGGACTTGAAAAGGATCGTCGGTATCGGCCGCGGCCTTAAAACGAAGGTGAACGCGAACATCGGCACCTCTCCCGACCATATTTCGGTCGATGAAGAAAAGTCCAAGCTTGACGCCTGCGTCAAAGCCGGCGCCGACGCCGTCATGGACCTTTCGACCGGCGGCAACCTTACCGACATACGTGAAATGATCCTTAAAGACTGCCCGGTCCCCGTCGGCACGGTCCCGCTTTACGAGGTGGCGTGCGAGACGGTATCCCGCGGTAAGAAAATATCCCGGATGGACCCGGAGCTTATGTTCTCCGTGATCCGCGGACAGGCGGAACAGGGCGTGGATTTCATGACGCTGCATTGCGGTATCACCCGCGAAACAGTGGCCGTCCTGGACCGGCAGAACCGACGGGTTGGCGTCGTCAGCCGCGGCGGATCGTTCCTGGTTAAATGGATAAAGGCCAACGATAAAGAAAATCCTTTGTATGAACAATATGACCGTTTGCTGGATATTGCGCGCGAGTACGACGTAACGCTCAGCCTTGGCGACGGCTTCCGGCCCGGCTGCCTTGCCGACGCTTCGGACGGCGCGCAGCTGGCTGAACTGTCCGTGCTGGGCGAGCTGGTGCTGCGCGCACGCGCCGCCGGCGTCCAGGTCATGATAGAAGGCCCGGGCCACATGCCGCTCGATCAGATACAGCCCAACGTAACGCTGGCACGCCGTCTCGGGCATGGCGCACCTCTGTATTTCCTCGGGCCTCTTGTGACGGATATCGCGCCCGGTTACGACCATATAACCGGCGCCATAGGCGGCGCGATCGCGGCTTCCGCGGGCGTGGATTTTCTCTGTTATGTCACCCCGGCGGAGCATCTGCGGCTGCCGGACGCGAAAGACGTCTACGACGGCATCATCGCGAGCCGCATCGCGGGCCATGCCGCTGACATCGTCAAAGGTATCCCGGGCGCGCGCGCGTGGGACGACGAGCTTTCACACTGGCGCAAAGCCCGGGACTGGGAACAGCAGCAGGGGCTGGTCATCGATCCGGAAAAATTCCGTGCCGAACGCGCCAAAATGCCTCCGCGGGACAGCGGCGTCTGCGCCATGTGCGCCCAGTTCTGCGCGATGAAAGACGAATAAAGGCATCGCAAATTTCAAATCGCAAATTGAAAATTGGAAACAGCAGGCAACACGGCAAATTGCAGAAGGGCCAAAGCCACAACAAGGAAGCAAGCAGCCAAAGATAACTGCAATGAAAAAAAGCGTCCGCATAAAAGTTCCGGCGACAAGCGCGAATCTCGGGCCCGGTTTCGACGTGCTCGGCATCGCGCTGAAACTTTATAACGAGATACAGGTGTCCCGCGCGGGAACGGCGGACACCGCTGGCATAACGATAGAAGGCGCCGGGCGGGGTTCCATCCCCGCGGATGAGCGGAACATCGTCTGGAAAGCCATGGAGAAGGTCTTTGGCCGCCTCTCCGCGCGGGAACGGGGAAAGTATTCGCTTTCCACGCTCCATATACGTTTGATAAACCATATCCCGCTTACGTCGGGCCTGGGTTCAAGCGCCGCGGCGCGCCTGGGCGGCATACTGGCCGCGAACGCGTTATGCGGATATCCTCTTTCTCCGGAGGAAGCGCTCAACACGGGAGTCTCTCTCGAGGGCCATCCGGACAACATCGTCCCGGCCATGGTCGGAGGTTTGTGCGTCTCCCTGCGGGATAACGGGGAAGTAACCTATATAAAGCTTGCCGCCCCGAAAATGAAGGCGGTGGTGGTGAACCCGGATTTCGAACTGCCGACCGAGCAGGCGCGAAAAGTGCTGCCGAAGCGCCTGTCCATCGCCGATATGGTCTTCAATTCTTCGCGCCTGGCGCTGCTGCTGGCGGCGCTGGGAACGAAGCAGTACCATCTGCTCGGGAAAGGGATGGAGGACTGCCTGCATCAACCGTTCAGGGAACCGCTCATCCCCGGCATGCGCGCTGTATTCAAAGCCGCGCTGGCATCGGGCGCGTACAGCGCGGCGGTCTCCGGGTCGGGGCCTTCGCTGATCGCGTTCGTGCCTGCCGCAAAAGCCGGACGCGTCGCGCGCGCCATGCGGGCCGCCTGGAAAAAGCGCGGCATCAACGGCACCGCGTACGTCCTCGATTTCGACACGCGCGGAGCGAGAATAGCACAAGGGCGAGCAGTCAGCCGCCAGCATTCAGCTTTCAGCAAAGGTATAAGGATTGCGTCGTTATAAACAGTCTTTGCCGTTGCTTTTGGCCCTGCATCCTGCATCTATCGTCCAGGGTCGTCGTTGACTTTGTTGTTGTCTCTGCTGACTGCTGAAAGCTAATATATCAAGGAGTACTCCTATGGCACTGGTCGTCATGAAGTTTGGCGGGTCATCGGTTGCTGACGCGGAAAAAATAAAATGCGTGGCCGGACGTGTCATTGAAAAGAAACGCGGAGGGAACCGTGTTATTGTCGTGGTTTCCGCCCCGGGCGACATGACGGACGACCTTATCGCCATGTGCGAAGGCGTAACGAACGATCCCGACGACCGCGAAATGGACATGCTTCTGGCGACCGGCGAACAGGTTTCGATCGCGCTGCTGTGCATGGCTATTAAAGCGCAGGGCGAAGACGCTATTTCACTGACCGGCCCTCAGGCGGGCATTTTCGCCGATACTTCGCACACGCGGGCTCGCATAACGCGAATTATTCCCACCAAGATAGACCGCGAACTGAGAAAAAAGCGCATCGTCGTGGTGGCGGGATTCCAGGGGATCAATCCGAACGAGGATATCGCCACGCTCGGGCGCGGCGGATCGGACCTGACCGCGGTGGCGCTGGCGGCATCGCTTAAGGCGGGCAGCTGCGAGATCTACACGGACGTGGACGGCGTCTATACGACCGATCCCCGCCTGGTAAAAGATGCGACGAAGATCGATTATCTGTCGTATGAAGAAATGCTGGAAATGGCCGGCACCGGCGCGCAGGTCATGCAGGCGCGCAGTATCGAGGTCGGGAAAAAATTCGGAGTGGACATTCACGTCCGTTCGACTTTCACGCATAATAACGGCACTATTATCACGAGCGAGGAAAAGGTCGCAAAGTTCCTTCGTTCCCGGAGGTCTTCGATGGAAGAAGTCGTAGTTTCCGCAGTCACCTTTGATAAGAACCAGGCAAAGATCTCGATCACCGACGTTCCGGACCGGCCCGGCATCGCGGCCCGCCTGTTCACCGAGCTGGCAAAAAATGCCGTGAACATCGACATGATCATCCAGTCGCAGGCCGTGGACAAGATGAACGATATATCCTTTACCGTGAACAGCGCCGACCTTAAAAAGACCCAGGCTATCATCGAAAAATACCGGAAGGATGTCGACGCCGGGGCTGTCATCTGCGACGACAAGGTGGCAAAGGTCTCCATTATCGGCGTGGGCATGAAGAGCCATCCGGGCGTCGCGGCTACGATGTTCAGCACGCTTGCCAGGAACGGCATCAACATTGA